>NZ_LABY01000184.1 GCF_001043975.1 Methylobacterium variabile
AAAATCCCGGAGCGGTTCAGTGCCCTGCCCGAGCCTGCTCTCGACATCGACGTCACCGCCTGACTGCTTGGCGAAGCCAAACACCTGGCTCAGCCCGAGCCCCGTGCCCCTGCCGACCTCCTTGGTGGTGAAGAACGGCTCGAATACACGGGCGATAAGCTCGGGCGGGATACCCGAGCCGGTGTCGGTGAGCGAAACCGCCGCGAAGGGACTGGATGCCCCCGCATGGCCGCGGATCGGCGGCAGGACACTGGAACAGATTAGCTGCAGGGTGAGCGTGCCCTCACCGTTCATGGCGTCGCGGGCGTTGACCGCCATGTTCACCAGTGCGGTCTCGAACTGGCTGAGGTCCGCTCGGACGAAGCAGGGCTCGTCCGGCAGCGCTGTGACGATGCGGATGCGGGAGCCAGTGACTGTGTCGAGCATGTCGGCCATTTCGCGCAGCACGAGCCGGACCTCGAACACCTCGGGTTTGAGCGTCTGCCGACGAGCAAACGCCAGGAGCTGGCTTGTCAGCCTCGCGGCACGATCGACCGTGTCCGAGACCGCCTCCATGTAGCGGGCGCGGCGCTCCTCCGACAGGTTTGGACGGCGCAGGAAGTCGACGGACGAGCGGATAATCGTCAGGAGGTTGTTGAAGTCGTGCGCCACGCCGCCGGTGAGCTGACCGACTGCCTCCAGTTTTTGTGACTGGCGCAGCGCCTCTTCGGCCTTTTCCAGCAGCACGGCCCGCTCGCGCTGCTCGGTCACATCGCGGGCCACGCAGTAAAGACGGCCTTCCGCTGGCACCGCCCGCCATGACAGGGTCCGGTAACTGCCGTCACGCGTGCGGAAGCGGTTCTCGAATGCGAGGGTGTTGTATCCGGCAGCCAGCCGGGCCACCTCGGCGCGGGTCTTCTCGTGATCGTCGGGATGCTCCAGCCATGCGGAGGTACGTCCGACGACCTCCTCCTCATGCCAGCCGAGGATCGTGGTCCAGGCCGGGTTGATGCTGAGCCAGACCCCGTTGGTGTCGGCGACACCGAGCATGTCATGGCTGACCTGCCAGATCCGGTCCCGCTCCTGCGTGCGTGCCTCGGCCCGTTCGGTCAGGGCACTGTTCAGGGCCTCCAACGCGGTGGTGCTGGCATCACGGCTACGCGCGCGCGCCTCGCTGGCCGCCAGCCGGATGTGGGCATCGAGATGAAAGGCGATTAGGTCGGCAAACATTTTGAATGTACCGACGATCTCGGGCCGGTCGAGCAGTGCCGGCTTCGGATCAATGGCACAGAGCGTCCCGAAGAAGGTGCCATCCGGCAGCACGATCGGCATCGAGATGTAACTTTGGAAGCCGTACATCGCTGGCGTCGGATGACCGCAGTAGGCTTGGTCCTCGGCGACGTGACTGATGATCACAGCCTTGCCGCTTTGGCGGATCTCATTGCAGATGGTAGTCGCGACGTTCAGCTCGCCACCGGGTTGGAGGCCGAAGGCGATATTGTCCTTCACCTGGCAGGCCACCCAGCGATCCTCGGTGACGCGCGCAACGGCGGCAAAGCCCATGCCAGAGGTGCGGCAGACAACATCCAGGATCGTTGGTACGGCCGCGATGCTCTCGATGGCGAGGATATCCGCCTCGAAGTCGTGCGGGGCGGATGGTCCGTTTTCCAAAGGGCTCATCGAGCGGATGACGGTTTTGCGGAGGTGGGGCGGGTGCGCGGCGCAGCGTGGTCGCGCTCCATCAGCAGGCGCAGTCCGGCGCGAACAACCTCGCTGGCGTTCGAGTAGTGCCCGGAGGCGACCTGCGCCTGGATGTAGTTCTCGAGGACAGGGGTGAGAGCGACGTTACGGGTTGGCGTACTGGACATGCTCGAACCCTGCCACGCCCTGGCCCGACCGTCAAAAATTGCCAACTTTGAGAACCCGTAGCACTGCAGCTGGAACGTCGCCGATCTCTGGTGCTGGTTTCGGGCCGCGATAGGAGCCAGGCGTTGCAATGATGAATCAGCGACAAAAGCGTCTGCACCAGCGCGCGAACGCGTCACTGGCTGGAAGTAACGCGTTCCGACAGTCGCTGACAAGCGAGCCGCGGTTCATCCACCCCTCTGATACCATGGCCGCACTCGTCGAACGACTCACTTCTCAAGCGCGGGATCTGCTTCTCTCGATTGTGCGCTCTCCAGCCCTAAATCGCGGTGGGTCACGCCAGCCTGCCGCCTCTCGGCCGCTCGGCTGTCGTCACAGGCGGGCTGGGGTTCCGTCTGGAGGCTGTGCCCGGCCCGCTACCATTGATCTGCCTGCGCACGGAGGCGGCTGACCTGCGTGGGGGTCCATCGGCATCCTCGTGGCGTAGGAATTCCGCGCTCGTTCAATGCATCGGCAATGGCCTGCAACGTCGCTGCGCCACCTGCCTGCAACGCGGCGATGACAGGAGTGAGTTCGGCAGCGCGTCGTTTGGCCCGCTCCTGACGCACGCGGATGCTTGTCTCGCGCCCCTTGCCTGCGAAGCGATCGATCCCGGTTTTCATGCTGCCACTCTGTACATCTCGCACGGCAAGGCCACGAGTCGCCCTACGCTCAACGTCAGCCTTTGCCACATTGCAAGCAGGCCCGGATGAAACTGTGTTCCGTCTCACTTTCGCTCGAGCGTCATCAGCGCCCGTTGCGCCCCACGCTCGATGATGAGATAGGAGAGTCAAGGTGTGCGGCCCCTTGGCGGGGCTTGCAGGTTCCCCCCATGGTCGGGCCGCCAGGGGCGGAGACCCGTGCCTATGCGTCGTTCCACGCAAGTCCGGAAGTTGCGCCGGCCAAACATGAGCCGACGGGCGCCATCGGACGTCCGCACGTCTGACCTAGTGCTCGGCGTGATGGTGGTTGCCCTGCTTGGCCTGCTCTGCCTAACGCTGCTGAGCCGATTGGCTGGCGTATCCGACGATCTTGCCGTTGCGCCGCCCTCGGCCTATGCATCATGACGCGGTTTCCGTTTCTAGCCGTGAAATGATTCAGTCGAGCCTGAAACAACAAATGATTTATCATGTTTTATCCAGCATACTGACGAAGTAGGAGTATGCACCTCCACGATCCGATACCACGCTGCCCGCCTCTTTCTGCTTTTCGTGACATGCTCCGTGGTGTTGATCGCCAGCGCCGCGCTAGAGCATTTTCGGTTTGGGCTGAGTCGGATGGTTGGGGTTCACGCGGCGCGGCAGAGCTGATGTAGTGCTCGCTCCAGACGAGGAGCGAGGCATGCGTCGGCGTTCTCTATGGGCTCAATCGGACTGGAGTCACTCGCCTCATACCGTATGCCGCTAGTGCACTGACGCCTTCAAAAGGTACACAGCACGCGTCGAATTCCTCTATGATCGCAAGCAGTTGGCTGAGGAGCGCATGGCGCGTTTGTCCGTGTCAGTGCACTAGGGCGGGTAGGCGAGGGAACGCATACGGGATCAGATGTCGAACCGCGCCCCAATCTCGACGGCACGGTCCGCCGGGATGCAAAAGTAGCGCGAGGCGTCCGTCGCCGCCCGCGCCATGGCGATGTAGAGGCGGTCCTGCCACACCGACATGCCGGTCTCCGGCGAGGCAACGAGCACCCGCCGAGTCAGGAAGTAGGACAGGGTGTCGGGGTCAAAGCCCGCCCCGGCGAGGGCTCGCGGCAGGTCGGGCAGCTCCATAAAGCCGAAGCGCACGGTCACGCACGAGAAGACGTTCGAGAGCGGCTTGACCGTGACGCGCCCGGCACTCTGCACCCGCGGCAGGTCGTCGGTGACCACGTGCAGGATGAAGTTGCGGGCGTGCAGCACGTGGTTGTGCTTGACGTTGTGCATTAAGGCGCCGGGCGTGTCGCCGGGCGTGCCGGTCAGGAACACGGCCGTTCCCGGCGCCCGCAGGACCGAGCCGCTCTCCGCCATGCGCGTGAAGTTGGAGAGCGGCACGCGCCGCCGGTGGATCTCCGCGACGATCAGGGCGGAGCCGCGCCGCCAGGTCCACATTGCCACCACCAGCCCGGCGCCGATGGTCAGCGGGACCCAGCCCCCATGGAGCAGCTTGAGGGCATTGGCCGAGAGGAAGACCAGCTCGATGAGCAGGAAGGGCGCGATCACGAGGCCCACGACGGCGGCGGGCCAGCGCCAGTACCGCCACGCGACCACGAAGACGAGGCTTGCCGTGATGACCATGTCGCCGGTCACCGCGATGCCGTAGGCGGCCGCGAGCGCGCTCGAGGACTTGAACAGGATCGCCAAGAGCACGACGGCGATCAGCAGCCACCAGTTCACCCGCGGGATGTAGATCTGTCCCTTCTCGGTCTCCGAGGTGCGCTGCACCCGCATGCGCGGCAGGAGGCCGAGCTGCATGGCCTGCTGGGTGATCGAGAAGGTGCCGGTGATCACCGCCTGGCTGGCGATGATGGTCGCGACCGTCGCCAGGAGAACCATCGGGAGCAGCGCCCAGGACGGATAGAGCAGGAAGAACGGGTTCTCGATCCGCTCAGGGTGGGCGAGCAGCATCGCGCCTTGCCCGAGATAGTTGAGGACGAGGGCGGGCAGCACAAGGCCGAACCAGGCCGTGCGAATGGGCGTGCGCCCGAAATGGCCCATATCGGCGTAGAGCGCCTCTGCACCGGTCACCGCGAGGAACACGGCGCCGAGCGCCAGGAGGCCGGCGGTGCCGTGACCGAGCAGGAAATCGATCCCGTGGGCAGGGTTGAAGGCCGCGACGATGCCGGGCTCGTCGGCGATGTGGCTCAGCCCGCCGAGGGCCATCACCAGGAACCAGAACGCGGTGAGCGGCCCGAAGACGATCGCCACGCGCGCCGTGCCGTGGCTCTGGACCGCGAACAGGCCGATCAGGATGGCGAGGCTGAGGGGCAGGACGTAGGGCTCGAAGGCGGGCGTGGCGAGCTTCAGCCCCTCGACGGCCGAGAGCACGGAGATCGCCGGGGTGATGATCGCATCCCCGTAGAACAAGGCAATACCGACCATGCCAAGTCCGACCACAGCGCCGCCAGACCGGCCGAGCGCCCGCTGCGCCAGGGCCACGAGCGAGGGCGTGCCGCCCTCGCCATCGTTGTCGGCCCGCATGACGATCAGCACGTATTTGATCGTGACGATGAGGATGAGAGCCCAGAGGATGAGGGACACGACGCCGAACACCATCTCGCGGGTGGGCGCGTGGCTGCCGCCGGCCGCGGCGTGCAGCGACTCCTTGAGCGCGTAGAGCGGACTCGTGCCGATATCGCCGTAGACCACCCCGACCGAGCCGAGGGTCAGTGCCCAGAAGCCGGTTCCGGATCCATGCCCGGTCTCGTCCGGCAGCGGATCCTGTGCGGCTGAAAACTCGGTCGCGGATCCTAATGACATCGTCGGCCCCCCGCGGCCCTGCCCAGGACGGATGGACGGGCCGGGCATTCAACGGCCGAGGCGCCGGTCCGTTCGCGCGGGCCGGCCTTCCTGAGCACGCAGGAAGCGGGCATGGCGTTCCTCGAGATCCGCGAGGTCCTGGGGGTCGTCGACGGTGCGCCGTGCCGCGGCCACGGCCAAGTCCGCGTGTCGGCGTAGCTCCGCGACGCGATCGGTCGAACGCTCGACCTCCGCGACACGGGAGAGAACGTCGAGCAGGCGACCGAGCACGTGCACCGAGCCGGCGGCGTTCTGGCGGATCATGTGGAACATGGCATCGCACAGGCCGTCGTAGTTCGTCACCGGGTGGAGGAGCACGATGCGGCCGTCCCGGTCGACCGCTCCGGTGGGCAGGTAGCGCGGAGCGATACGGCAGAGCGCATCGCCCAGGTGGTCGAGGACGCTTCCCGCCGTCATCGGGTCGTTGATCCCCGGCGAGAGCGCCCGCACGGCGATCTCAACCAGCTGCCGCACCGAGTATTCCAGGTCTTGCAAGGCGGCCGGACGTCGCCCGAAGATGAGCGCACGCCCGACTGCCTCCGCCGCCTCGTCGACGGGAGCGGACAGGAACGCGACCGGGAAGCCCGTCGGCACGTAGTCCCCCGGTCGCACCCGTAAGGCGACGACGGTCCCGCGGTCCCGCGCCCAATCGGCCAGACTGTCGGCATCGACCGCCTGAAGGTAGCCGCCCTGCGCCGCCGCCACGGGAGCACCACCCGGGGTCTCGCGCGGAGCCGTCATATCCGGCGCTTCAAGGGTCCGTGCCTCCACGGCCTCGCAGAGGTCGTGGTGGACGGCGTCGACCACCGTCTCGACGTTGATGCTGGTGGCGATGTGGTGGACAAACCAGACCAGGGTGGCGAGCGAGACCAGCGCGAGCGCGATGGCCCCACTGATCGCGAGGTGCGGAACGAAGGGACTCTCCTGCACTGTGCGGACTGTGCGCAGGACCATCAGCGAATAGGCGAATGTACCGAGGAAGATGCCGAGCACGAGCTGGTTGCGGGCGTCGCGCACGAAGTTGCGCAGCAGCCGCGGTCCCATCTGGTTGGAGGCGAGCGTCAGCGCCGCGATGGTGATGGAGAAGGTCGTGCCCGCCACGCCAATGGTGGAGGAGGCAACCGCGCTGAGGAGCGCCCGCGCGCCCTCGGCGCCGCCCGAATAGCCCCAATTCGCGTCCGGCGAGGAAGCGTCGTAGCCGGAGATGCGGGCTGTCTCGAGCCAGACCGCGAGCTGCGCCAGCCCCAGGCAGCCGAGGACGACGAAGGCCGGGCGCAGCCAGAACTGGTCACCCAGGGCCTCAACCCACGCCCGCAGGCGCGACCTCAAACCCGCTCCTCCTCAGGTCGGGCGGCCTCGTCCTCCCGCTGCACCCGCCACCGGGGGCGCGGCGGGCTCGTCCCCGCGGGCCAGCCCTCGCGCTGGCGGGCGCGGTCGCCGTCCGTCTCCTCCGTCTGGTCGTGCAGGAGCACCTGGCTCGTCGGGTAGGGCAGGTCGATGCCGGCGGCCGTCAGCGCCTCCTTCACGTTGGCGATGGCGTGGTCGAGCGCATCGACGGCGTCCCGGCGCCGGGGCGGATCAATCCACAGCCGGGCCGTCATGTCGACGCCGGCTGCTCCGAGGCCCGTGACCAGCGCCTCCGGTGGAGGGTTGGCGAGCACCCCGTCGGTGGCGCGCAAAGCCTCAACGATGACACGGCGCGCTTCGCGGATGTCGTCGCCGTTGCCGATCGTCAACGGGAAGGCGAGCCGGCGCTTCTCGTGCGCGGTGATGACCGTGATCTTGTCGACGAACAGGGTGGCGTTCGGGATCAGCACGCGCTGATTGTCGTAGGTGCGCAGCACCGTGGCGCGGACCCAGACATCTTCGACCGTCCCCTCGTGCGAGCCGGCCCGGATCTGGTCGCCGATGACGAAGGGACGCGTCAGCAGGATCAGGATGCCGGCGAGCAGGTTCTGGAGCACGTCGCGGAAGGCAAAGCCGATCGCCACGCCGCCGATGCCGAGCAGGTTGAACAGGTCGGCGGCCGAGACCGATGGGAATGCTACTGAGGCGGCGACGAGGAACGACACCAGGATGGTCACCCCGCCGGCGATGCGCCCGAGCACCGCGGCGGATCCGGGCGAGGCGTCGCGCAAAGCGGCGGCTCGGCGCACGCCAGCCCTGACTCCACGGGCAACGAGCAAGCCGAAGCCGAACAGGACGAGGGCGACGGCGAGACCCGGCAAAAGGGCGACGCTTGCACGACCGAGCTGCTCCAGCCGCTCGAGAGCTTCCGAGAATATCATGGCTACTCATGATCATGAGAGAACCGCCGGACGCATGGCTGGCATCCGGCGGCGCTTTAATCCAATACGGCGAACATCGTTCTCAACGACTGTTCCTGACAGTCAGCGGCGAGGACCGCCGGTGGTCTGACCGTATTGCTGGGCCCTCGCTCCGCGCGACGGCATCCCGGCATTGCCGCGGCTTGCAGATCCCTGCTGCATCCGGTGGCGACGCATGTGACGACGGGACGAGCGGACCTGGACGAGGTTGACATTGGCCCCGCTCGTCATGCTGGCAGGCGCGGCGGGCATGGCCTGCGATGGCACGGCCAGCGAGCAGAAGCCGAGGCCGGCGAGCAATGCGGTGGCGACAATCGTGCGTTTCATAAAGGCGTCTCCTGTCTTCGGGATGTCTCAGCTTTTCTTCTTCGAGCACTCAAACTTCGGTGCGTTCTTGAGTGTGTCTTTGTCTGTGTCAGCGTGAACAGCTCATTTGTCGTCCTTGTTGCTGATGGCTAGAGTTAATGTATCAAGCACAACGCAGCTCTTGCACAAGCTAATTAAACTATCCACACCGACATCAACGCTGATCGTTTATGTCTGTCGCTGACAAAATCCTTTATCTCGTCGACAATTTCGTTCTTGTTATTATAAACCGTGACTCCGGCGAGCTTCAACGCCACCAAATTGGCAGTTTAGAGGGTTGCGTATTTTAGTTTGACCATCGCCGTGTTGATCATCTTCATTCTCATGTCCGAAGATGAAGCCATCGTGGTCACCGGTGATGTCGGGTTCTAGGCACGGACGGGAGCCGCGATGTAACTGAGCACGAACGCACTCAGGATGGGGATTTGGACATGGACGACCTCCCTTAATCCAGCTTGGTCGGCAAGCCCGGCAACTGTCCGCTACCTACCTCGCGGACACGGAACTCGGTCACAATCGTGCGCCTGGCGAGATTGTTCAGCAAAAATTCAGGATTTCTCGATCTGGACCACCGCTGGTGGACTGCTGCCGTCGCGGCACCTGTCGCCCGCCGGTTCGATGGTGCAGATGGGAACTACATCGGCTGGCAAAGGCTTGCCTGTCGATTGCTGGCTGCTCGCGCAGACTACAATTCCTTCTCAGCATGGGCCACAGGCGCAGACGTTCTTACGCCTAGAGCATTTTCCGTTCAGATAGAAATAGTCTCGCTTATGGCTCAGTCGGCATCATAGCCGGCTGCGGCGATGATGCGGCGGCACTCGCGCGGCTTGAAGCAGCGCAGGATGCGCTGGACCGCCCGATGCAGCGCCTCCTCGCTGCGGGCTGCCGCCTTGCGCAGCAGCGCCTTGATCTTGGCAAAGACCTGCTCGATCGGATTGAAGTCCGGCGAGTAGGCGGGAACGTACAGGATCCGCGCTCCCACCGCCGCGACCGCCTCGCGTGCACCCGCCACCTTGTGGGCCTGCAGGTTGTCGAGGATCAGCGTGTCGCCCGGGCGCAAGGTCGGCGCCAAGTCCTGCTGCACGTAGGCTAGGAAGGCGGCTCCCGTCATGGCACCGCGACGGATGAGCGGCGCCACCAGCCCGTCACTGCGCAAGCCCAGCACCAGGGTGGTGCTCACCCGGGACCCGTGCGGCACCGCCATCCGGCAGCGTTGATCGTGGGGAGCCCGCCCGCGCAGGCGCGCCATCTTGGTCGTGACCCCGGTTTCATCCACGAACACCAACCGCTCCGGGTCCAGATCAAGTTGGTCCTCAAACCACGCCTCGCGGACTTCCTTCACATCCGGAAGCTGCTGCTCCGCAGCATGCGCCGTCTTTTTTTATATGTCAGGCCGTGACGCGTCAGCAGGCGGGTGATCGCACTGAGAGAGGTATTGATCCCACGCCGCGACAGACGCCCCTTCATCTCGGCTAGGGTCAGGTCGGGCGTCCGCGTGACTTGATCGAGGAGAACCGAAGCGTGCTCCTCGAGATCGGCCGAGCGACGGTCTCCTCCCATCGGGTCGGCCGCCAGCGAGCCCTGGCGGCTCAGCCGGGCCCGCCAGCGGCTGGCGCTCGCCGGGCTGACGCCGAACCGCTCGGCGACTTGCGAGCAGGACAGGCCCTCCTCCAGCGCAGCGACAACGCGACGACGAAGATCAACGGACAGGGCGGCCGGCACGGCTCCTCCAACGCCACAGGCTTGATCACCAACAGATGACACATACGTAGAAGCGTCGCTGTTCTCAGCCAAGCGAAGCCGTTTCTACCTGAACGGCAAATGCTCTAGCAGATACCAGATTGCCGTCCGTTGGCCGCTCGGTTGGCGTCACTTGCGGCCCAGGCCTCCGTGCTCCGCTAAGGCCGTCTGACTGATCTAAGAAGCTGCGCCAATCCCCCCTGCCACCCATAGAACTCGCAGGCTCCAAGCGGCACTTCGTTATTCGACCTGTTCCCGGTGACGAGCCACTCCGCGGGAGCAGCAGGGAGCATGCCGGCAATCGACCGCCACAGAGTGCGACCTCTGCCTCGCTGGGTGATAACGGAAAAGCTGCGTGTCCCTTATTTAAGGCTGCCTACCTTAGCGCCGGTCTTATTTAAAAAAAGGCCTGGTTGCTTTAATAACGCTTATCGGCCATGGTTGGCGGCATGATTGACATCTCTCCCACCAACCGTCGGTTCGGCCGGTTCCTTGACACGTCTGTCGCCGGCGAGGTTGTCCGTGCTTTCGTGCCGCCGCCACTACCGCCCGAGCCGCCAATCGACGTACTCTCCCTCCTCGAGCGCCTGAGCGTCGCCGAACGAGCACTGGGACGGCTCGACGGGATCACCATGCTCCTGCCCCGCCAAGAACTGTTCCTTTACATGTACGTCCGGAAGGAGGCGGTTCTTTCGTCGCAGATCGAGGGTACGCAGTCGACGCTCTCGGACCTGCTCCGGTTCGAAACTGAAGCGCAGGCCGGCGAGCCGATCGATGACATCCGCGAAGTCTCTAACTACGTCGACGCGATGATGTTTGGGCTTGAGCGTCTTGAGGAACTGCCACTTTCGCTCCGGCTCATCCGTGAGATGCACGCCCGCCTCCTCCAAAGCGGGCGCGGCGGCACCAAGAGCCCAGGCGAGTTTCGGCGCTCGCAGAACTGGATCGGCGGCAGTCGACCGGGCAATGCCCTCTTCGTTCCGCCACCCGTCACGGAACTCGACGCGACGCTCGGCGCACTGGAAGCCTTCATGCACGAGAAACAGTCGAGGCTTCCCGCCTTGATAAAAGCTGGACTCCTCCACGTTCAGTTCGAGACGATACACCCGTTCCTTGATGGCAACGGCCGTATCGGCCGCCTCCTCGTAACGCTTTACCTCTGCGTACACGGCGTGCTGCAGAAGCCACTTCTCTACCTGAGCCTTTATCTCAAGACTCGGCGCACCGACTACTATCGCCTGTTGCAGGAGGTACGCGAGCACGGCTCCTGGGAGGCTTGGCTCGAGTTCTTCCTCGACGGTGTCGCCGAGACGGCCAATCAAGCCTTCGACGCAGCGAGGCGCATCGTTGATCTGTTCAAGCAGGACCGCGAGCTCATCACAGCCCAGAGCGAGCGAGCTGGCTCGGCGCTTCGGATTCACGACCTCATGCAGCAGAACCCGTATGTGACGAGCAATCAGCTCGTCGAAAAGACGGGGCTGTCCTCGCCGACGGTCAACGCGGCGCTCGCTGACCTCCAGCGGCTCGGCATCGTCGAAGAGGTGACCGGCCGCCGGCGCGGCCGAGTCTTCGGTTATCGCCGCTACCTCGCCATCCTTAGCGAAGGCACCGATCCGCTCCCAACCGCCTAATCAACGCCATCTAAGGCTCACGCCTTGCGTCTCCAAAGCGTCACTATGTTCGGCTTCCGCTGCTTTGCGTCGGCCCTGCGTGCGGCGGCAGGTTTCCTGCGGGGGCAGGGGAGGGGGGGCCGATGACGACAAGGGCGTCCGGCAATGCGCAAAGCCGAACGAACCGAGGTGCGACTTCGACACTATGCGGGCGGTTCGGTCGGCGCCTTCGAAGGTTTGTGTGGGATGGATGCTCCTGCTTCACCGCGACATCGTCACGGCCCTGCGTGCTACGGCAGGATATCTGCCGGGGCAGGGGAGGGTCCGGCAGTGGCCGATTTTGTTGAAAAACTCGGATACGGCGCCTGCGGCCTCGTCTCATGCTCCAACTAGGAGGAAATCCATCTTCTGTTGGCGCTGAGAGTGTCCGCTTGCACACAGCAAAGCTGCCTCACATAGAAATTTCTTCTACGTGCGCTTTGTGTAGGGTGCTGCTTCTGCCGGCGCTGGAGTTTTTCAACACAATCGGCCCTTTGCAGACTCTCAACCGTCCCAGCCCAGAAGTCCGCTCAGTAGAGGGAAGCGGACCTGAAAACGGTGGCCACGACATCAGCATGTCGTGGCCCGTTATGCCGGGGAGCCATACGAGCGATTCGACCTATCTCAGGCTGCCGGCGAACCGCTCTGCTACACGTCCCGCCTTGGACGCCTCGCTCACCCAGTCACCGAAGGCTCGCACCTTCACCACCAGATAGACGCGCGAGGCGAAGCAGAGGGAGATCACACCGGCATCGGCGTACCAGCGCGGCAGCAGGCACAAGAAGTCGCCCCGGTCCAGGGCCACCGTTAGGTTCTGGGTACTTGCATGCCACGCTTGACCGCCGGACGCTCGCCGACCAGCTCCAGCCAAGCATGCACTTTCGGCACCGCGCCCAACGTGTCCTCGAGCGGCTCCTGAAGGAACGTCGTGGTCGCCAGCGTCCAGGCGTAGCAGGCGATGTCGGCTATGGAGTAGTCCGCGCCCGCCAAGTAGGGTCCTTCACCGAGGCGCTTGTCCATCACGCGCAGCAGGCGGTCGGCCTCATCAGTGAACCGCTTGATGGCCAGCGGCGCCTTCTCGTCCGAGCGTACCGCGAAGAATCCGAGCTGGCCCAGCATCGGACCGAGTCCGCCGACCTGCCAGTGAAGCCACTCCAGGGCCTTGTACCGGGCTGGACCCGACGGCGCGAGAAAGCGTCCGGTCTTCTCTGCGAGGTAGGTGAGGATCGCGCCGCTCTCGAACACCGAGAGCGGACCGCCCTCCGCGCCGTCGTCGACGATGGCCGGGATCTTGTTGTTCGGCGAGACTCTCAGGAACTCGGGGGCGAACTGTTCGTCCTTGCCGATGTTCACCGGCACGACCGAGTACGGCAGACCGCACTCCTCCAGCATGATCGGGATCTTGCGGCCGTTCGGGGTCGACCAGGTGTAGAGCGTGATCATGGCGGGTGCCTCGGTCAGGGTGGATTGGGTTGCTCCCTGAGGCCTGAACTAGGGCGGGCGGCGCCGGACCGAGCATCCCGGTCCGGCTCCAGTTGACAGAGTCCCATCTCATGAAACATCATAAGTTTCATGAGGCGAGATGGCAGATTGTCGGGCGTGCTGCACGTCCTCCTCCACATGGCGGAGGCCGACGGACCGGTGACGTCCGAGCGGCTGGCGCTGATGATGGGGACCAACCCGGTCGTGGTTCGCCGGACGATGGCAGGCCTGCGCGACCTGGGGCTCGTCACGTCCGGGAAGGGGCACGGCGGCGGCTGGGCCATCGCCTGCGATCTCGACCGGGTGACCCTGCACGACGTCTACGTCGCCTTGGGCTCGCCGGAGGTGTTCGCGATGGGGCACCGGAGCGAGGAGCCGATCTGCCTTGTCGAGCAGGCGGTCAACGCCGCCCTGGCGGGCGCTTTCCGGGATGCCGAGGCCCTGCTGCTCTCGCGTCTGGGTGACGTCACGCTGGCGCGTCTCAGCGCCGATTTCCATGCGCGCTTGGCCAAGCGCGGACCGTGCGGGCGGGAGGCCCCATCTGATGACGCATAGCGCGCAGCCTGAACCGATGAACTTCGTGGCTGCCTTCTCGGACCCGGAGGCCGCCGCACGGTATGCCGACGGGCCACCCCGCTTCGTACCCGGCTTCGAGGCCCTGCACAGGATGACCGGCATCCTGCTGGCCGAGCACGCGCCGGCCGATGCGCGGGTGCTGGTGCTCGGAGCCGGAGGGGGAATGGAACTGCGGGCATTGGCCGAGGCGCATCCCGGCTGGACGTTCGTCGGCGTCGACCCGGCGGGGGAAATGCTCCGCCAGGCCGAACGCACGCTTGGGCCGCTGATGGACCGGGTGACCCTCGTCGAGGGCTACATCGACGACGCGCCCGACGGTCCCTTCGACGCGGCGACCTGCTTGCTCACCCTCCACTTCCTCGCCCCGGAAGCGCGCGAGGACACCGTCCGGGCCATACACCGGCGCCTGAAGCCGGGCGCGCCGTTCGTGGCGGCGCACGGTAGCTTCCCGCAGGACGACAGCCGCTCGCGCTGGATCGCGCGGTACGAGGCCTATGCGGTCGCGTCCGGCGTCGACGGCGAGCAGGCAGCGAAAGCTCGGAGCGCCGTGCAGGCCCACCTGCACACCCTCGCGCCCGAAACAGATGCCGCCGTGCTACGGGCGGGCGGCTTCCGAGATGTCGAACTCTTCTTCGCCGCCTTCACGTGGCGCGGATGGATCGGACGGGCGTAAAGGCGCGCCGGCGCCCTGCCACGTCAGCGGGAGCGCGCTACGCCGTTCCGTTGCCGCCGGTGGCGCCGTAGACCTCGCCGGTGACATAGCTCGCCTCCTGGCTTGCCAGGAACACGTAGACCGGAGCAAGCTCCACCGGTTGGCCAGGCCGCCCGAGCGGCACCTCGGAGCCGAACTTCTCGACGTTCTCCTGCGGCTGGCCGCCCGAGGGTTGCAGGGCCGTCCAGAACGGGCCCGGCGCCACGGCGTTCACACGGATGCCCTTGGCGACTTGTTGCTTGGCCAGCGCCTTCGAGAACGCCACGATGCCGGCCTTCGTGGTTGCGTAGTCGACCAGGATCTGGGGCGGATGGTAGGCCACGACCGAGGCGGTGTTGATAATGGACGCGCCCGCCGGCATGTGCGGGAGCGCCGCCTTGGTGATCCAGAACATGGCGTAGAGGTTGGTCTTCAGCGTCCGGTCGAACTGCTCGTCGGTGATATCGCCGATGTCCTTCTGGTTGGTCTGCTTGCCGGCGTTGTTGACCAAGATATCGAGGCCGCCGAGATCGGCCACTGCCTTCCGGACGAGCGTCTCGCAGAACGCCTTGTCGGTGATGTCGCCGGGCAGGAGCACCGCCTTGCGGCCTTCGGCCTCGATCAGCTTGGCGACCTCCTGCGCGTCCGGCATCTCCTCCTCGACGAAGCTGAGCGCCACGTCGGCGCCCTCGCGCGCGAAGGCGATGGCGGCTGCGCGCCCGATCCCGGAATCGGCACCCGTCACCAGTGCCTTGCGGCCGGTCAGACGCCCGTGGCCCCTATAGCTGGTCTCGCCGTGGTCGGGCTTCGGGTGCATGGCCTGAGCGAGGCCCGGCGCCTCCTGCGGCTGTCGCTTGAACGGCGGCTGCGGGTACTGGGTACGGGGGTCCTGCATCGTCAGGCGCTGGTCCACGGCATCGGTCATGAGGCTGTCCTTTGGCGCCGGCTTGCACCGGGTTGGCTCGCGACGCGTCGAGAGGAGGATGCCGTCCCGGGCCCTGGCAAGTCCCCGGCAGTACCGTAGGTTCCGGGACAACCGCGGACGAGGATCGAGAACCGGTCCCTCCGCCGTGACCAGAAGGAAGCCCCGGAGGCTAACAACCCTACCAAATCCCATGGGTCGAACGTCTGGCGGCGCGAGAAGGCGGTGGGTGAGCACCGCGGCACGCTTCGAGGCACCTTGCGCCGCGGTCATGTAGCGGTCGATGTCGGTCAGCCTTCCCTGAGTTATCCGGGTCTGCATCAGCTCCAGCGAGCCCGAGATGCCGGCGAGCAGGTTGTCGAAATCGTGCGCCAGGCCTCCGGTCAGCTGGCCGACGGTCTCCATCTTCTAGGCCTGCTGCAACTACTCTTCGAGGTGGGCGCGCTCCTCGGCGGCCTCTCTCAATGGTCTGAGAAGAGCGTGCACGGGAGATTGTGTCCCCTAAATACGCGATGCTGGCCGCGCTTCCAGGCCGTCGAACGCGTCCACGCAAAACCTTGTCTGGTACGAATGCCGCCGTCATGTTGCCCGGGTCGCAAAGATTCGGTCTGCCGTACGCAAAGCGACCGCTTGGACAGTGAGCGATGGATTGACTCCGCCTACTGTTGGGAAGACCGAGCCATCGCAAATCCACAAGTTGGGGATGTCCCAGGAGCGGCAATCGGCGTCGACGACCGAAGTGCGTGGGTCGTGGCCCATCCGGGCGGTGCCGTTGAGGTGGCAGGTGTCGTCGCTCTGATCCCAGACCTCGCGGCCGCCGGCAGCTTCCAGGGCCTGGCGCAGGAACTTGAGCGCGTGCCGGTTCAGGGCCTTGTCGTTGTCGCACCACGAATAGGTGATCCGAGCTACCGGCAGGCCGTATTGGTCCTCGACATCCGAGAGCGTAACCCGGTTGCGCTCCTGCGGCATGTACTCGGAAACGACTTTCAGGCCGGCGACGTGATTGTATCGCTGCATCTCGGCGACCAATGCCTCGCCCCACAGGCCGCGCGCGGAAGCCTGGGTGTTGGCCCAGAGCTGCGGCAGTGGACCCTGGCTCATGTAGGAATAGCCGCCGAAGAAGTCTTTTGCGAAGGCACCGCGGCCTTCGTCGTCGTAGTTCCAGTGCTCGGAGATCGCGAGCGAGGGCGGGCCCTTGTAGCTGCGGATCTCCTCGTCGAAGACGCCCCAGACCGCCTGGTTGCCCTGAACCATCAGGTTCTTGCCGACGAGACCGGAGGAATTGGCGAGCCCGTCCGGGAACTCCTGATTGGCCGACATCAGGAGCAGCCGCGGCGTCTCGATGGCGTAGCCCGCCACCACGACGTTCTTCGCCCGCTGGAACCGCCAGCGGCCCTCGCGGTGATAGTGCACGCCGGTGGCGCGCCCGTTCCGGGTCTCGATCCGCCCGACCATCGCGAGGTCGCGAATCTCGGCACCAGCTTTCAGGGCTCGGGGCAGGTAGGTGACGAGCACGCTCTGCTTGGCGTTGGTCGAGCAGCCCAGCGTGCAGAAGCCGCGATAGACGCAAGGTGGCGCGTCCCCGCGGGGGGCCGAGATCGTGGCGAGCGGCGTCGGCGTCCAGTCGATGCCCATCGCTTCGGCGCCGCGGGCGAGCACCTTGGCGGCCGCGTTGACCTCGTGTGCGCGGCGGTGGTAGCGGCGGCGATGCGGCCCCCACGGATAGGAGACGGGGCCTGAGATCTTCAGGTCGTCCTCAACCTGGTCGTAGTAGTGCCACATCTCGCGCCAGTCGATCGGCCAGTCGGCGCCGTAGCCCATCAGCGTGCGCGCCTTGAACCATTCCGGCCGGAAGCGCAGGGCCACCATGGCGTAATGCACGGTTGAGCCGCCGACCGCCTTGCCAGAATTGTTCGAGCCCATCTGCAGCGGGTTCTCGCCATCGACGATACGCTCGTCGGTCCAGTACAGTTTCGACTGGTGGCTCTCGTCGGAGGCGAAATCCTCCAGCGGCCGGAAATACGGGCCGGCATCGAAGGCGACGACCGAGAAGCCGTATTCGGCGAGCCGGCAGGCCAGTGTGCCACCGCCCGCGCCGGTGCCGACGATGGCGAAATCGACCTCGTCCTCGTCGCGGTGCTGGCGCATCGGCACCCACTCGCCGATCCGCATCACGTTGGGCGCGCGGCCGTCGCGGGCGCGGGGATGGTGCTCGGGATCGTCGCCGGGCGTGCCGTGCTGCGGGTTGTCGGCGGCGTTGCCGAGGCCGGGGATGCGCATGTCCGTCAATCCATCCTCAATCACCGACCCGGAGGTTCTCTGCGAAGGCCTCGGCCTCGCGGTCGGGCTTCGCCTCGGCGGCCTCCCATGGGTCGCGGCGATCGAAACCCATCCGCACGTAGCCGCGCGGGCTCGCCGGGCCGCCCCAGCCGATCTCGTTCCAGGCGGTCGGATGGGCGTAGTAGGCCTTCGTCACGTCGCCGAGGACGCGGTGCTTGAAGAACAGCGTCGAAGGCATGCCGTCCCAGGCCGGGTCGGTCAGCGCGCCGGCCTCGGCAAGTTTCAGGAGCTCGTCCTGAGCCCAGGCATTGAGGTCGTGGAAGCACGCGCCGAACCGCGCCCGCGCCTCCGCGTCGAGCGCCCGCAGGCCCCGCCGCCACGCCTCACGCTCGTCGGGCATCCCGGCATCGCGGTAGCCGTCCTGCCGGCCGCTCGCGAGCTTGTCGTCGACGAGCGCGGCGACCGGCACCGGGTCCGACCGGTCGGCCGGCTGCGGCACGATGCGCTCCGCGAGCGCCGTCAGGGTCGACCACTCGGCCTCGTCGAAGAAGCGGCGCGTCTGCGGGCCGAGACCCAACCGCTCATCGAGGACGGCGCGGGTCTTGGCGTTCCAGGACGGACCATCGCGCTTCGCCAGCACGTCGTAGCCCGGATACAGGTCTTTTCGCGGCAGCATGCGGGCCTCGTCGAGGGCTAGAACGGGCGATGCTCGAGGAGTTCGAGGGCGGCGAGGCCGCCGAGCGCCACACCGGAGAAGGAGGGCGGGGCCGGCAGCGGCGGCCCGTCGATCAAATTCTGGCGCCAGTTGTCGAAGCCGCCCATCATCCGGGCGACGCCGTAAGCGTGGAAGGCGACGCCGCCGATGCCCATCGCCGAGACCGCCCACATCCCCCAGGTTGCGCCGACCTGGCTCGCGCCCTCGGGCTTGCCGGCAGCGCGGACGAGAAGGGCGGCCGCCAGCGGCGGCAGGGTGACGGGCACGAACATCGCCGGGTTCTGGAAGGCGCCGCGGAAATGCAGAAGCCCGGCCTCCAGGGTCGTGCCGGCGAGCATCCCGGCGGTGGCGAGCGCCAGCACCCGCCCGGCCGGCAGGCCGCCGAGGCGGGGGGCCTGGGGATTGGCGTCGCGCACCCGCTCGGCGACGACGCCGAGGAGGCCGGCGAGCGTCAGCGCCATCGGGGCGCCGATCGGGGCTGAGTAGAACAGGTTCTGGAACGAGTACCCGCCCTCGCGCTTGCCGACATTGTAGGCGTGGTAACCGAAACCGATCAGCCCGGTGAGGCCGGCGAGCGCCTGCGCCGCGTGCCGAACCCGTGACGAGCCGGGATCGGTGTCTCCGGCTCCGTGCAGGGACGAGGCGAAGGTGATGCTCGACACGATGATCGGCGTGTACATCACCCTATTGAAGAACTGGCCGCGGTAATGCTCGAGGCCGGAATCGAACAGCACCGAGGCGGCGAGCATCGAGGAAGCGTGGTTGAGGCGTTGCGCCGCGCTCGCGGTCACGGCGCTCCCGCGCGGGGCGTAGCGGCGCCCCTCCGACGGAGCTGGACCGAGACGCTTCGAGCGCCCGGCGGCGAACCAGGTCAGCAGGCCGGCCGCGGCCGCGACCGCCGCGAGCACGACCACCGGATGGATCGCCGCCTCGACCCGCACCGGGGCGACGCGGCGCTTGAGGACCGAGCCGGAGCCGGGACCGCGATCAGACGGCGTAGGCATCGGCGTCCCGGTTCTTCAGGGTGAGGCCGTGGCCCGGCCGGGACAGGTCGGGGGTAATGGCGCCCTCGTGAGGCACCGGTGCCCCCTCGAACAGCATCCGCTCGATGCGGACGTGGTCGTGGAACCATTCAAGGTGCCGGAAGCGAGCGACCGCCACCGCGACGGGCAGGTGCAGGGCGGGGGCGCAGTGACCCGACAGGTCGAGATGCGCCGCCTCGCAGAGCGCCGCCATCTTGAGGAAGCCACTATAGCCGCCACAGCGGGTCACATCCGCCTGCGCCACGTCGACCGCGCCGGCGCGGATCAGGCAGTGCAGGTCGTCGAGGGTGTAGGCGTACTCGCCCGCGGCGATCTCCATGCCGGCGGGTGCCGCCGCGCGGACGAACGCCATCCCGTCGGGATCGTCGCTCGTCACCGGCTCCTCGAACCAGGCGACGCCGAACGGCTCGGCCTCCCGCGCCATCGCGAGGGCCCGCTTCGGAGTGAAGGCGCCGTTGGCGTCGATGAACAGCGTCGCGTCGCCGATCGCCCCCTTCGCCGCCGCCATCCGGGCGGGATCGCGCTCGGGCTCGCTGCCGATCTTCATCTTCACAGCTCGGCAGCCGTCGCGCGCGACGAAGGCCCCGAGTTGCGCGCAGAGCTGCCGGTCGTCGTAAGCCGTGAAGCCGCCGCTGCCGTAGATCACGGCGCGCTCCCGCGCCCGGCCGAAAAGGGTCGCGAGAGGCAGGCCGAGGAGGCGCGCCTTCAGGTCCCATAGGGCGGTGTCGAGGGCCGAGATCGCGCTCGCCGCGAGCCCGGAGCGGCCGACATTGCGCACCGCCCCCCACAGAACCTCGCCGGCTTGCGGGATATCGAGGGCGGAGAGGCCGGTGAGCCGCGGAGCCAGCATCGTCTCGATCAGCCGGGCGACGCTCGCCTCGGTGTAGCTGTAGCCGAGGCCGGTCTCAGGCCCAGCCTCGACATGGACGACGACGAGCGTCGTCCTGTCCCAGGCATAGGTCCCGTCGGCCTCCGGCGCGTCAGTGGGAACGGTGTAAGCCCGTGCTCGCACTGCCCGGATCGTGGGGGGGCCCCGCATCGTCGTCGCGCCGGGTCTCAGCTCTTGCTGCCGGGCAGGACCGAACTCAGCACCTGCCGGGCGGTGTCGACCAAGAGGTGGCGCTCCTTCGGGTCGCCTTTGCCCAGCATCGACATGTAATTTTTCACCTGCTCGAAGGTGAAGAACGGCGGCAGCGGCGGCACCTCCGGGTCGGTCTTGACCTCCAGCACCACCGGCACCGAGCTCGCCAGCGCCTCGTCCCATGCCGCGCCCATCCTGGCGGGATCGTCGACGTAGATGCCGCGCAGCCCGATCAGCTCAGCGAACTTGTGGTAGGGCACGTTCGGGATCGTCTGGCTCGCCTCGAATTTTGGGTTGCCCTCCATCACCCGCTGCTCCCAGGTCACCTGGTTCAGGTCCTCGTTGTTGAAGACACAGCAGATCCAGGTCTTGTTGGGCCAGCGGTGCATGTACTTCGCCACCGTGATCAGCTCGGCCATGTTGTTCATCTGCATAGCGCCGTCGCCGACGAGCGCGATCACCGGCCGGTCCGGATGCGCTACCTTGGCGGCGATGGCGTAGGGCACCGCCGCCCCCATCGAGGCGAGCCCGCCCGACAGCGAGCACATCTGGCCGCGGCGCATCTTCAGGTCCCGGGCGTACCAGTTGGCGCAGGAGCCGGAATCCGAGGTGACGATCACCCGGTCGGGCATCCGCGGCGAGAGTTCCCAGGTCACCCGCTGCGGGTTGACCGGGTTGGCCTTGGCCATCGCGCGGTCCTCGGCCTCCTTCCACCAGGAGACGACGCCGTTCTCGATGCCCTCGCGCCAGGAGCCGCCCTCCTTCTTCTGTTCGAGGAGCGGCAGCAGCGCGCGCAGGGTTTCGGCCGACTCGCCCTGGAGCGGCACCTCCATCGGGTAGCGTAGCGACAGCATCTCGGGCGCGAGGTCGATCTGCACGCCGCGGGCCTGGCCCTCCTGCGGCAGGAACTCGGCCCAGGGAAAGCCGGAGCCTATCATCAGCAGCGTGTCGCACTCCGCCATCATGTCGGAGGAGGGCTTGGAGCCGAGAAGCCCGATCGTGCCGGTCACGAAGGGCAGGTCGTCGGGAAGCGCCGCCTTGCCGAGCAGCGCCTTGGCGACACCGGCCTGGAGGCGGTTGGCCACCGCGATCACCTCGTCGGTGGCATGGAGCGCACCGGCGCCGACCAGGATCGCGACCTTCTCGCCGGCGTTCAGCACGTCGGCCGCCCGACGAAGATCTGCCTCGAACGGCACGACCTTCGGGGCGGTCCAGCCGACGCCGGAGAAGGTATTGCCGTGCTTGCGCACCGGCGCCTCGTAGGGGACGTCCTGGAGGTCGTTCGGCAGGATGATCGCCGCGACCTTGCGCTCGGCCTTGGCGATGCGCATCGCCCGGTCGACGATGTGGCGCACCGAGGCCGGGGAGGCGGCCTGCTGCACGTAGGCGGCTACATCCTTGTAGACACTGGTGAGGTCGAGTTCCTGCTGGTAGTGGGCGCCGTTGACGTTGCGCGCCTGCTGGCCGGCGATGGCGAGCAGCGGCACGTGGTCGGAATAGGCGTCGTACATGCCGGTGAGCAGGTGCGTCGCCCCAGGGCCAGAGGTCGCGAGGCAGACGCCGACCTCGCCGGTGAACTTGGCGTAGGCGGTCGCCATGAAGGCCGCCATCTCCTCGTGGCGGACCTGAATGAACTCGAACGGCAGGTCGTTGCGCTGGAGCGCGCCGAGCAGCCCATTGATGCCGTCGCCCGGGTAGCCGAAGATCGTCTTCACCCCCCACTCGGCGAGACGCTTCCAGAAGAAATCCGCGACGGCGTCGGCCATGGCTGCTCCTCGGGGCCGGGCAGCGCCGCAGTCCCGCTGGGGCATGGCGGCGGATGCGGCGACCGGCTCTTCCACGTGCCCCAGGGGCACTGCCTCTGTTGCGGGGCTAACCGGCATACTCTGGGGATGTTCCTGATCCAGATGTTTCCGGATCGTACCGGATGGTTTCCGTCCGACATGGACGGCCCGGCACCGCATGCTCGGTGGGGCTTGCCGGGCCCGACTCATCCATCCGCGAGGTCGAGGGCGTAGAGGTGTGCTTGCGCGGTGATGAACAGCCGCCGCTCCCCTGGGCTAAAGCAGCAATTCGAGCAGGTCTGCGGCGTCGGAATCAGCCCGAGACGCTCGCCGTCCGCGGAGAAGACCTGCACCCCCGATCCCGAACTGGTCCAGATCCAGCCGCGGCGGTCGACGCGGAAGCCGTCGGGCACGCCCGGCTCAATCTCGGCGAAGACGCGCGGCGGGCCGAGGCTGGCATCGTCGTAGACCGCGAAGGCGTGGATGGTGTGCCCGTCGCCGCCCTCGGTGCGGGAGGTGTCGCTGACGTAGAGCGTGCGCCCGTCCGGCGCGAAGGCGAGGCCGTTCGGCTGGCCGAGATCGGCCATGCGGTGCGCTCGGGCCGTGTCCGGATCGACCCGGTAGACGCTGTGATGGCCGAGATCCGAGGTGGCCAGCGCGCCCTGCCGGGGCTGGCGCAGGCCGTAGGCCGGGTCGGTGAACCACAGGGCGCCGTCGGCGGCGCAGACCACGTCGTTGGGAGCGTTGAAGCGACGGCCTTCGTAGGTCTCGACTATCGCGGAGTAGCGTCCGTCCGGCGTCGTGCGCGACAGGCGGCGGTTGCCGTGCTCGCAGTGGATCAGGTCGCCGTTGCGATCGACCGTGTTGCCGTTGATGAAGGGGCTCGCGTCGATCACGACCCGCACGCAGCCGTCCGGACGCCAGCCGAGCACGCGCCGGCCCTCGATGTCCGACCATACCAGGATGCCCCGTGCCGGCCACCATACCGGCCCCTCGCCGAAGACCGCTTGATCGTAAAGCGAGACGAGGCGGGCATCGGGTAGGACCGCTCCGGCGAAACGCGGGTCGAAGGCCTTCGGCGGATCGACATCCGGAACGGGATCCGGCGGACCGGGTCGGCGCAGCAGGGTCGAGGCGGGTTCGGCGGTCATTGCGCCCTCGCGATCAGGTCTCTCGGCGATCAGGTCTCTCTCGGCGAAGCGCACCGTGCCCGGCCCCCTTACGCGACAACCGGAGCCGACCAGGCTTGTTCGCCTCCGGCGATGCGCTCCCGGTGCCTCTCACCGGTTCACCATCCGGCTCAGCACGTCGGCGAGCGTCAGGGTGAACAGGATCGCGGCCCAGAACAGGCCGCAGGCGGCGACGACGCGGACGAGGCCGCTGGCGTGCCTGAGCTGCATGAACACCAGGGCGACGAGCGCCGCCTTGACCCCGGCGACGGCAAAGCCCACCGCCGTGTCGATGCGCCCGAACGGCCAGTAGGCGGCCCAGGCGCTGAGCGCCAGGAGCGCCATCAGGGCGACCCAGACCGGCAGGTTGCGGCGCCACAGGTCGCTGGGAGTCTCGTGACCAGTACTCATCCGGACCGTCCCGGCAGGTAGAGCATCGGGTAGAGGAAGACCCAGACCAGATCGACGAGGTGCCAGTACAGCGCCGTGACCTCGACCTGCGGATTCTCCTTCAGGAAGTCCGGGTCGCGCCGGCCCTTCGCGATCAGCCGCGTCACCAGGCCTATGCCGATGCTGAGGTGGATCGCGTGCACCACCGTGACGAGCCAGTAGAAGGCGAAGAAGATCTGGGCCGGCGCCTGGGCGAGCGCGAAATGCGCGCCCGGCACCAGGTGCTTCTCGATGTCCTCGCGGTACTCGAAGCCCTTCACCACCAGGAAGGCGAGGCCGAGGGCCGCTGTGGCGGCGAGGCATCCCAGGGTGAGGCGGCGGAACAGCCCCTTCTCGGCGGCTTGCGACGCGACCGCCATGGTGAGGCTGCTGGTGAGTAGGATCGCGGTGTTGAGCGTGCCGTAGACGATGTTGGTCTCGCGGCCCGCTGCCGCGAAGGCCTCCTGGTTCGCGAGCCGGGCCGCCGTGTAGGTCAGGAATAGGGCGCCGAAGAACAGCACCTCGCTCGCCAGGAAGATCCAGATCCCGAAGGTGGCGCCGGCGCGCTGGCGCGCGAAGGCGGTCGCGTGATCGGTCTCCAGGTCGCTCCAGGGCTCGCGCAAGCGAGCCTCAATGTCGGGGTGCCCTTCCCGGGGGCGGGCCTCGACGTCCGCGCTGCTCATGTCAGCGACCCCTGCGAGGGAAGCCGCGGCTGGTCGTGGATCGGGGCGACGCCTTCCGGGTGGTAGTTGTAGGGCCCGCCCTGGACCCGCGGCGAGCCGAAAAAGTTTTGCCGCGGCGGCGGCGAGGATGTGCGCCACTCAAGGCCGGTCGCGTCCCAGGGGTTGTTGGTCGCGCGCTCCCCGAACAGCAGCGACCAGGTCAGGTAGCCGAGCGGCATCAGGTAGGCCACCGCCAGCACCGCGGCGCCGGCCGAGGACAGCACGTTCCAGATCTGGAATTCCGGCGGGTAGACGTGGTAGCGCCGCGGCATCCCGAGGTAGCCGGCGATGAATTGCGGGAAGAAGGTTAGGTTGAAGCCGAAGAACATCAGGATCGCGGCGAAGCGCGCCCAGGTCTCGGGATAGGTCCGGCCGGTGATCTTCGGCCACCAGAAGTGCAGGCCGCCGAAATAGGCCGAGACCGAGGCGCCGACCATTATGTAGTGGAAATGCGCGACGACGAAGTAGGTGTCCTGGACGTGGACGTCGATCGGGATCGAGGCGAGGAACAGGCCGGTGAGGCCGCCGAGAGTGAACAGCCCGACGAACCCGAGCGCGTAGAGTATCGGCGATTCGAAACCAACCTGGCCGCGATAGAGCGTGCCGGTCCAGTTGAACACCTTGATCGCCGACGGCACCGCCACGACGAAAGACAGGAACGAGAACACCAGGGCGGCGTAGGGCGACATCCCCGAGGTGAACATGTGGTGGCCCCAGGTGAAGAAGCCGATCACTGCGATCGCCACCAGGGCGTAGACCATGAAGGTGTAGCCGAAGACCTTCCGGCGCGAGAAGCAGGTGATCAGCTCCGAGACGACCCCCATCGCCGGCAGGACCATGATGTAGACTGCCGGGTGCGAGTAGAACCAGAACAGGTGCTGGAACAGCACCGGGTCGCCGCCGCGGGCCGGATCGAAGATCGGCAGCCCGAAGGTGCGCTCGGCGACGACCAAGAGCAGGGTCACGGCGAGCACGGGGGTGGCCAGCACGAACATCAGGCTCGTCGTGTACATCGCCCAGACGAAGAGCGGCAGCCGGAACCAGGTCATTCCCGGCGCCCGCAGCAGGTGGATGGTGGCGATGAAGTTCACGCCCGTCGCGATCGACGAGAAGCCGGTGGTGAACACGCCGAGTACGGTGAGCGAGACCCAGGTGTTGGAGAACACCGTGGAATAGGGGACGTAGAAGGTCCAGCCGGTATCGACCCCGCCGAGCAGCAGCGCCGCGACGGCGAGCGATCCCCCGCCGACGTTGAGGTACCAGCTGATCAGGTTCAGCTTCGGGTAGGCGACGTCCCGGGCCCCGATCATCAGCGGGACGAGGAAGTTGCCCAGCGTGTTGGGGATGCTCGGGATCAGGAAGAACCACACCATCACCACGCCGTGCAGCGTGAACAGCTTGTTGTAGGTGTCGGCCCGCAGCACATCCGCCTCGGGGGTCGCGAGTTCGAGCCGCACCAGCGTGGCCGCTGCGCCGCCGATGAAGAAGAACAGCGTGATGGTGACCGCGTAGAGGATCGCGATCCGCTTGTGGTCGGTGGTGAGGAGCCAGGAGCGGACGCTGTGCCCGTCGGCGAGGTAGCTGACCGGCAGCCGCAGGTCGAGCTCGTCCGGGTCGGCGAGGCCGGTGGGGCTGGCTGTGGTGCTCATGAGGAGCTTCCTTCTTGTCCCTCCCCCCGCTGAGGGGAAGGGGAGAGGGCCGTGGCGCTCACGGCCGCACCGCCGGTCCCGCCGGGGCGGGCTGATCGAGAACCGGCGCCCCCGGCACCATCGCGGTGCTGCGCTCGCGCACCCCGCCGGGCACGTTCGAGCGCACCTCCGGCGTGCCGAGGCTTCGCACCACGCCGGGCTCGGAGCCGAGCGCGCGGATATAGGCGGTGATCGCCTGGATCTCGCCGTCGTCGAGGAGGCCGGCATAGCTCGGCATGACGGGTGCGTAGCCCGCCACCACGTCGCGGCCGGGCTGGAGGATCGAGTCGCGGATATAGGCGGCGTCGGCGGTGGCGAAGCGGCCGCCTTCGAGCGGCACCGGGCGCTCCCAGATGCCTGCGAGGCTCGGCGCGTGCACGGCCGAGCCCGGCGCGTGGCAGCCGGCGCAGCCGCGCTCCGAGAACAGCCGCTCGCCCTGGTGGGCGAGGTCGTCGCCCTCGGGCTGGACCGACAGCCATCGAGCGTAGGCCTCGGGCTCCATCACGATCACCCGGCCGAGCATCCGGGCGTGGTCGGTGCCGCAATACTCGGTGCAGAGCAGGTGGAAGGTGCCGGTCTTGGTCGCCTGGAACCAGGCCTCGGTCTGCTGGTCGGGCAGCACGTCGCGCTTGAGCCGGAAGGCCGGGACGAAGAACGAGTGGATCACGTCCTGCGAGGTCATGATGAGCTTGACCGGCCGGTCCACCGGCACGTGCAGCTCGTTGATCTCGCGGGCCCCGTTCGAGGCCTGCGTCTTCCACATCCACTGCTTGGCGACGACGTGGATCTCGATGGCGTTCGGCGGCACCGAGTAGGCGCCGATCTCCGCCGAGGCGGCCCACCAGAAGACGAACACGAACAAAAAGATCGTCGCGGCGGTCCAGCCGATCTCGAACTCGCGCGAGACGTTCTCAGGGAGGGGATGACGGTTCGCCTTGGAGCCGCGGCGGAAGCGGATCGAGAAGAACAGGAGCAGCCCGACCACCAGGGCGAGGATCAGGGCCGAGGCGATGGTGAGCCCGATGAGGATCCGGTCGGTCAGCACCGCCTGGAGGGAGGCCGATTCGGGCATCAGGCGGCCGAACATCAGCGCCCCTCCTTCTGCGAGGCCGCCTCTTGGGGCGACGCGGCGACGGTGCCGGGCGGCGGCAGCGGGCTTGCGGCGCCGCCGCGGCTGCCGAGGGGCGGCACGCGCTCGGGCTGGAGCGGGGCGGCGTAGGCCTGTGCCCCGCGCCCGGCGAGGAGCCGCATTGCCTCCGTCACCGGCATGCGGGCGATGCCGTGGGCCCGGTCGACCCAGGCGTAAGTCTCCAGGCGCCGGCGCTGGTCGGCGAGGAGGCGGGCGAGGTCGGCCTGCGGGTCGCGTTGCAGGGCGGGGCCGTCGAAGGTGCGGGCCGGCTCGGTGTTGGGGCTGGTGATGACCGTGTCGCGGTAGACGCGCACGCCCGCGAGCGTCACGGCGACGAAGACCACGATGAACAGACCGGTGAGCAGCACCGGCTTCAGCCGGATGTCCGGCGCCTCCGGCGGCCCCTCGGCATGGCCGGCCGCGTCGTCGCGCACAGGAGCGGAGGCTTCAGGCATGCCGGAGCCTCCGCTCGATCCGGCCGGCAAGGCGAAGGCCGAGGAGCGCCACGGCGACGAGGCCGGCGAGCCACAGGCCGGCGGCGACTACCGCTCCGCCGGCCTGCGCCCCCCAGGCCGGCAGGACCAGCCAGCAGAGGCGAAGGGCCAGCCCGACGAGGACGAGGACGCCGACGAGCCGCAGGGCCCCCGGACTGCGGCGCACCGCCCCGAGGAGCAGGAGCAGAAACGGGACGACCCCGCCGGCCGCGACCGCCATCCCGATCACGGCCGGGTAGGGGCCGGCCTCGCGCCGCAGGTAGTAGGCGGCCTTCGGCGGCAGGTCGCCGTACCAGGCGACCACGTAGGACATCAGGCCGATGTAGAGGACGCCGAGCAGCGTCGCGAGGAGCAGGTTGGCGAGGTCGGGCGCGGTCTGCTCGTCGAGTCACTTCGGGCTCGCGATCGTCGCGAGCGCCAGTGCGGCAAGGAGTTGGTGCAGGGCAAACCCGGCGCCGAAAGCCGACGAGGTGAAACGCGGCTCCAGCGACAGGATCCAGTCCACCGGCACGAGGCTGATGGTCAGGCCGTAGACGGCGAGGCCGAGGCCGGCGACGAGGCGCGAGGCGCGCCCCGACAGCATCAGCCCGGCCAGCACCGCCCAGCCGAGGAGCGCGACCGCGCCGCGGGCCGTGAACAGGGCCGGGCTGAGGTAGAGGGCGGCGACCTCCGGCTTCACCGCGCCCGGATCTGCCGCCCACGGATAGAGCGCCGGCAGCGCCACCGCCACGCCGAGGAAGCCGAGGGCGACGAGCGGCAGGAGCGCGGCGACGGGGCGTAAGCATGGCCCCAGCGCCTCGCCCCAACGCCCGCCGGTGATGCGGTGGACGAGCAGCAGCACCAGGCTGCCGGCGGGGGCGGTGCCGAAGGCGATCCAGGCGAGGAGCCAGCCGCGGGCGAGGGCCTCGGTCACGGGCGCGCCTCCGGAATCTTCCCCGCCAGCCCCGGCACCTCGGCGACGCGGGCACCCTGGGAGAGCTGGAGCGCGCGGATATAGGCGGCGATCGCCCAGCGGTCCCGCGGCTCGACCCGGTTCGCGTACCGATACATCGTGCCGTACCCGTTCGTGATGACGTCGACGAAGTAGCGGGCGGGCGCCGCCCGCAGGCGGTCGTCGTGGTAGGAGGGCGGCTTGGGGAAGCCGCGGGCGACGATCATGCCGTCGCCGTGCCCGGTGAGCCCGTGGCAGGGGGTGCAGATCGCCTCGTAGCGCTCGCGCCCGCGCTGGAGCAGGGCGGCATCGATGGGGCGCGGATCGGCCAGAGCGGCCTCGTCGGCGAGCGCCCCCTGCTGCACCGTCCCGTCCGGAGGGGTACGGGCTTCGGCCCCGTCGGCCCAGAGTTCGGCGCGGCGATAGACGTCGTAGCGCTTCTGCTGCGTCATCGAGAGGTCGTCGCAGGCGCCGAGCAGCAGGAGCGACAAAAGCAGGACGGGGAGCAGGCTCCGGCCGGTCACGGATGCGTCTCCGCCACCAGTCCGGCCCCGGCCTCCTCAAGGAGCCGGCGCAGGGATTTTGGGTCGCCCTTCGGCTCCACGAGGAGCAGGAAGCGATCCTGGCTCGCCCGCTCGAATTGCGGCATCACGAACAGCGGATGATGCAGCCGCGGCAGCCCGCACGTGACGAGAAGGGCCACGAATCCCGCGACGGCTGCGGCCAGCACCCCGACCTCGAACGGCACCAGCACGAAGACCTGCCAGCTATGCAGCGGCCGGCCGCCGGAATTCAGCGGGTAATCGTGGACGGCGCTCCACCATTGCAGGGCGTAGAGCGCGGCCGCGGCGCCGAACCCGGCGAGCGCCATGACGGGCCGGATCCGGCGGGGGGCGGGATCGAAGGCCTCGGCGAGTTCTTCGAGGGGGAACGGCGTGAAGGCGTCGATGGCGCGGTGGCCTTCGCTGCGGGCGCGGCGCCAGGCGGCGACGAGGGCGTCGGGGCTGTCGAACTCGGCGAGGAGGGGCGTGGTCACGGGCGCACCTCCCGGAGGATGTCGCGCCGGCCGCCGCCAACCCTCCCCCCTCTGCGGGGGAGGGTGCCCCACGGAGTGGGGCGGGAGAGGGGACGCCGCTTCCGGATAAGGCTGAACCGTTCTGAAGGGTGCCGCGTCTTGAAGCGTCGCGCTGCCCCTCTCCCGGCTCGCTTCGCTCGCCACTCTCCCCCGCAGAGGGGGGAGGGTTGATGTCGGCGCTGATCCATCACGCCGCCCCCTCGTCCCGCGCCAGCTGCCGCACCTCGTGCATCGAGACGATCGGCAGCAGGCGCGCCAGCACCAGGAACAGGAAGGCGAACAGCCCGAGCGGGCCGATGAGGATGGCGAGGTCGTAGAGGCTGGTGTGGTAGGTCCGCCAGAGCGTGACGGCGTGGCCGTGCGAAAGCGTGTTCCAGACGATCAGGATCCGCTCGAGCCACATGCCGACATTGATCAGCACCGAGATCCCGGCGAGCCACCACAGGTTCCGCCGCACCCGCCGCCACCACAGCGCCTGCGGCGCCAGACAATTGCAGAACAGCAGCAGGCCGTAGAGCGGGGCGTAGTCGCCGGTGAAGAAGTAGCCGATCACCGTGCGGTCGGCATGCTCGCCGCCATACCAAGCGGTGAACCACTCGGTGGCGTAGGAGAATGCCATCACGATCGAGGCGAACAGCATCACCTTCGCCATGGCGTCGAAATGCGCCGGGGTGATCATCGCCTGCAAGCTCAGGCCCCAGCGGATCAGGATCGCCAGCACCACCACCATGGCAAAGCCCGAGAACATCGCGCCCACGACGAAGTAGGGCGGGAAGATGCTCTCCTGCCAGCCAGGCATCAGGCTCGCGGCGAAGTCGAGCCCGACGATCGAGTGGACCGAGCAGACCAGCGGCACGGCGAGCGCCGCCATGGTCAGGTGATAGGTCTCGTAGGCGCGCCAGTGCCGGGCGGAGTTGCGCCAGCCGAGCGCCAGGGCGCCGTAGATCACCCGGCCGGCCCGCGTGCTGGCGCGGTCGCGCATGGTGGCGAGGTCCGGCAGCAGGCCGGTGAACCAGAACAGGGCGGAGAACAAGAGGTAGCTCAGGATCGCCCAGAAGTCCCAGACCAGGGCCGAGCGCCATTGCGGCCAGAGATCCATGGTATTCGGGTAGGGTGCGAGCCAGTAGGCGTAGAGCGGCCGGCCGAGATGGATGATCGGGAACAGCCCGGCGATGGCCGCGGCGAACAGGGTCATCGCCTCGGCGAAGCGGTTGATCGAGGCGCGCCAGCGCTGGCGCGTCAGCAGCAGCATCGAGGAGATCAGCGTGCCGGCGTTGCCGATGCCGATCCACCAGACGTAATTGGCGATCGAGAAGCCCCAGACCACGGTGGTGTTCACCCCCGACAGCCCGATCCCGACCGTGAGCACCGCCCCGATGGCGCCGAGCGTCAGGACGACGAAGGGCAGGGTGCAGAGGAGCGCGATCGCCCAGGCGCGGCCAAAACCCTCGTGCTGGATCGGGTCGGCGACGGCGGCTGAGATCGCCCCGTAGCCGAGGCGCTCGGCGTCGATCAGCGGATGGGGCTGCCCGCTCACGTCCGGTCCTCCCGGGTGGGATTGCGCAGGTCGGCGAGGTAGGTGGTGCGCGGCCGGGTGTTCAGCTCCTCCATCAGGGCGTAGTGGCGCGGATCCGCCCGCTGCGCCGCCACCGGGCTGTCCGTCGCGTTCAGGTCGCCGAAGCGGATGGCGCGGGTCGGGCAGGCGGACTGGCAGGCGGTCGAGACCTCACCCATCGGGCGCCCGTCGCGCTCGGCCGCCTGGCGCTCATTGGCGATGCGCTGGATGCAGTAGGTGCACTTCTCCATCACGCCCCGGCTCCGCACCGTGACGTTGGGGTTGCGCTGCGCCCGCACCGGCTCGGCGCCGAGATTGGCGTATTCTTGCCCGTCGGCGTAGCCGAAGAAGTTGAAGCGGCGGACCTTGTAGGGGCAGTTCGCCTCGCAGAAGCGGGTGCCGACGCAGCGGTTGTAGACTTGGAGGTTCAGCCCCTCGCCGTCATGGACCGAGGCCGCCACCGGGCAGACCGGCTCGCAGGGCGCGTGCTCGCAATGCATGCACGGCACCGGCTGGAACCCGGCCTCGATCCGCTCCGGTGTCCCTGCGTCGTAGATGTCGACGCGCAGCCAGTGCATCATCCGGCCGCGGGCGATCTCCTCGGGACCGACCACCGGCACGTTGTTCTCGGACTGGCAGGCGATCACGCAGGCGTTGCAGCCGATGCACGCCATGGTGTCGATCACCATGCCCCAGGCATGGCCGTCGGCGTCGCCGGTCCAGGGGGCGAGCAGCGTCGGCTGGTCCGACCCGGTGCCCTTCGGCTCACGTGCGGCGAGCGCCGCGAGGTCGATGCGCGGGAAGAGCTTCTCGGTCTCGCCCTCGATCTGGGTGTAATTCTGCGTGCGCAGGATCGCGTGCCGTTCGTCGAGGGCTGTGAGGCTCAACCGGCGGATCAGCCGCCCCGGTCCCTCCCGCATGAACCGGTAGCCGTCGACCCCGATTCCGGTGCCGATCGGCCCGGCGCGGGACCGGCCATGGCCGAGGCTCAGCCCCGCCACCCCGTCGGCGACACCCGACACCACCGCCACCGGGGCGACCACCGAGACGCCTTTCACGGTGACGCTCAGCCCTGGCCGTCCGCGAGGCCGCGCCGCGCCGCCTCGCCGTGCGAGAGGAGGAGCGCGTTGCCCCAGACCTGCTTCGTCACCGGGTGCGGGCATTCCTGCAGCCAGGCATTATTGGCGAAGCGCCCGTCCCACAGGGCCGGGTCGGGGGTGAGGAGAAGGGCGAGGTCGCACGGCGGGGGCGCCGGCGGCAGGGCCGGCAGGACGGGATCGGGGGCAGCGACCGGGGCGGCAGCGCTGGCCGGGATCGTCCCGTCGTGCAGGCAGCGGCGCCACCACCCGTCGAAATCCCGGTCGTCCGGGCGCCGGTGCTGCTCCCAGGTGCCCTGCCAGGTCTCCCGGACGATGTCGTAGCCGCGCCGCGCCTCGGCGCCGGTGAGGAGGTTCAGGATCTCGTGCACCGAGCGGCCGCCGTAGAGCGGCCGCAGCAGCGGCTGGACGAGGCTCGCCGTGCCGTCAGTCGCCCGCAGGTCGGACCAGGATTCGAGGTCGTGGGCGAGCGGCAGGTGCCAGTGGGTCCCGTCCGCGGTCTCGTCGGCATGGGTGCCGACCTGGACGCTGAACGGCACCCGGCGCAGCAGCTCCGGGAAACCGAGGCCGGCCGGTGCGGTCTGGACCGGGTTCGTGCCGAGGATGGCGAGGCAGGAGACGCGACCCGCCGCGATGTCCCCGCAGAGCCCCGCGAGGTCGCCCGGCGGATGGTCCGGCAGGGTGTCGGGCGGCGCGATCCAGTCCACCGGCGCCGCGAGCCGGGCGTTGAGCCAGTGGGCGAGGGTGTGGAAGCCGGGCTCCAGCGCCTCGCCGACGAGCACCACCGCGCGGCCGTGATGCGCGCGCAGATCCGCCAGGATGTTGTCCGCGAATTTGCGCTCGGCCTCGGCCAGGGCGGGTTCGGGCAGGCCGGCGCCGAAGCCGTTGGCGAGGTGGACGAGGAGGGCAGCGACCGCCGGCGGTGCCAGGGCGCGGCGCTCGTCGGCCTTGATGCCGGTCGGCGTCGGCAGGCCTTCCGCGACGAAGAGCCGGCCGAACCGGGAGGGATCGCGGCGGCGCTCGATCAGGGCGGAGGACAGCCGGATCTGATCCGGCCCCGGCCCGAGGGGATCGGCCTCCAGGCAGACCACGATCTCGGCCCAATCGAGCCGGGGCAGGGCGCGCAACGGGCGCCCGAAGGCCAGGGCGGCGCCTGCCCGGGCATTCGCCTCGTCGAGCGGCTCGTGGACGTGCCAGACGGCCTCCGGCATCGCCTCCCGCAGGGCCGCGATCTGGCGCAGCAGCGTCGGCGAGGTGACCCGCCCGGTCAGTAAGCGGAAGCCCGCCCCGCGGCGCGCCCGCGCCTCGGAGAGCGGCCGGGCATAGGCCTTGCCGAAGGCCTCCCACGAGGCGATGCCGGCGACGCGCTCGCTCGGCGCGCGGGAGCGGTCGGGGTCGTAAAGATCGAGGATTGCGGCTTCGAGGAAGACGTCGGTGGCGCCGCGGCTCGCGGGATGGAGCGGGTTGCCCTCGATCTTGATCGGACGGCCGTCGACCGCGACGGCGTGGGCGCCCCGGGCGAAGCCGGCGAGGGGCAGCGCCGTGGCGTAACGCGCCGGCACCCCGGGCAGGAGCTGCTCGGGCTGGCGCACGTAGGGAAGGATCTCCTCGTCCGGCCGGGAGCAGCCCCCGGCGGCCAGCGCGATGCCGGCGCCCAGCAGCCGCAGGGCCTCGCGGCGATGGAGGCCGGTCAGCGGTGGCATATCGAGCACTCGCTCAAGCGCACCGGCGATTTCACGTGGTAGGCGGCGGCAAGCCGCGCGCCCTGCTCCGCCTGGTCATCGGGCGGCGTCCAGATCATGTCGAACACCGCCTCGCGCGGACGCAGGTTCGGAGCCGGGTTGCGATGGCAGTCGAGGCACCAGCCCATGGTCAGGGGCGCCACCTGGCGCACCAGCTTCATGGTCTGGACCGCGCCGTGGCAGGTCGCGCAGCCGACGCCCTTGGCGACGTGGACCGAGTGATTGAAGTAGACGTAGTCCGGCAGGGCGTGGACCCGCCGCCAGACCAGCGGCCGCCCCTCGGCGAGGCTGGTGCGAACGGGGGCCAGCATCGGCGCGTTGGTCCAGATCTGCGAGTGGCAGCTCATGCAGGTCTCCGTCGGCGGGATGCCCGCGAAGGCGGCCTTCTCGACCGAGGTGTGGCAGTAGCGGCAATCGATCCCGAGCCCGCCGACGTGATGCTCGTGGCTGAACGGCACCGGCTGCTCGCGGGTCACGTCCTGGGCGGTGGCGTAGGGCGAGCGCCACAGGGTGGTGGCCATCCCGACCGCGAGGACCGGAACGACGGCGATGCCCGCGAGGACGACGCGCGCCAGGGTGTCGGCACCGGGACGAAAGATCTGCGCCATTCCGCCTGCGCTTTCGCTCCCCGATCCCGGACGGCGTTCGCGCGCCGTGCCATATCTTTATACTCAATATATGTATTTAGGTTCCGTCGACGGGAGCCGGGGAACCGCCGCGGCGGGTGCGAAGGGGGCGAGCCCGCCGTCCTCGCCGCCCCGGATGGCCTCGACCGCTTGGACGTCCTGGCTAATCTCCGCTCGCCTGAAAAATTCGACCCGCACGCATCCTGCATCGCATGAGCTGACAGTATTCAGCAATTAACATGGTTTAAGAGCACGATATTTCCGGGCCGGGGGGGCGGAACGAGATGTTCAATAAGCTGTTGGCTGCAACAGGCAGGAAGGCCGCGCCATGACGGCCAGTCAAGCCATGACGCGGGACGTCTCCTCGCGCAACCCGAGCCGACGGTCCCCGACATCGCGAATACGCTGGCGGATGCCGGCACCGGGCCGGTCGCCGAGAGCGAGCGTATCGTCGGCAGGTCGGCCACAGGCGGAGGAACGCGAATGCACGGCGAGGAAGACATCGCCCATTACGACGGCCCCTCCGGCGGCTGGGGTTCCGTGCGGGGCATCTCCCGGATCTTCGGCAAGGAGTGGGCGACGCCGCTCGCCACCGAGACCCTGTTCCGGCAGAACAAGCCCAAGGGCTTCATGTGCGTGTCCTGCTCCTGGGCGAAGCCCGCGAACTACCATCCCTTCGAGTTCTGCGAGAACGGCGCCAAAGCGACCCTGTGGGAGTTGACCACGCGGCGCTGCACGCCCGAGTTCTTCGCCAAGCACACGGTCACGGAACTGCGGGAGTGGACGGACTACGACCTCGAACAGCAGGGCCGCCTGACCCATCCGATGCGGTACGATCGCGCCAGCGACAAGTACGTGCCCTGCGGCTGGGACGAGGCCTTCCGGGAGATCGGGTCGGAGCTGAGGCTCCTCGACCCGAAATCGGTCGTGTTCTACTCGTCGGGGCGCGCGAGCCTGGAGACGTCCTACCTCTACGCGCTGTTCGCCCGGCTCTACGGCTGCAACAACCTGCCCGACTCCTCCAACATGTGCCACGAGACCACCTCGGTGGCGCTCAAGAAGGTGATCGGCGCGGGCGTCGGCACGGTGGTGTTCGACGATCTCCAGAACTGCGACGCGATGTTCTTCTTCGGCCAGAACACGGGGTCGAACAGCCCGCGCTTCCTGCACCCGCTGCAGGAGGCGGCCAAGCGAGGCGTGAAGATCGTCACCTTCAATCCCGTGCGCGAGCGAGGCCTGGAGTTCTTCACCAACCCGCAGAGCCCGGTCGAGATGCTGACGGGCAAGGAGACCCGCATCAGCATCCAGTACCACCAGGTCCGGCCCGGCGGCGACATCGCCGTGCTCATGGGGATCTGCAAGCACGTCTTCGCGGCCGATGACGAGGCGCGCAAGCAGGGCAGGCGCGTGCTCGACGTCGATTTCATCGCGCAGCACACCAGCGGTCTCGAGGCCTTCGAGGCGAAGGTCCGGGCGACCGGCTGGGACCAGATCGAGCGCGAATCGGGGCTGAGCCGGCAGGATATCGAGGCCGCCGCCCAAGTCTACGTCGAGGCGGATCGCGTCATCGGCATCTACGGCATGGGCCTGACGCAGCACATGCACGGCTTCGAGAACGTTGCACTGTTCGTGAACATGCTGCTGCTGAAGGGCAATATCGGTCGCGACGGCACCGGCATCTCGCCGGTGCGCGGCCATTCCAACGTCCAGGGACAGCGCACGGTCGGCATCACGGAAAAACCCGAGCTGGTGCCGCTCGACCGCTACGCGGCTCAGTTTGGCTTCGACCCGCCGCGCGACAAGGGCATGAATACGGTCGAGGCCTGCGAGGGCATCCTGTCCGGCAAGGTCCGGAGTTTCTTCGGCCTCGGCGGCAATTTCGTGCGCGCCATTCCCGATCGCGACCGCATGGAAAAGGCCTGGACGACGATGCGCCTTACCGTGCAGGTCGCCACCAAGCTCAACCGCTCCCACCTGGTGAACGGCGAGATCGCCTACCTGCTGCCCTGCCGCGGCCGCACCGAGGAGGACGTGCAGGCGAGCGGGCCGCAGGCCGTCAGCATGGAGGACACCTTCAGCTGCATCTACGGCTCGCTCGGACGCCGCACGCCCGCCAGCGAGCACCTCAAGTCCGAGGTCGACATCGTGGCGGGCTTCGCCAAGGCGACGCTCGCACCTAACCCGAAGGTAAAATGGGACGAGTGGGTCGGCGATTACGGGCTGATCCGCGACCTGATCGCCGAGACCTACCCCGAGCAGTTCCACGGCTTCAACGAGCGGATGTGGACGCCCGGCGGGTTCTACCGGGGCAACTCGGCCCGCGAGCGGATCTGGAAGACGCAGAGCGGCAAGGCCGACTTCACGACGCCCGAGACGCTGTCGGCGACCGGCTGGCCGGACGCGCCCGGCCGCTACCGGCTGATCACGATGCGCTCGAATGACCAGTTCAACACCACCATCTACGGTTACAGCGACCGCATGCGGGGGATCGAGGGCACGCGCGACGTGCTCCTCATCAACCCCGACGAGATGCGGCGGGCGAACCTGCAGGAGGGTCAGGTCGTTTCGCTCGTCGGCGATGCCGAAGACGGGGTCGAGCGCGCCGTGTGTGGCCTCAAGGTGGTGCCGTTCGCCCTGCCTGATGGCTGTCTCGGTGCCTACTACCCCGAGATGAACCCGCTGATGCCGCTCTCGCACCACGACGGGCCGTCGAAGACGCCGGCCGCCAAGTCGGTGCCGGTGCGGATCCGGGCATCGGGCGAGCGGGGGGATGTCACGGACAGGCGCGAGCCGCCGGGGCACACGACGCATCCGGTGTGACGGGGAGTGGCGCGCCCTGACGTGACGAGCGGCGTCGGATAGGCTTGTCCGCCCTCTCGGAACAAGGCCAGCGCACTTCCGTTGCGCCCCTTTCCAGCGAAGGGGCCCCTCGTGTTTCCTGCCTGGCTCGACGCCCTCTCCCTCGCCGCCCTGCTGGTCGGCGCAGTCTGTGCGTTGATCGTCTCCATCGACGTAATCCGGCGCCCGCAGCACATGACGGTCATGAACGTGGTTTGGCCCGTCACGGCCCTGTTCGGCACTGGGGCGGTCGTCTGGGCGTACTTCCGCTATGGCCGGATGGCGAGCAGGGCGGCGCATCACGCGGCGTCGACCCACAGAACCGAGGCACCCTTCCCGGTGATGGTCGGCAAGGGCGCGCTCCATTGCGGCAGCGGCTGCATGCTGGGCGACGTCGCCGCCGAGTGGCTGGCCTTCCTGGTGCCGGCGGTGGCGGTCTGGTTCGGCTGGAAGTCGCTCTTCTCCGAGAAGATGTATGCGGTCTGGATCCTCGACTTCCTGTTCGCCTTCGGGCTCGGCATCGTGTTCCAGTACTTCGCGATCGTGCCGATGCGCAGTCTCCCGCCGGGCGAGGGGATCGTCGCGGCCCTGAAGGCCGACACCGCCTCGCTGGTCGCCTGGCAGGTCGGCATGTACGGCTTCATGGTCTTCGCGCAATTCTACCTCTTCGGGCACCTGCTCGGGCACCGCGCCGCGGTGAACACGGCCGAGTTCTGGTTCGCCATGCAGGGCGCCATGATCGCCGGCTTTTTCACGAGCTATCCGGTGAACTGGTGGCTGGTGCGGTCGGGCATCAAGGAGCGGATGTAGCCGCGCCACCCGGACGGCCGATCGCGGCAATGAAGCCCCACATCGATCAGCAGTAATCGACCGCGGTGGCGAAGGGCTGTCGAACCAGCTTCACCCCCTCGCCGCCCAGGATCTCGATGCAGGTCTCCCGGTCGTGGCGGAACACGCGCAGATCGACCTTCTGTTTCCTGACGCTGAAATCCGCCAGGGTGAGTTCCGGCAGCCAGTCCGGCAGGTACGGGTCGGTCAGGATCGTGTGGGATTTGGCATCCACCCAGGTGCCCATCAGGGCATGCAGCAGGCTGAACACCGAGCCCGCCGCCCACGCCTGCGGGACGTTCGCACCGCGATACTGCACCGGGAACGGTGACTCGGCCCGGCTCGTCCCGGCGAACACCTCTGGGAGACGGTTTAGCATGAAGCGCTCGCCCGCTGCGATCAGGCCAGCCGCGATGCGGGCCGCCTCGGTGCGAAAGCTGTACTGAGCCAGTCCGATCGCGATCAGGCCGTTGTCGTGCGGCCAGACTGCTCCGATCTGATAGTCGTGTGGATTGTAGGCCGGATGATCCGCCGACAGCGTGCGCACGCCCCAACCGCTGAACATGTCCTCGGCCATCAACCGACGCGCCACGGCCGCAGCCCGCTCGGGGGGCACGATCCCCGACCACAGCAGGTGACCGGGGTTCGAACTGACGCTCATCACCCGCCGCTTCTCGGGGTCGAGGCACAAGGCGTAGAACTGCGCGTCCTCGTCCCAGAAGGTGGCGTTGAAACGGCGATGCAGATCGTGCGCCTTCTCCCTCAACGCGCGGGCCTGATCCGCCCGGCCGAGTGCGTCGTACATCGCGGCCATCCGGCGCCACGCGTCGTAGACGTAGCCCTGTAACTCGCACAGCGCCTTCGGCGCGGGCACGTCGTTGCCGTTCTCGTCGAGGACGGCATTGTCCGCGTCCTTCCAGCCCTGGTTCTCGGCTCCGTCGGTTGCGCGGCGCCGGTACTCCTGGAACCCGTCTCCATCCAAGTCCCCGTCTGCGTCGATTCAGGCAAGGCAGCGCTCGGCAGTGACAAGGTGGCGCTCGATCAGGCCGCGGTCGCCCGTGTACTGCCACGCGCGATGCAGCAGGATGAGGTAGAGCGGCGTGGCGTCGGCGGTGCCGTAGTACGGCCAGTACGGGTTCAGGTGCAGGCTGGCTATCTCGCCGCGGCGCAGTTCGTGCGGGATCTTGCCCGGCTGCATGTCTCGCGAATCGTCCGCCTCGGTGGCTTGGTAACGGGCCAGCAGCTCAAGCGCACCGCGAGCGAAGTCCGGGTAGATCGGCACGGTCTGGATCGCGGTGATCAGGCTGTCGCGCCCGAACAGGGCGGCGAACCACGGGATGCCGGCAGCCGGCACGAAGTTGTTGAAGTCCGTGCCCTCGAAGGGCAGCCGCAGAGCGGCGAGGTCGTCGAAGGACTGGTCGTAGAGCTGCTGCAGGCCGATGTGCGGCGTGCGCAGGCGCGTGGCCCCATCGCGCCAAGCCTGAAGGCCGACGCTCGGCCCGGACCGTTCGCGCTCAGCGAACCTGAGGCCCGGTCCGTCGAGCGTTCGGTCACCATCGATCCAGCAGTAGTCGAGGTCAGTGCTCCAAGACCGCCGGGGATCGAGTTCGAGCAGGAAGCACAGCGCGCCGTCGCGCAGGACTGGCCGATGTGCGCCGTCCGCCGGACCGACCGAAAGCCCGCGACGGAAGCTGCCGTTGGTGTGGACCGTCGTGATGCAGCCCTTCTCGCAGGACCAGCGGCTGCAGGTTTGGCCGCGCGTGACGATCCGGCGAGCCTTCACGTCGAAGAGGTCGGCGAAGTCGCAGGAGAAGCGCACGGCGAGGGAGAGGCGCACGGGGATGCGGTTGTGGTTGCGCACCGTGAGCGTCTCGCGCATGCCGCCCTGCTCGAGCAGGCGCGACAGGGTGAGGCTGATGCTGCCGGCGGGCACCTCGCCGTCGTCTTTGGGCAGGACCGGGTTCACCAGCACGACCTGAGCGGCGAAGGGGTCGGTGGCAGCGGAATTCAGCACTTGCCAGGGCCGGTCGTCGACCGTCGCCATCCAGGCACTGACGAGGCGGGTGTCGCGGAAGAACAGGCCGCGTTCGCTCGGCTGATGGATCTGGCCATCGATCTCGGTGATGAGCACGCTCTCGCCGACGTTGATGGTGATCTGAGCCGGACCGACGCCGATCTCGTAGGCCATGCACGCGCCTCTCCGCGAAATGCCCAGCGACGCCGGAGCACAGCCGGCTTGATCTGAACGCACGACACTGCCTGGAAGATCGCCCGTGGTGTGCGAGTTTCAGCAGTCAAATTCGGGGTACGACGCCGTCTCGTGGCGACCGCACGACGCTCCAGACTCTCCGAGCCGTCATGTCGCCCGTCGTCATCCACGCAGGCCGTGGGAGGGCATGAAAGGGGGAGAGCGAGAAAGATATTGCGCCCGATTAAGTCGGCGCGTCACGGTACATTCATCAGGGCGGTCAAGCGGTGTCCGTCCCGTGTGCTTTAGAAATCCCGAGGCTACAGAAGAGTCCCAGCACAAACTCGTGTCGGGGTCTTTCGCGCTTGCGGGTACGTTGGATAGCAAGCTCGGCGGACAGGATCGCGCAGCGCGGGCAATATGGATCGAGCTTGCAGCCCACCGTCAGCGACCTGGCCGCTCACGTGAGCATGTCAGGACTGGAGCGGAGCGGGGCAGCTCTCGACCGGGCGGCCCCGTTCTGCCCGCGTCAGGCCGCCTTCTGGTTGACCTTGCTGTCGGCCATGGCTGTCAGCTTGGCGTCAGTCGCCTTCTCCTCCTCGAGGTTCTGCTGGAGCACACTGGCGCAGTCCGCCCGGCCGAGCTGCTTGGCCCAGGCGATGAGCGTGCCGTAGCGGGTGATCTCGTAGTGCTCCACCGCCTGCGCTGACGCGAGCAGGGCCGCGTCGAGGACCTTCTTGTCGCCGATGTCGCCAGCCGTCTCGTTTGCTTCCTTGATAATGCCGTCGATGGCGGGGCAGTCCACCGCCTTCGGTGAGTGCCCGTGCATCTGGAACACCTGCTCTAAGCGCTTGATCTGGCCTTCCGTTTCGCGCAGGTGGGTCTCGAAGCCTTGTTTCAGTTGTGGATCTGTCGCCTTAGCGATCATCTTAGGCAAAGCTTTGGTAATCTGGGTCTCGGCGTAGTAGATGTCCTGCAGCGTGTGGACGAACAGGTCGTCCAGGGTCTTGATGTCGGCGGTGAACAGGCCCATGGCGGCGCGCCTCCGGCAGAGTGGCCCGCGCGATGCGAGCCTTGTGTGGGACAACGCCGGGGGCGAGACCGAGTTCGGCATCCGAGGCTTGGTCGGCGTCGGGATCGAAGAACGGAGGTGGGCCTGCGCCTCCGTTGCAGCGTACCAACCAAGTCAGCTGTCTAGCTCCGTATCCCGCGTCCACGTGGAGGCCTGAACAGGCGGCAAGGGCTCCGATTGCCAAGTTTAGCACACCCCGCTCGTCGCTATGATCGTTACGATGGTTCGCCCGACCCGCGACAGCACTCATGGACGGGCCGGACGACGTCGCTCCGCCAACCGACCCTGATTGGATGTGTTCGAACCTGCGTCAACAATGCACGAGCCTTGGCAGCATCCGGTGAAGCCGCAAGTGGGGGAGCAGCCTGATACCCTGCAGCGGATAACAGGGCAGCCTTCTATAGGTCCGTCACACGGCCTGGACAGCCGCCTCTCGAGGCCAGTGGCGCAACGTGACACACGCCTTCAGGAATGTGGCCGTGTCCTCTGGACCATGCAGGGCGACGAAGCCCTCGTCCAGCTCCGTAAGCCCCGCCTTCTCGAACAGTGGTTTGGCCGAGTCGGCATAGGCGATGAACTTGGCGTGCGCGTAGGCGTCGCTGACGAAGTCCTTCGCGGTCGCCTCGTTTGCCAGGAGCTGGGCGCCATCGGCGGAGGGCAGGACAGCCACTGCATCATAGAGCACGGACGGACCGCCGTTCACCTTCTGATGCGCCGGATGATGACGGCCGTCGCTCGCGATGACGCCGCCGATCTTGGGCGCGACGAGTTCTAGCATCGCGCCAGCCTGCGCGACGGCGGACTGCAGCGCGGCGAGCAACCCGGCATCCACCCCATCCGTCACCAGGGCGCCGACCTTGCGCCCGGTGAATGCCTTCGGCGGGTTGCGCAGGATCGAGAGCGCCGGCGAGGGGGCCAAGTCTTTCACGACGGGTCGGGCCGGCTCGGCGGCAGGCGGCAGGTCGGCGAGGCCAAGTCCGTCGGCCACGCGATTGGCCAGATCCTCGTCCACATGCCGAAGGTGCGAGACCATCCGCGCCCGGATCGCCGGGGTTTCGACTTTGCTCAGCTCGAACACGAAGGCGTTCTTGATGTGCGTCTGCTCCGTTTCGGTCTGACTGATGTAGAACTGCCGGGCTTGGCTGTAATGATCGGCAAACAGTTCGGCACGCATCCGCCGCTTCGGCCCAGCCTCCTCGGCAGCGAAGGAGCGGAAGCCGCGTTCGCGCGACTCGCGCGGGCCGCCTGCCGCCCCCCAGGAGTTCGGCTCGTAGTTCGCCCGGCCCCGCGGATTGCGCATCGCCATGTGGCCATCCTGCTGGAAGTTGTTGACCTCCACCTTGGCCGCGTTGACCGGAATGTGCGTGAAGTTCGGGCTGCCGAGCCGCTTGAGCTGCGTGTCCAGGTAGGAGAAGTTGCGCCCCTGCAGCAGCGGGTCGTTGGTGAAGTCGATTCCCGGCACAATGTTCTGAGTGCAGAAGGCGACCTGCTCGGTTTCGGCGAAGAAATTATCGACGTTGCGGTCGAGGACGAGGCGGCCAACACGCCGCACCGGCAGCACCTCCTCAGGAATGATCTTGGTCGCGTCAAGCACATCAAACGGGAACTGGTCGGCAAAGGCGTCGTCGAAGAGCTGCATGCCGAGCTCCCATTCGGGGAAGTCGCCCGCCTCGATCGCGTTCCAGAGGTCCCGCCGGTGGTAGTCCGGATCGGCGCCGTTGATCTTGACCGCCTCGTTCCACACCACCGACTGAAGGCCGAGCTTCGGCTTCCAGTGAAACTTGACGTAGGTCGAGCGGCCTTCGGCGTTGACTAGCCGGAAGGTGTGGATGCCGAACCCCTCCATGAACCGGAACGAGCGCGGGATGGTACGATCCGACATGATCCAGAGGGCCATGTGCGTGGCCTCCGGGGAGAGCGAGATGAAGTCCCAGAAATTGTCGTGGGCCGTCTGCGCCTGCGGGAAACCGCGGTCAGGCTCCTGCTTGGCGGCGTGGACCAGGTCTGGGAATTTGATGGCGTCCTGGATGAAGAAGATCGGAATGTTGTTTCCGACAAGGTCCCAGTTGCCGTTGCGGGTATAGAACTTAACTGCGAAGCCGCGGGCGACGTCGGGCGAGCCCTTGTTTCCCGCCACAGTCGAGAATCGCACGAAGACCGGCGTCCGCTCGCCCTTGCGCTGGAACAGGTCGGCCGCGGTCAGGTCGCTGAGCGGCTTGTAGGTCTCGAAGAAGCCGTGCGCGCCGAAGCCGCGGGCGTGCACGACCCGCTCCGGGATGCGTTCGTGGTCGAAGTGGAAGAGCTTCTCGCGGAAGTGGAAGTCCTCTAGCAAGGTCGGCCCGCGCGCCCCGACCTTAAGGGAGTTCTGGTCGTCTGCGACGGGAACGCCTTGCTGTGTGGTCAGCACGGGGACTTCGCCCTCTGCGACCTGATGGGTCTCGCCACCCGCGCCTCTCAGGATGGTCTCCTCGCCGAGCTTGGCTCTGGTGAGGTCACCGGAAATATGTGTGCCCATCGCGATCTCCTGTGGCGGGGCAACCGCAGCCTGCGCCCGCTGTTCCCCGCCACCAAGTCGCACGCCACATCAGCCGTACCGAATCAGTGCGCAACCGATACCGTGCCGGGGCAGAGGGCCGCGCGCCCATCGTATCGGCTGTATAGGTCCAGCTTTGGCTGCTGCGGCGATCAGCGGTCAACAGACTGCAGTCCCGCGTAGCTCGCACTCGAACTCGCCGAGTTATCCTCTTAAGCGGCTGCGGGACCACCGGATGGAGGAGCTCCTCGCGGCCGCAAGCGTGCTGGACTTAGGGCTCAACCGCGGCGGGCGAGTGAGGCTTCACCAAGCTCGAAGGGCGCGCGTCGTCAATCGGATTGTCCGGCCGGCGGCGGCTCATCCGGAGCCGGCTCGGCAGTGTCTGGTGCGATCATCGGGCGCCATCCGTCTCGAACGGTTCGGCTGGGCAACAGCCATGACGAGGAGCCCTCGCCATACTCGCTCTCGTCAATGGCTCATGAGACAGCAGATGGGCGACGCGGCGAGAAGCTCGCGGGTTACGCTCCCGAAAACCCGTTCGTGAAAGCGCGAGTGCCCGTAAGCGCCGGTCACGATCAGGTCCGCCTCGGTCAGACGGGCGACAGAGAGAAGGCATGCCGCAACGCTGCGAGAGGCCGCGGATCGCACGATCGTCGTTTCTGCGACGCCACAGCGAGTCAGGTAGGCAGCGACGTCCTCGGCGCCATCCGGCATCGTCTCCGCGCCAACGGTCGCGATGCAGACGCTATCCGCCCGGAGCAGGAGAGGCAGGCTGTCCCGCACAGCGCGCCGGGCTTCCCGGGAATCCTTCCAGCCGACGACGACGCGGGTTCCGGCGAGCGATGTGACGCCCGACGGCACGAGAAGGACCGGGCAGCCGAGCTGCAGGATCAGTTCGCCGGGCGCGAGTGCGGCACACCAGCCTTGGCCATCGTCGGGATCCACGCTGCCAAGCACGACGAGATCCGCCATGCGCGCCTGCTCCGCCAATACCACCCGCAGGTCGCCCGGTCTGGCGCGCCATTCCACGGACGACAGGCCCTGCGTGCGCGCCAGGAAGACCGCTTCGACCTGGGCCAGCTCGGCAGAGGCGCGGGCCGATCCGTGATCGATGATCCGTGCGTTGATGAGAGCGCCCTTGCCATAGAGATGGGTCGGCAGCGCCTCGCACGCCGATACGCCGACGAGCTGCGCCGAGAGGCGCTCGGCAATCGACCGCGCGATGGTCAGCCGGTCCCACGACGCAGGCGCCAGATCAAGCGGGACCATGATATTTGAGATCGACATGGAGATCTCCAGTATTCAGCGATTCTCAAGTTCTCCGACATGCGAAGGGGGAGGACAGCATGAGCCTGATGACGTTTCAAGCCTTCACGCATGACAGGGACGTGCGTGAAAATCTCGGATCGTCAAGCCGAGATGATGGTCGCTCCCGGACATGCCCCTGTCCGGAGGCAGAGCAGGCCTTGTCGAGCACGGATAGAACCTGATGCGCATGTCTTCGCGGGCACACGCCGCACCCGGTGCAGGACCAGCCTCGACAAGGTACACCGCGCGAACGGCTGACGGGAGATCGGCCCCTTGACCCGGAACGAGACCATCCGCAACCGCTTGCTCGGCATCATCACGGTGATCCTCGCGATAGGTGCTTTGCGAGCCAGCTATCCCGTGACGATGCCGTTGGCGGCGGCCTTCGTTGTGATCGCCGCCATATGGCCGATCAAGCCATGGCTCGACCGGTTTCTGCCTCCGGGCCTCAGCTACGTCGCGACCATGCTGGTGCTCGCGGTCGTCGTCACGGGCTTCACCGGTGCCGTTTACTTCTCCGCCGCGCAGGTGGTCTCCGCCTTCGAACGCAGCTGGGACCGCCTCGATGTTCTGTACCGGCATGTGTCGGACTGGACCGCATCCTGGGGCTGGTCCCTCGACGGAGAGGAGGGATACCGGAGGTTGGTCGGTGTCGCGCGGGGGCTCCTGCAGAACATCTACACGATCCTCGGCTATCTCGGCTTCACCGCCCTCCTGGTCGTTTTCGGGCTGCCGGAGGTTCCGGCCTTGCGGCTCAAGCTCCGTGAGACCTTCGCGCGCGACGAGCAGCAGGAGGTGCTCGCCTCGATCGAGGCGATCGCCGAGAAGATCCGCCAGTATCTCGGCATCAGCACCTTCACGAGCCTGCTCACGGGAGTGGCGACGGGCCTCTACACGCTCGCCGTCGGCCTCGATCTGGCGCTCGTCTGGGGCGTTCTCAATTTTCTCCTGAACTACATCCCGGTGGTCGGCAACCTCGTCGGCATCGTGCCGCCGACCCTGTTCGCGTTCGTGCAGTTCCAGACCAAGACAGCCCCCGCTATCGTGTTCCTCGGATTGGCTGCGATCCAGCTCGCAATCAGCAACGTCGTCTACCCGATGCTCCAGGGACGCAGCCTGGCGCTCTCGCCGCTGGCCATCATCGTGGCATTATCGTTCTGGAGCTGGGTGTGGGGCATCGCCGGAGCCGTGCTCGCCGTTCCGCTGACCGCCGCGATCGTTATCACCTGCGACGGCTTCCAGTCGACGCAGTGGATCGCACGGCTCCTCTCGGAGCCGCGACGGCGCGAATGACGGCAGCGTCGTCGCGCACCCCGGGCATCCACGACGAGCAAGGCGACCCGTTCGTGAGACCGGCCAATGGCAACCAGGGCAAAGCGGCGATCAGGCACCGGATCAGGACGCGATGGTGAGCAAGAGGCCCGACACGATGAGCGTGCCGAGGGTTGCACCGAGACCGAGCACCCAAGCCGATGTGCATCCGCCGTTGTCGTTCGCCGAGCCGGGACGTTCGCGCGGGCATCGCCGCCACTTGCGGCAGCTCGACGGTGCCTCTGCGAAGGAGGCAGCGGGGTCGACGTCAGGCTGACGGCGGCACGACATGGTCCGAATATCGCGCGACTGCCCCACCCGGAGCAAGGTCGATCGGGCTGTCGTGGTCGGTCGCGTCCGAAGCGTCAAGTCCGCCACCGAACCGCGCCCAATGCTCCACGCAGCGTCCTCCGGTCGAGGAGCGAACCTGGTGTCCGGGCACAGCCGCCTCCTGTGGCATCGAATGCCCTGTGCGCGGCCCGTGCCAGGCGCGCGCGAGCCCGGCCACACGTCGGAATGCCACCCTCATGCCGTTCTCCTGCATCGTCGCGATCCGGTGCCGCACGACCTCGACGACGGTCGTGCCGGTGGGCCGCAAGCTCGAAGGATCGTGCTTAAGCAATCGTCAATCGACAATCCCGGCGAGGTGACCACCTGCAGGGCGCGTCTCGGATCTGTCAGGGTTATCCCGACAAGACTACGGTTTCCTCCGACTGCCGGGCCACGCCCCGCGCCACAGATGAGAGGTCGAGCGGGAAGGCGAGCCTCCGGGCTTGAGGCAACCTTCCCCGTTTCAGACGGCGCCGAGGACAACCAGAGCGTCATCGCCCCGAATGGGACGCCGTCACGTCGAGCCGGCCAAGCCGTCTCGCAGGCCGACATCCAGGCCACCGCGAGCGGACCTTGGTGCCTCGCACGACCCGTCCCGGCCATCATGGAGCCGATCGTCATGAAACATCTTGCTCTCGCCCTCGCGGCGGCATCGAGCCTCGTCCTATTCTCGGCACCGAGCGAAGCGCGTCCCTTCGGCAGGGGGCACGGCTTCGCCGGCCATCACGGCGGCTTCCACGGGATGCGCCACGGCTTCAGAGGGTATCGATCTGTCGGTGCCCGGCGCCACTACCGGGGCTTTGGCGGCTACCGCGGCACCGGCCTGCGTGCGGCGCGCTTCGGATATGGCCGTCATTACGGCCGATATGGTTATCGGCGCGGCTATCGCGGGCTCGGGCTCGCGGCCGGCTTCGGCCTCGGACTGGCCGCGACCGCCGCCCGGCCCGCCTATTACGGCGGATACTACGGCTACGGGTCCCCATACGCCCCGGTCGGCTACGGCTACGGCTACGGTGCGGGCCGACCCGTCTGCACCTGCGGCTACTGAAGACGAGCCTCGACGCGCGTCGCGGCCGCACTAAGCCGGTTCGAGACGTCGCTCAAGAATAGACAATCCCGCGGGGCATTGGGACATGGACAGTCCCTGTGCCGCACTCTCTTACTATAGGTTAGGTCTTGCACATGAAGAGCATCATCGTCACCGCCTTGATCGGCAGCGCCGTCCTCGCATCGCCCGCGCTCGCGCAGGACAAGTCCTCCACCCCGGCCCCTGGGGCTCAACCGAAGCCGATGACGGCGCAGCCCTCCGCCACCGCGATGCCGGCAGCGCCGGGACAGGCGAGCCAGAACCATGCGGGCGGCATGACCATGGCCGACACGGCGACGGCCAAGATCAAGTTCGTCACTGCGAAGCCGGCCGAGGTCACCACCTCGAAGCTCGTCGGCAAGAATCTCTACAACAAGCAGAACGAGACGGTCGGCGAGATCGAGGACCTGGTCGTCGAGAACGGCAAGACGATCACCGGCGTCGTTGTCAGCGTCGGCGGCTTCCTCGGCCTGGGCGAACGCTACGTGCTGATCGACCCCTCGACGATCTTCCTGCATCGCACCGACGGGGGGCTCAAGGCGATGGTCGACGCCGACAAGGACGCGCTCAAGAATGCGCCGGAATTCAAGTATAACAAGATGACCCGCACCTAACCGAACCGCACCTCGCGCGTTGCCTGCTGCCCTGTCGGCTGCGGCTAGCGGCGACGGTGGTAAGGACGTTCGTGGCAAACATGAGTGCGAGGGATCGGTGCGGCCGATCCCTCGCCACCACCGATTGGCTCACATGCGTGCCGCTTCGCGGGACCGGTTCCGGTCATGTCAAGCTTCTCCGTAGTCGTCCCGTGTCGGGATTGTCCTGACAAGCGTCAGAGAGAACGGCATAGATCGAAGAATTCGCTTGTGATTCGATGTGGATTGCGTGCCAATCTCATGTCTCTGGAAATCTATCCGGAACAAATGAGAGACAAGCACAGATGCTCATGGACGTGATCAGGCAAGGTGCGCGTGCCAGGACGGGCGGCCGGCGGAGAGATGCGTGTCCCTATCCCCTGGACTCGCGCGAGCGCCGGGCCTGGTTCGAGGGGTACGATGGAGGCGCCTGGCACATGGTGCAACGGGCGCCCCACCCGGCCCTCACCCGACAGGCCGCGACACCGGTCGACGTCGCGGGACTCATTGCGACGCCGTCGATCCCGCCGCTTTCCACGCGGGGCTGAGGGCGGACGCCGGTTCGCGAGTTGCAGCCATGCTCCGGCGTTCCTGCCGGTGAGCGTCGGACCGTGGGTCGGCAGCGACGAGGTCCGGTCCGGACAGCCGCGAATGGCGGCTCGGGTCAATCCCCGCCCTGGCATGAACCCGACTTCCAGGGGCATGCCACCCGCGGGTGAGCATCCGTTCCATCCGGGACGGAGCCGCATGGAGGGAGACGACACCGTGCGACGGACCTCTCTGCAATCTCTCAAGGATCACTCCTACGGACGCCTGGAGCAGGTCGTGACCGTTCTGGTCGAAGCCTACCTGACCGATTCTTCGGCGGCGCCGCCGGACCTCATCGAGCGGCTGCGACGCCTGGAGCGAACCGTGCGGGAGGCGCGGGGCGACCGGCAGATCATTCAGGTCATCACCTCGGGGCGTCGCCTTCTCGGCGACGCGGGCGCGCTGGCCGAACCCGCACCCGAACCGGTGCCCGAGCTCCTCTATGCGCCCAAGCCTCGCTGCGCGCCGGCGCGGAGCTAGCCGCTGCGGCGCTCCGGCCGTAAAATGGGAGAGTTCGCCCATCGCCCCGCGGCGGGCTCGTGCCGACCGCCGACCCGCGATGGGTCGAGGTTGCGGGCGGCGCTTAGCCGGAGAGCTTCACCGAGCACCTTGCATGAGTGGACGACGTGCGGGCGATGCCCATCAGGCACTCGAACAGCAGCTGAGCCGCGGAAACGGCCGGACCTTCGTCGCCCTGACCTTTGCGGCCGCCATCCCGGTCCTGCTGCTCAGCGGCTGGGTGGCCACCCTGCTGGCCCAGCAACAGCGCGACCTCGGCCGCAGCGCCGCGGAGGCCAGCGCGACCCGCGTCGCCGAGCGCGTCGCCTCCGACATCGCCGCGCAGATCTCCATCCTCGAGACCGAAGCCGCGTCGGCGACGCTCGACCGGCCGGACCTGGCCGCGTTCTACGCCGAGGCCGAGCGGCTGCGACAGGCCCATCCGTTGTGGGCGACCGTCGAGCTCGCCGGGCCCGACGGCACCCAGGTCGTCAACCTGCTCCGCTCCCTCGATGAGGAACTCGGCCCGACGTCCGACCGCAAGAGCTTCGACGCCGTCGTGCGCACCCATCGTGCCGTGATCGGCGGAATCGGTCCGGTTGGGTCGGTCTCGGGCAAGCGCCTCGTCGCGTTGCGCGTGCCCGTCCTCCGGGACGGGGAGCTGCGCTACGTCCTCTCGGTCCGGCTCGCCACCAATGCGGTCAGCTCGATCCTGCGCGACGCCGGGGCGCCGGAAGGCTGGGTCGGCACCATCGTCGACGCAGACGGGAATACGATCGCCCGTACCCGCGCCGAGGCGGAGGAGCTCGGCCAGCCGGGGAACGCCGCCCTGCAGGCCGCGATCCGGCGCGCGCCGCAAGGGTTCTACACAGGCTCGACCCTGGAGGGCTCGAACGTCGAGGTCGTCTACCGCACGCTCAAAGATACGGGCGGCTGGTCGGTGCATTTCGGGATGCCGGTGGCCGCCCTCAACGCCCCGGTCTCGCGCTCCTACCTCGTGCTGGCGGGCGGAAGCGTGCTCAGCATCGGTCTCGCCCTGGCGCTGGTCGGACTGGTGGGCCGCGACATGGCTCAGCGGCGTGCGGGAGAGCGGGCGCGCTTCACCCTCGTCCTCCGGTCGAGCCAGGAGCAGGGCGCCGTGGCCGCGGAAGCCGCGGATCTCGGCACCTTGCGCTGGGACACCGTGCAGGAACGGGTGAGCGGCTCGGCGCGGGCCGCACACCTGCTCGAATGGAAGACGAAGGCTCCGGAGGAACAGGACATCGAGGCGGAGGTCGACGCGGCCCTGTCGGCGGTCCATTCCGACGATCGCGAGCGGCTGACGGGCGCCCTGCGTCGAAGCCTGGCGGACGGCCGACCGCTCGACGTCGAGTTCCGGGTGGTCGGAGACGGTGGTCCGCGATGGGTCCGCTTGACCGGTCGCGCGCCCCGGCTGCACGACGAGACGCCGACCGGCCTGTTCTACGGCGTCGTGTCGGACATCGAACCGCGCAAGCGCGCCGAGGCGGAGCGCAAGGAGATGCTGCGTCGCCTCGGCGAGGCGCAGGAGAACGAGCAGCGCCGGATCGCCCGCGAGCTGCACGACCAGGTCGGCCAGACGGTGACCGGCCTGTCGCTCGGCCTGAAGAGCCTGGAACGGCTGATCGGCGACGCGACGACGGACGAGGTGGGACGCCACGTGCAGTGGTTGCAGGCGCTGGCCGGCGAGATCGGACGCGACATCCACCGGGCCGCCGTCGATCTCCGGCCGACGGCTCTCGACGACCTTGGGCTCCGGGAGGCGCTGGCCGCCCTGCTGCGCGAGTGGAGCCAGCGTCACGGCATCCGCGCCGACTTGGAATTTCTTGGTGAGGCGGTACGGCTGCCGGCGGCGATCGAGACCGCCGTCTACCGGATCGTGCAGGAGGCGCTGACCAACGTCCTCAAGCACGCCCGGGCCTCGACCGTCAGCGTCTCGGTCGAGCACGGCGCCGAGGCGATGCGGGTGATCATCGAGGACGACGGGGTCGGCTTCAACGCCGAGGCCATGCCCGAGCGACTGGCGGAGGGCGGGCGCGGCAAGCCGCGTCTCGGCCTGTCGGGCATCCGTGAGCGCCTGTCGCTCTTGGCCGGCACGCTGACGCTGGAGACTTCGCCGGATATCGGCACCACGCTGTTCGTTACCATTCCGGTGCCGCGGCCGGCTTGAGCTTCGAGGAGATACCGCATGAATCGCATCCGCGTCGCCCTGGCCGACGACCACCCCGTCGTTCTGGCGGGCGTCCGCGCACTCCTGAACGCCGACCCGGAAATCGAGCTCGTCGGCGAGGCGACATGCGGTCGTGACGCCCTGCGGATGATCGAGGAGGCCATGCCCGATGTCGCGGTCGTCGACGTCTCGATGCCCGGGCTCAACGGCCTCGAACTGACGGAGCGCGTCGCCCGCGATTGCCCGGCGACCCGGGTGCTCGTGCTCACGGTCCACGAGGACGCGGCCTACGTCCAGCCGCTGCTCAAGTGCGGCGCCCGGGGCTACCTGCTGAAACGCTCGGCGGCGGACGACCTGCTCCGCGCAGTCCGCGCGGTCGCCATGGGCGGCATCTATCTCGACCCGTCCGTCGCGGGCCAGGCCCTGGCGGACAGCCCCGGCGCCGCCGGTGATCCCGACGCCGCCAGGACCGGCGAGGCGCTGAGCCCGCGGGAGGCCGAGACCCTGCGGTTGATCGCACGAGGCTTGAGCAACAAGGAGATCGCCCGGCGCATCGACGTCAGCGTGAAGTCGATCGAGACCTACAAGGCGCGCGCCGCCGAGAAGCTCGGACTGAAGACGCGCGCCGAGATCATCCGCTATGCCGCGGCCCGCGGCTGGCTCGACGCGCTCACGCTGCGATAGCGGCTGCGCGCCGACGAGAGCGGCCGATTGCCGTCCGGGCCGCGCCGAACACACGGGAGAGACGCATGAAGGAATCCGTTGCTCTGCTCGTTCGTGAAGCCGCGACGCTCGATGCCGTCGCGGATGCCCTTGGCACGGCAGCGTCCGTTCTGACCGACCTGGGAAATCGAGCAGGGGGACGCAGGCTTCGACGCATGGGTCGGGACCAGCGGGTCAAGGCGCTGATGCGCCGGGCGCAGGCGGCGAGCCTTCTCGGACGCGAGCTGCCGGCCGCTGAGGCGACGGGACTGTGACGGACCCGGGGCCCTGCCGCAGGACGGCTTCCCGTCCACCTTTATGCTTGAACCATCGAGATTGGGGCGGGCCCTTATCCGGCCTCGTCCGGCAGCGGGGCCTGCGCGACGGCAAACTCGATCGCAGATGCTGATGACGTGGTCGGTCTCCCGCGGCTCTGACCAGGACGAGTGGACGGGGCTTGGCATTCAACGCCGAAGTGCCTGTCCTTCCCCGCGGGCTGGCCTTCCTGCGCACGCAGGAAGCGGGCATGGCGTTTCTCGATGTCCGAGAGGTCCTGGGGGTCGTCGATGCTGCGCCGTGCCGCGGCCACGGCCAGATCCGCGTGCCTGCGAAGCTCGGCGACGCGGTCGGTCGAACGCTCGACCTCCGCGACGCGGCACAGAACGTCGAGCAGGCGCCCGAGCACGTGCACCGAGCCGGCGGCGTTCTGGCGGATCATGTGGAACATGGCGTCGCACAGCCCGCCGTAGTCTGTCACCGGGTGAAGGAGCACGATGCGGCCGTCCCGGTCGACCGCCCCGGTGGGCAGGTAGCGCGGCGCGATGCGGCAGAGCGCATCGCCCAGGTGATCGAGGACACTCCCCGCCGTCATCGGGTCGTTGATTCCCGGCGAGAGCGCCCGCACGGCGATCTCGACGAGTTGCCGCACCGAGTATTCCAGATCCTGCAGGGCGGCAGGGCGTCGTCCGAAGACGAGCGCACGCGCCACGGCTTCCGGCGCCTCGTCGACGGGAGCCGAGAGAAACGCGACCGGGAAGCCCGTCGGCACGTAGTCCCCCGGTCGCACCCGCAAGGCGACGACGATCCCGCGGTCTCGTGCCCAATCCGCCAGACTGTCGGCATCGACGGCCTGAAGGTAGCCGCCCTGCGCCGCCGCCACGGGAGCACCGCCCGGGGTCTCGGACGGAGCCGTCACGTCCGGCGCTTCGCGAGTCCGTGCCTCCACGGCCTCGCAGAGGTCGTGGTGGACGGCGTCAACCACCGTCTCGACGTTGATGCTGGTGGCGATGTGGTGGACGAACCAGACCAGGGTGGCGAGCGAGAGGAGCGCGAGCGCGATGGCACCGCTGATCGCGAGGTGCGGAACGAAGGGACTCTCCTGCACCGTGCGGACCGTGCGCAGGACCATCAGTGCGTAGGCGAAAGTACCGAGGAAGATGCCGAGCACGACTTGGTTGCGGGCGTCGCGCACGAAGTTGCGCAGGAGCCGCGGTCCCATCTGGTTGGAGGCGAGCGTCAGGGCCGCGATGGTGATCGAGAAGGTCGTTCCCGCCACCCCGATGGTCGAGGAGGCGACGGCACTGAGGAGCGCCCGCGCGCCCTCGGCGCCCCCCGAATAGCCCCAGTTCGCGTCGGGCGAGGAAGCGTCGTAGCCGGCGATGTGGGCCGTCTCGAGCCAGACCGCGAGTTGCGCCAGCGCCAGGCTGCCGAGGACGATGAGGGCCGGGCGCAGCCAGAACTGATCGCCTAGGGCCTCGATCCAGGCGCGGAGCCGCGACCTCAAACCCGCTCCTCCTCGCGCCGGGCCTCGTCCTCCCGCTGCACCCGCCACCGGGGCCGGGGCGGGCTCGTCCCCTCGGGCCAGCCCTCGCGCTGGCGGGAGCGGTCGCCGTCCGTCTCCTCGGTCTGATCGTGCAGGAGCACCTGGCTCGTCGGATAGGGAAGGTCGATGCCGGCTTCCGTCAACGCCTCCTTCACGTTGGCGATGGCGTGGTCGAGAGCGTCGACGGCGTCCCGGCGCCGGGGCGGATCGATCCACAACCGAGCCGTCATATCGACGCCGGCCGCCCCGAGGCCGGTGACCAGCGCCTCCGGCGGCGGGTCGGCGAGCACGCCTTCCGTCGCGCGCAGGGCCTCGACGATGACCCGGCGCGCTTGGCGGATGTCGTCGCCATTGCCGATGGTGAGCGGGAAGGCGAGCCGGCGCTTCTCGTGCGCGGTGATGACGGTGATCTTGTCGACGAACAGAGTGGCGTTCGGGATCAGCACGCGCTGATTGTCGTAGGTGCGCAGCACTGTCGCCCGCACCCAGACATCCTCGACCGTGCCCTCGTGCGAGCCGGCCCGGATCTGGTCGCCGATGACGAAGGGGCGCGTCAGGAGGATCAGGATGCCGGCGAGCAGATTCTGGAGCACGTCGCGGAAGGCGAAGCCGATGGCGACGCCGCCGATGCCGAGCAGGTTGAACAAGTCGGCGGCCGAGACCGATGGGAACGCCACCGAGGCGGCGATCAGGAACGACACCAAGATGGTCACGCCGCCGGCGATGCGCCCGAGCACCGCGGCGGATCCGGGCGAGGCGTCGCGCAGTGCGGCAGCCCGGCGCACGCCGGCCCGGACGCCCCGGGCCACCAGCAGGCCGAGGCCGAACAGGACAAGAGCGACGGCGAGCCCCGGCAGAAGGGCGACGCTCGCACGGCCGAGCTGTTCCAGACGTGCGAGAGCTTCCGAGAATATCATGGCTGCTCTTGATCATGAGGAAGCCGCCGGACGCGTGGCTGGCATCCGGCGGCGCCTTAGTCCACCACGGCGAACGTGGGTCTCAATGATGGTCTCTGACGGTCAGCGACGGGGCCCGCCGGTCGTCTGACCGTATTGCTGGCCCCTCGCTCCGCGCGACGGCATTCCGGCATTGCCGCGACTCGCGGATCCCTGCCGCATCCGGTGGCGACGCATATGGCGATGCGACATGCGGACCTGGACGAGGTTGGTATCAACACCGCTTGTCATGCCGGCCGGCGCTGCGGGCATGGCCTGCGACGGGACAGCCAGGGAGCAGAAGCCGAGGCCGGCGAGCAATGCGGTGGCGACGATCGTACGCTTCATGATGGTGTCTCCTGTTTTCGGATTGTCTCAGCTCTTCTTCTTCGAGTATTCGAATTTCGGTGCGTTCTTCAGCGTATCCTTGTCGGTATTGGCATGGACCGCCCACTTGCCGTCCTTGTTGCCGATGGCCAGGGTCGAGGGATCGAGCACGACGTAGCTCTCGCCGAGGCCGAGGAAGCCGCCGACGCTGACGACGACGCCGGTGATCGTCTTGCCGTTCTCGATGACGAGATCCTCGACCTCGCCGACATTCTCGTTCTTGTTGTTGTACACGGTGGTGCCGACGAGCTTCGACGACATCACGTCGGCCGGCTTGACGGTCACGTATTTCAGCTTGACCGTCGCCGTGTCAGCCATCTTCATTCCCGTGTCCGGGGAAGACGCTGGCGCGGTCGCCGATGGTGTGGGAGTCTGGGCAAGGACCGGGGCCGCAATGCAGCCGAGCGCGAGCGCAGCCAGCACGGTGATTTTAGACATTGACGGCCTCCCTTGATCCAGCTTGGTTTGCGAGTCTGGTACGCGTCTGCAGTCTTTCCCACGGACACCGGACTCGGTCACAAACGTGCGCGTGGCGGGAATGTTCAGCAAAAATTCAGGATCTCTCGAATTCGGCCGCTGCGGATAGACTGTTCCCGGCGTGCTGAGACAGCCGGGATGAAGGCCGGATTGATCCGCATGTCGCACTGTCGCGACGCCGATCGACCGTCGGTTCGGCGGCACGGCCGGGAACCACATCGATCGGCAAAGGCTTGCCTGTCGATGTCGGCAGCTTACGAGAGCGACGGCTCCATCACCGGCATGGACCGCAGGCGAGACCGTTCCTGCGGCCGGGTCGGACATCCACGACAGGCGTGGTCCGCCGACGGCCATGTCAGGGTGAGCGTTTTCGTGAGTGCCTCATCATGTTCTTCGACACCTGGTCCGGCCTGGCGCGGGTGGTGATCGTCGGCCCGCTGGCGTATGTCGCCCTCGTCCTGTTCCTCCGGATCTCTGGCAAGCGGACCCTGACGAAGCTCAACGCTTTCGATTTGGTCGTCACGGTGGCGCTCGGCTCGACCCTGTCCTCCATCGTTCTGATGAAGTCGGTGGCGCTGCTCGAGGGCGTGCTCGCCCTCGCGACGCTGATCGCGCTGCAATACCTGATCACGTGGTCGAGCGTGCGATCATCCTTGATCGAAGGGCTGGTCAAGGCCGAACCGACTTTGCTTGCCCGCGACGGAGAACTGCTCACGGGAGCGATGCGCCGGCAGCGCGTCACCCGGGACGACATCCTCTCTGCCTTGCGGTCCGAGGGGTTGGACGACCTCTCACAGGCCGCGGCTGTCGTGCTCGAAACGGACGGCTCGATCAGCGTGCTCAAGGCTTCGTCGGACCGGACGCCCGGTGTGATGGGCGTTCCGCAGCCGGAGACGCCGTCGCGTCGGCCGGGACGGGCTTGACGGCACTGTCGCGACGCTCGCAGCGTAAGCACAAGGGTGACCCGTGATCTCGATCTTCGATCTCGCTGCGCTGCTCCTCACCCTCTCGGCGTTGTTCGGCTGGTTGAACCATCGCTTTTTGCGGTTGCCCCACACCATCGGTCTGCTCGTGATGGGCCTGGCGGCCTCGCTCGCCCTCATCGCCCTCGACCTCGCCTTCCCGGACCAGCACCTCTACGAGGACCTCACGCGGGTGCTCCGGCAGGTCGACTTCACCGATGTGGTAATGAACGGCATGCTGGCCTTCCTGCTCTTTGCTGGGGCCATGAGCCTCGACCTGCGGGCTCTGCGTGACCGGGCCTGGCCGGTGGCGACGCTCGCCCTCCTCGGCACCCTGATCTCGACCGGCCTCGTTGGCGGCGCGTTCTGGGCGGCCTCGCAGGCCATTGGGCAGGCGATTCCCTTGCCATGGGCGCTTGTATTCGGCGCCCTCATCAGCCCGACCGATCCGGTGGCGGTGCTCGCCACGCTGAAGAACGTGAAGGTGCCCGAGGCGCTGGAGATCGAGATGCAGGGCGAGGCCCTCTTCAACGACGGCGTCGGCATCGTGCTGTTCACGGTCCTCGTGGCCTTCGCGGCCGGGGCGGGGGCTGAGGCCACCAGCATTGGCGGCATTGCCAAGCTCCTCCTGCACGAGGCCGGCGGCGGCCTCACCCTCGGGGTGGCGACCGGCTATTTGGCCTATCGCGCCATGCGCGCCATCGACGACTTTCCCGTCGAGGTGCTCATCACCCTGGCGCTGGTCGCCGGTACCTACGCGCTCGCCCAGAAGCTCGGGGCTAGCGGTCCCCTGGCGGTGGTCGCAGCGGGATTGCTGGTCGGCGACCGGGCCCCACGCGATGCGATGAGCGAGCGGACGCAAGGCTACGTCTCCTCGCTCTGGACGCTGATCGACGAGGTGCTGAACTCGGTTCTGTTCCTCCTGATCGGGCTGGAGGTCCTGGTGCTGCGCTTCGCAGCGAGCGGGCTGGTGCTCGCCGCCTGCGCTGTACCCATCGTGCTCCTCGCCCGGCTCGCGGCGGTCTCGATGCCGCTGCTGGTCTTCCGTTGGGGCGGACACCTCTCGGCGCGCAACGTGCCGTTCCTGACCTGGGCGGGGGTGCGCGGCGGCATCTCGGTGGCGCTCGCGCTGTCGGTTCCGGAGAATGCAGCGAAACCGGCTCTCCTCGCGGCGACCTACGCGGTCGTGCTGTTCACCATCGTGGTGCAGGGCTCGACGCTCGGCATGGTTGCGCGGCGGACGCTTCGCGAGGGCCAGGACGATCGGAGCCGGCCGACCTGACGACGTCGGGACTGGTCAGACCGCACCTTTCTCAATAATCACCTTCGTCCGGGATGTTCAGCAGGTCGCCGCAGGCCTTGCAGTGTACGGCGTCCGGCTCGTGGCGCTGCAGCCCGCAGGCCTCGCAGGGGAAGCGCACCTTGTAGGGGCGGAACACCACCTGGGCGAGGCGGAAGAACAGCGTCACGCCGCAGATCATGACGAAGACCGAGAGCAGCCGGCCGGTCGCCCCCGGGAGGGTAATGTCGCCGTAGCCGGTGGTCGTGAGCGACGTGACCGTGAAGTACAGGGCGTCGACCGGTGTCTGGATTGCCGGATTGCCGCCGTGTTGCGTGGCGTAGACGATGCCCGTCATGACGAAGACGAACACCACGAGGTTGGTCGCGGCCAGGATCGCATCCTCGTTCCGGCGGAACAGGTCGCTGTCCTTCCGCAATCTCTCCAGCAGGTGGTAGGTGCGCAGCAGCCGCAGCGTGCGCAGAATGCGCAGGAAGCCGACGCCCTCGACGAGAACGGGGGCGAGGAACGAGGCTACCGCCACGAGGTCCGTCCAGGTGCTCAGGTGACGGAACTCGCGCAGCGGGGCGCGGCTGACGACGAGGCGGGCGGCGAAGTCGAGCAGGACGCACAGGCCTACCGCCACGTCGCAGGCGACGATCCACGGTGACAGCGGCAGGAACGAAGTGGCGACCACGAAGGCGACGGTCGCCACGTCGAATACGAGCAGGGCGTAGCGGAAGCGGTGCGCGCCCGGCGCGTCGCCCTCGTAGAGCTCGCGGAGTTTCGCGACGGGCGTCGCCGTCGAAAGTCGGTGTGCAAGGGGCGACATCGGAATCCCGCGGCGACCGTGTCCGCCTCAGCGTCGGGACGCTCGGGCCGGGGCGAACCGCAGCACCAGCGCCCCGGCGGCCATGCAGGCGAGGGAGCCGATCAGCACGCCGACCTTGGTCTCGGCCTCAAGCTCCGGCGCGTTCGCGAAGGCGAGCAGGCCGATGAACAGGCTCATCGTGAAGCCGACGCCGCAGAGGAGCGAGACGCCGTAGACCTGCGCCCAGGTCGTATGGGCCGGCCGCTGCGCCAGCCCGAACCTCACCGCGGCGAGGACGAGACTGAACACGCCGACCTGCTTGCCCACGAACAGTCCGAGCGCCACGCCGAGCGTAACTGGATCGAGCAGCATGGCCGACTTGAACCCAGCCAGGGACACGCCGGCATTGGCGAAGCCGAAGACCGGCAGGATGAGGTAGGCCGACCAGGGATGGACCGCGTGCTCCAGGATGTGCAGCGGCGAGGTTGGGTCGTCCGGCTTGCCGACGCTGAGGCGCAGCGGGATTGTCAACGCGAGCAACACGCCGGCGATGGTCGCGTGGACGCCGGACTTGAGCACGAACACCCACAGAACCACGCCGAGCAACAGGTAGGGCCACAGCCGTGCCACGCCGGCCCTGTTCAGCCCGTAGAGGACCGTGAGCGTGAGGCCTGCGCCGCCGAGCATCGCAAGCGACAGGTCGGCGGTGTAGAACGCCGCGATGATGACCACGGCGCCCAGGTCGTCGATGATGGCCAGCGCCGTCAGGAAGACCTTCAGGGAGACCGGCACCCTGGGGCCGAGCAGCGCCAGCACGCCGAGGGCGAACGCGATATCGGTGGCGGCCGGGATGGCCCAGCCCCGCAGGGTCTCGGGCGAGTTCCAGTTCACGGCGACGTAGACGAGGGCCGGCGCGGCCATGCCGCCGAGCGCCGCAAGCCCCGGCAGCACGCGGTCGGGCCAGGTGCGCAAGCGCCCGTCGAGCACCTCGCGCTTGATCTCTAGCCCGACGAGCAGGAAGAACACCGCCATCAGGGCGTCGTTGATCCAGTGCAGGACCGAGAGCGGGCCGAGATAGGCCTTGAGCGCGGCGAAGTAGGTGTCCGCCAGCGGCGTGTTGGCCACCACCAGCGCGAGCGCCGCGCTCGCCATCAGGACGAGGCCGCCGCCGGCCTCGCTGACGAGCATGTCGCGAAGGGCGGACAGGGGACGGCGAGGAGGCCGCGGAACGGCGTGGGTGGGCGACGGCACGGGCACGGATCTCCGGGCGCTGGCGGCCCGACCAGCGCTCGTCCTGCCGGTCCGACCGACGGACCGCGCACCCTGCCTAGGCTATCGCATCGAAGCCCGGCACGCACAACCCGCTCCCCGCCGGATCCACATGCCGGTGGGGTACCCGCCGGTTCGTCGCGCCGACTGACGCCGCCATGCTTGTCCCGCATTATTTGCCGGGTTTGGCAAGGAAAGCCCCGATCCATGGGGATACGAAGCTCGATCCGTTTGATGGGAACCGCGGTGTCGAGGGTGGTCGGACGATGAGCGCGCCGTCACTCAAGCGGGTTTTCGACTTCCGGCCCTCGCTCGCTTTCCTCCTCATTTGCCAGCCATAGTTACCGGACCTGCGGAGGCTGAGCCATGACGCATCCCGACGAGATCGGCATGTGACGAAAACCTCGCAGCCGCGCGACGAAGTGGCTCGTGGCGGCACTCCAAGAGAAGGAAAGCGCGGCACCCACCGTGTCTTTCGTTATGTCTTTTGGGTCTCCGTGGGCCGGAAGTGTGGCACCGCCCGTCGCTCGTGCGCGGACGGTGTGACCAACCTGTGGATCCCCTGGGCCCGCCGACCGCCGTTGAACCGCTCTTAGTCCCGTTCGAGAAGATCAAGATCGACCAGTCGTTCGTGCGCTCGGTCGACAGCAACGAGCAGACCGCCGCCATGGTGCGCTCGGTGCTGGGCCTCGGCCGCGGCCTCGGGCTACCGGTCCTGGCCGAGGGGGTCGAGACGGAAGCCGAGCTCGGCTTCCTCGCGGCCGAGCAATGCGGTGCCGCCCAGGGCTACCTGATGGGCCGGCCCTCGCCCATCGACCGATTCGCCCGGTACACGTACGGCACCGCGCAGCCCGGTCCCGGCGAGCGGAAGCTCGCGTGAGGTTGGCCCGCCCATGGCAACCCCTGCTGTGGCCGATGCTGCGGCAGGGCCGACGAAGCTTTTAGGTCCGGTGTTGGACGACAAGCGGCCCTTCGGGCGACCCTGACCAGAGGTCTGCAACTGGCGCAGAGCCGATCCAGCGGTTTGCAAGCACCCGACCCTTAAGTCGAATGCCGCAATACTCGTCTCCGGGCAGTCCAACGAACGACGCGACGCCCAATGATGGCCGAAGGTCGGTGATCCGCGTCACGCAAAGCCTTCCGCACACGCGAACGACCCGCGTCGGCCGTACCCCGCGGGCCGTGTGTTCCCGAGCACGATCGACCGCTACGGAACGTCCGATTTCGGCGCGACGGCGGCATCGTGCTGACCGCTGCGAGCCATGGCGGCCGCTACAAAGCCCGACGCCTTCATCTCCTCGATGAAGCGGGAGAGATAGGCCAGGGCCTCGTCGCGTCCTCTCGGGGCCGCCATAGCCTGCTCGATCACCATGAACCGCCCGGGGAGGACGCGCACGTCCGCGTGATCGCGTGCGTAGACCTCCAGCGGCTGCCTGACGGAGGCGACCACGTCCAGGCGATCCCGGAGAAACAGCTCTAGAGCAGCCTGCGAGGTCGGAGCGAAGACGCGCTCGGCCGACGTGAGAGCGCGCGCGAGATACAGGTCATAGGCCGTGTTCCGGCCGACAGCGATCCGAGTTCCGGGCCGGTCGACCTCATTGTTCTGCCTGAGCGCGGATTCCTTGGGAACCATGTAGGCTCCCTCGATGATCACGTAGGGCGGGGTGAAGCCGATCGTCTGGGCCCGCTTCGGATCAATGGCGAGGAAGGCCACGTCCCAGGTCTGCGGGCCGTTCAGCGCATCGACAACCTTGCCGGCCGTGTCGTAGGTCGTGAACGACACCGGAACCTTGAGCCGGCGGCCGAGCTCGCGCGCCAGATCGGCCGAGATCCCGGCCGGCTCCCCGTCCGGCCCTTTCTGGGCAAGGACGATGTTGCCGTAATTGATCGCGGCCCGCAGCGTCCCCGTCGGCGCGACGCGACGCGCGATGTCACCCTCGTCCGCTTTCGCCATTCTGCTGCCTCCGGCGTTGATGAAGACGAGGGCTGCACCGATGGCAGCCAGCGCTTTCAGTCCAGGAATTCCCGTCATTGATGGCCCGTCCTTCCGGCCGGTCGGCGGTCGTGCCCGCCGACGGGAGCCCCGCCGGGCCGGGCATTCGGCCCGGCGACGACGGCCAACGCCGCGGAGGCGTACAGGGCGCCCGTACGGGTCGCAAGCTCCACACTTGAAGCCTCCGGTCGAGCGACGTCACGCCCGTGCGACGGACGTGGCGGAGTCGGCGACGCCCGTCCGGGCACGGCGGCGGCCGACCCAAAAGACCAGGCCGCAGCCCGCACCGGTGAGGAGGCAGAGCGGCAGGAGGGCGATTGGGAAGCTTTCCGTCTGCTCGCGCAAAACGCCGATCAGCGAGGTGATCGCGCCGGTTCGCAGAGGCACTCCGTTGACCGGCGAACGGTCTGCAGACCCAATGTCGGTTCATAGTGCACAGCCGAATAAGCGGCATGTGAACTGCTGACCCCTTGCGGACCTTCAAGGCAAGAGCCCGCAATGCCCGGTTTGGACCGATTTCCAGACGTTTGAGCTCCTGGCAGCGTACTTGGCTACGCACAGCAGCTTTCCTCAGCCCCGTTCACGGCTCGGCCGGCCCATACTGAAGAAAGTCGGTTTCTTCAGTTAGAGGGAGTGGCTGACGTGGAATTGTGCAAGCTCCGCGCTTACGCGCCACACCGATCGATGTTTCCTCCCCGGGTTCAACTGGTCGTCGCAACGGCAGCCTGCATGGACTGCAGTAGGACGTCCAGGGCCTCCGCGGGCGTTCGCCACCCGAGCGTCTTGCGCGGCCTGCCGTTGAGGGCTGCGGCGACCGCAGCGAGGTCGTCCTCAGCATGTGCACCGAGGTCGGTGCCCCTGGGGAAGTACTGCCGCAGCAGCCCGTTGGTGTTCTCGTTGGTGCCGCGCTGCCACGGTGAGCGCGGATCGCAGAAGTAGACCTGCAGGCATGTGTCGATCCTCAGCCGCGCGTGCTCGGCCATCTCCGAGCCCTGGTCCCAGACCAGCGAACGCCGCAACTGCTCGGGCAGCGTCGTGATCGTGCGCGTGATCGCCCTGCGCACCGCCTCGGCACCATGCCCAGCCAGCGCCGGCCCGTTCTTCTCCCGAACCCCCGTACTATGCCCCTCCATCGGCGGCAGGTGCAGCAGCATCGTGAACCGCGTCGTGCGCTCCACCAGCGTGCCAATCGCTGAACTGCGCAGCCCGAGGATGAGATCGCCCTCCCAATGCCCTGGCACCGCCCGGTCTGCTGCCTCCGCCGGACGCTTGCTGATCAGGATCTCCGGCGTGACGAAGGCTTTGCCCCGACCGCGGGTCCGTGCCCGTGGAACCCGAAGCGCTCGCCCCGTACGCAGACAGGCGGTCAGTTCACGCCGCAGAGCGCCGCGCCCCTGGACGTAGAGGGCCTGGTAGATGGCCTCGTAGCTGATGCGCATCGTCGCGTCGCTGGGGTAGTCGAGCCGCAGGCGCTCGACGATCTGCTGTGGGCTCCAGGCCATACCCCAGCGCCGATGCTGACGTCGTCCGCGCCGCCGCCCCTTCCAGGCCACAGTCGGCCCAGGCAGCGCGATGCCGTCCGGGGCGACGACCCCGGCGAGCCGATTCTGCACGTAGGTCCGTAGCACCAGGTTGGTCGCGAGCTTGGCCGGTCTGGGTCGGCGAGCCGCCCGCTGCGCGTGCCACTGCGCGGTCGTCGCCCGGTAGTCCAAATTGCCACCGCGCGTCGCCGCGTTGCGTCGCAACTCCCGGGAGACCGTTGAGGCTGCTCGCCCCAGGCGACGCGCGACGTCACGCACGCCCAAGCCTTGCGCCCGCCACAGCGCGATCTCCTCACGCTCGGCGAACGACAGATAGCGACCCGAGAGGGGGTTGGACGACGGCGCGAGGTGGGAGGGGGCGAACCCGCCGGACCAGCGGAACCAACGGGCGCCGACCGGCTGAGAGATCCCGACTGCCATCACCGCGTCCTCGCTCGACAGACCTGCCGCGATGAACGCCCAGAACCGTCGTCGGGCCTCCCGTGATCCCACGCCGGGCCGACCTGGCGACCTCAGCTTGTCGCGAAGTACACGCTCCGAGCGCCGCCGACCTGCCATCGCTACAGCCCTCCATCAGCTGTTGCGACGGCCGCGTGATTCCACCCTCATATCGTGAGCCATTATGCGGGCACCCGATCGCGGCTCACGGGTTAAAGGAATATCGGTCAGGCTCCCGGACCTCTAGAGCCAACCCGACTGTCTGGAGGAGCATGCGTTGGCCGATCCCAAAACCGACGATTTCCGCCTGGAACGGAACGGCTCGGAACTTACGGTTGTGTTTACGCCAACTGGAGCGACCTACACGTTCCCTGCGAACCAGGCTGAGCCTAACGAGCCGACGGCCGAACAGGAGCAGCGCGTAGATACGGGCGGCTACGCCGAAGCCGACGTGCGCAAGATGGCGGTCAGTCTGGCTGCGCTTGCGCATCAGCGCCCGGCAGAGAGAGGTGCTTAGTGCTAAGGAGGGCTGCGCATGACCGTTTACAAGGTCAAGGGCATGACGTGCGCCGGCTGTGCCCGTGCGATCGAGCGGGCGATCCGGAAGCAGGTCACCGGCAATCCCGCCGTAGAGGTTGATCTGGAGAAGGGTGAGGTGCAGGTCGGCAACGATGCCGATCCGCAGATCGTCAACTTTGCCATCGAGGGTCTAGGCTACCAGGTTGAAGCGGTCCGCTAGCACCGCCCTCGCTGGTGGGACAGCGGTTCGGGCACAGGGCTGACTCACCTCTGCCAGGCTTTTGGGAGGTCGTCATGGTCCGGCTGAAGCTTCTTTTTCCCCTTGGCGCACTCCTGCTCAGCACGCTGGCCGGCGCGTCAATCCGGGGAGGTCGCACAGCAGAGTGAGCAGTAGGTCTATTAGGCTGAAGCAGATGCGCTGAACATAGCCGCCGAGCTTCGCGACACCTACATGCGCGAGTGCCATCTGGCGAACAGCTCATCCGTGGCACCAAGTCGGCCAAGTAGTCGCTTCGCCTACATCTTTTCCTTGATCCCGGAGCCCACCAGCCACCAGTTCACCGGGTAGCTGGTCAGGAACCCAGCGACCATCGCGAGCTGCATAGCGAACCAGAACTCGACCGTGTTCACCTCGGCTCGATGCCCGAGCAGATGCTGGTAGAGATAGAACTGGGCGAAGGCCATGAAGCCGTACATGCCGACCTGCCAAGCGATGAGCGACAGGGTATCGGCCTTGAGGGCGGCGACAAGGCCCTTGCCCGGCGACAGCCCGCGCATCGGCACGATGGCGTAATACTGGAACACGATGCCCAGGCCGAACGCGAAAAGGAAGTCGAGCACCCAGACCGCGTACATCTTCTCCGAGAACAAGCTCTGCCAGCCGAACCAGATCGCCACCGCCGGCACCAAGAAGGCGAGCCACTCGGCGGCGACGTCGCCCAGCATGCAGCCGCTGCCGCAGTGGAGCGCACCCTTGCCCACCATCACGGGGAAGGGCGTTTTCGTCATGTTCGGCGGCTTCTCGCCCCGCTCCTCGGCGTGGTGGTGCGCCTCCATCGTGGCGAGGCGGCCGTAGCGGTAGTAGGCCCAGACCACGGCGAGCGTACCGAACAGGGCGCTCACCGGCCAAACCACGTTCATCACGGTCATGTGCTGCGGGTGCCGGATGACCTGCATCGACAGCAGCAGCGAGCAGGCGGCACCGAGCAGCAGCGCGGCGATCGAGAGGACGTGGAGCCAAGTGGGGAACATGCGGCATCCTTCAGGGAACGCCAGTGCAACATACCCCCTATGGGTAGGGTTCCCGGACAGGTCACATCCCTTCGATGCCGGCCGCGGCCCGGCTCATCGCGGCGGATCCCAGGAATAGGGGAAGCTCAGCGAGTGCTGCAGGCCGGCCGTGACCCGGAAGTCCTGCCGTCGGTCGCCACCGAATCCAACGCCGACCCCCCCGGTCAGGACCGTCTGCGGCGTGACGATGTAGCGGGCGCCGATCTCGGCGAGGTTCACCGCGCGGCCCCGTTCCCGGTCCGTCTCGCGGAAGACGTCGGCGACCAGGACCACGTTGTTCGACACGGGCTGGCTATATCCCAGGCCAACCCGGTAGCGGTCGCGCCGCTCGGCGTCGCGGCCGGTGGTCGGGTCGTAGTTGTGGAACCACGACGCGTTGAAGTGTATCCGGCGCGGCACGTAGCTGTAGGGCGACAGACCTTCCGGGTCCGGCGTGCCGATAGACTTGGTTGCCAGAAACTTCAGCTCGGTCTCCGTGCCGCCGGCCATGCGGCCGTAGGGCGTGTTGACCCCGAGGGCCACCGCCATCGCAGGCAGCACTAGCCCTTCCTGGTTGAAGTTGTAGAAGCCCTGCGCCCGGAACGCGCCCTGGTCCGTGTCGCTAGCCGTGCCGACCCGATAGGGTGCCTCGACCGAGAGCTGGAAGTTCTTGAACGCGCCCCATTCCAGGCGTGGCACGGCCATCAGGCTGCTGGCGCCCCGCGGGTCGTTCCGGATGCGGTTGTATTGGAAGTAAGACTGCGCTTCGAAGCCGTTCTCCTTGATCGGATAGGCATCCTCGATGGTGATGGGTAGGCCCTCCTCCAGGTTGGAGTGGTCGGCGGCGAGCGACGGTCCGGCTGAGAGGGCAAGACAGGCCGCGACGGCGGTGCGGGCAAACTTCGGCATGGCGCAGCTCCTCAGCGGACGGCGACGCGGGCCGGGCCAAGGCTCGGCTCGACGGTCATGTCGATTGGGGCCACGTCCGGGATGCGGGCGGCCTTGGCCTTCCAGGCATGGAGCATGTGCTCGACCATCATGGTCGGGGTCTCGCCCGGCTCCGTCGAGCCCGGCATCATCCGCATGCCGGGCGCGACCCGCATCATGGCGTCGTGGAGCGAGCCGGGCACCTCGCCGGGCTCGATGCCGAGCCGGCCGTTTATCATCATCTGCCGCATGACCGCGGCCTTCTGCGCCTTGGAGAGGCCGCTCGGGTACATCATCGGCAGCATCTCCATGAGCATGTCCATCATGATCATGCCCATGGCGCCCTGGGGCGAGCGCACCCAGGCCGGGTAGGTGCGAGGATCGAACGACGGGTAGGGCTCGCGGAACCTGCGGGCGTAGGCGTCGTCGCCGGGCTGGTAGCCCATGGCCTCGATGACCCGGTACATCTCGGCCCGCTTCTCCTCGACCGTCCAGCCCTTGTAGGCCAGGATCGAGTAGGCGATGCCGTGGAGCATGTGCAGGTTGTCGAAGATGTTCGCGCTCTCGGGGCTCATCCGTGCGTAGCGCGGCATGATCTCGCGCGAGAGCAGCATCCGGCCTGGCCGGTCCGTCATGACCTCGCGGTACATCAGGTCGATGGTCTGGGCCATCCCGACCTCCTGGTCGCGGTTGCCCGAGATCATCTGCGTCTCGTAGGCGGCCGGATGCCACCAGTGGGCGACGTAGAACAGGCTCTGGTCGAGGGGGTAGAAGTTCCGGAAGTAGTTGAAGTAGGGCTTCATCATGATGCCCGCCCGCCGCATGGTCACCTCTAGCGGCGCGACGCTGCGGGGCACGCCCGGCGTCTGCATGGTGAGATAGTATTTGACCGCGCGGTCGGTCCAGGCCTTCTTCTCGGCCCACGGGATCTCGCGGAACGCCATCACGTCGTAGGTTTGCTCGTGATGCATGTGCGTCCAGTCGATGGTCCGGAACAGCGTGTGCATCGCCCGGTCGACGTAGCTGGAGTAGTAAGGCATCTCCGGCTCGATGGCCGGCGGGTCGCGCAGCCATTCCTGGGCTTCCTTGTCGAAGCGGGCATCGACCGCGGCGTGGTCCTCGAACCGGGTTAGCTGCAGCAGGTCGTGCTGCTTCGAGTGGAAGAAGTGCATCCCGGCGCCGATCCGGTACGCCTTGTTGAGCCGGTAGTAGAAGGCGAGGTTGTAGGCCCCCCTGAGAAAGCTGACCTCGTTGCGCTGCTCGACGCCTGCCAGCGCGGCGGTGGCGCCATTGGGCGCTGCCGCTAGGGACGCGAGCGCGCCGGCGAGGAACGAGCGTCGTTCGAGCATGGCAACCTCCTGCGCTGATACCCTGGCAGGGTATTCCAGCCGGAACGCCTGGCGATAGGGGGACACGGCCTTCACCCGCCGGCTCCCGCGACGTTTTCCGTCATCGTTGCGAAACTGCCACGGACCGGCGGGCTGGACGGGCGCCGGCGGACGAACAATCTGGGCCGCTTGCGAGGCGGTGCGCCGATCGAGGGCCGCAGCCGCTTGCGCAGCGGAGGCATGCCCTTGAACCCGATCCATCACACCGTGCTGCTGACCGACGGTTCCACCCGGCCCATCGACCTACGGCAGGTGGCGAAGGTGGATGGTGGTACCTTGTTTCAGGGCGGTCCGCTGCTCGCCACGATGATCACCATGGCCGACGGCACCATTCACCCGTGTACCTTCCTGATGCTGGGCCCGGTCCTCACCGGCTGCAGGCCCACGGCCTTGCCCGAGCGCCCGGAGAAGGCCGCCGGTACTCGTCAGACGACCTTGGCGACGAGGCGGCTCATCTCATCGGCGAGGCGGCGGCGCTCCGCCTCGGGCAGGTCTCCCGCGATCACCGCCTGCACCAGGGCCTGCATGTGGTCGCGCAGCATGTCGGACTGTACGCGTCGGAGCGCCGCGATGACCGCGTCGGTCTGGTGGGAGACATCGACGCAGTAGCGACCGTTCTCGATCATCTGCTGCAGGCCGCGCACCTGTCCCTCGATGCG
>NZ_LABY01000185.1 GCF_001043975.1 Methylobacterium variabile
GGATCCCGGGCTCCGCTTCGCGGCCCCGGGATGACGTTGTGTGTCGGAGATGTCCGGGGGTTGATCCCTCTCTCTTCTTTGCTCTTACACCCCGAGCAGCCGGCCGACCTCCTCCTCCCGCGCCGCAACCTCGTGCGCCGCGATCTCCGCGGCGATGCGGCCGTGCTCGACCACGTAGTGGCGGTCGGCGAGGTGGCGGGCGAAGTGGAAGTTCTGCTCGACCAGCACGATGGTGAAGCCGCGGCGCTTGAGCAGCGCCACGGCGTGCCCGAGGGCCTCGACGATGACCGGCGCCAGACCCTCGGTGATCTCGTCGAGGAGCAGGATGCGGGCGCCGGTGGTCAGGATGCGCCCGAGCGCCAGCATCTGCTGCTCGCCGCCCGAGAGCCGGCCGCCGTAGCTGTCGGCCCGCTCGGCGAGGTTCGGGAACAGCGCCAGCACCTCGTCGAGGGACAGGCCGTCCTCGCCGAGGCGCGGCAGCAGGGTGAGGTTCTCGCGGGTGGTGAGCGTGCGGTAGACGCCGCGCTCCTCCGGGCAGTAGCCGAGGCCGAGGCGCGCGATGCGGTGGGGCGCCAGCCGGATCGCCTCCTCGCCCCGCACCCGCACCGAGCCGGCGCGCCGGTCGGTCAGGCCGAGGATCGCCCGCAGCGTCGTGGTGCGCCCGGCGCCGTTGCGGCCGATCAGCGTCACGCACTCGCCCTCGCGCACCGCGAGGTCGATGCCGTGGAGCACGTGGCTCTCGCCGTACCAGGCCTCGAGGCCGCGCGTCTCGAGGACGGTCTCAGGCATGCCCGCCCCCGAGATAGGCGGCGCGCACCGCCGGATCGGTCGAGACGGCGGCGTAAGGCCCCTCGGCCAGGATCTCGCCCCGCTGCAGCACCGTGATCGTGTCGCAGAGGTCGGCCACCACCGACATGTTGTGCTCCACCATCAGGATGGTGCGTCCCGACGCGATGCGCCGGATCAGCCGCTTGATGCGGTCGACATCCTCGATCGCCATGCCTTGCGTCGGCTCGTCGAGGAGCAGGAACGGCGGGTCGAGGGCGAGCGTCGTGGCGATCTCGAGGGTGCGCTTGCGGCCGTAGGACAGGTCGGCGGCGCGGGACTCCGCGGCCTCCGCCAAGCCGACCTCGCCGAGGAGCCGCATCGCGTCGTCGTCGAGCATCGCGAGCGAGCGGCCGGAGCGCCAGAAGTGGAACTGCGTGCCGAGCCGCCGCTGCAACGCGACCCGGACGTTGTCGCGCACGCTGAGGTTCGGGAAGATCGCCGAGATCTGGAACGAGCGCACCAGCCCGCGCCGGGCGATGGCGGCCGACGAATCCCGGGTGATGTCCTCGCCCTCGTAGAGGATCTGCCCGTCGGTCGGCACGTGGACCTTGGTCAGCAGGTTGAAGACCGTAGTCTTGCCGGCGCCGTTCGGGCCGATCAGCGCGTGGATCGCGTGCCGCCGGACCTTCAGGTCGAGCCCCCGCACCGCCCGGAAGCCCCCGAACGCCTTGGTCAGCCCCCTGGTCTCAAGTGCGGTATCGGACACGGTGCGGTCCCTCGCTCCTCATGGCGCGCAGATTGTATAAAATATGCGGAAGGGTCAAGCGGGGGGCGTAAGCCTTCGCAGGGCTCGCGGGCGCGATGAGACCGGGACACCCTGCTCGAACCCCGCATTCTCCGACGGGATCCGGTGGCTGCACGGCGGAGCCAGCAGCAACGCGAAAGGTCGGACGCGACGCGAGATGGAACGGTCCCGCCGGCCGAAGCAGCCGGCGAACAGGATCACGCTCCCGCTGCCGACTTCCTGTAGATCTCCACCAGCGAGCGCCCGGCGTGCTCGACGTGGATGCGCAGCAGGTTCGCCGCTGCCACGATCTCCCCCGCCTCGCACAGGTCGAGGATGGTCGTGTGCTCCAGGTCGGCGCGGGCGACGTCGCCGGTGACCGAGAGCTGCAGCCGGGTCGGCCGATCGCAGTCCTGGAGCAGGCCGGCGATGATCGAGAGCGAGCGCGGCCGGCCGGCATGGCGCAGCAGGCCGAGATGGAAGCGCCGGTTGAGCTCGCCCCAGGTCTCGACCGTGCCGGCCTTGAGGGCGGCGCTGTACTCGTCGCGCAGGGCGCGCAGCTCGGAGAAATCCTCCGGCGTGAGGTGGCGGGCGGAGAGGATCAGCAATTGCGGCTCTAGGGAGACCCGGAGCTGGAAGACGTCCTCGATCTCCTCCACCGAGAGCCCCGAGACCACCGCGCCGCGATGCGGCACGATCTTGACGAGCCCGCCGGCCTCGAGCTGCAGCAGCGCCTCGCGGATCGGGATCCGGCTGATGCCGAATTCCTCCGCCAGCGCGTCCTGGCGCAGCTGGAACCCCGGCGCGAGGGTGCCGGAGAGGATGCGCTGGCGCAGGGCCTCGGCCACCGCCGCCGAGACGGTGCGGTGGCGCAGGGCCTGCGGGGAGGCTCGGACGTCCTTCGGGCGCGCCGTCACGGCCATGCTCTTACAAATCCTCACTCACTACGACGCATATTGTATACGATCTGTGGTTGGCAAGGCGCTCAGAACGTCGGCGGGGTGCAGGCGCTGACGACCTCGCAGGGGTGCGGGCCGACGCAGCGGAACCGGTGCGGCCGGCGGCTCGAGAAGTAGTAGGCGTCACCGGGACCCAGGACCCGGCGCTCGTCGTCCACCGTCACCTCGAGCCTCCCCGAGAGCACGATGCCGCCCTCCTCCCCGTCATGGATCAGGGGCACGCGGCCGGTATCGGCCCCCGGTTCGTAGCGCTCCTTGAGGATCTGGAGCGCGCGGCCGAACAGGTTGTCGCCGACCTGCCGGTAGGAGATCCGGCCCTTGCCGATCTCGATCAGCTCCTCGCTGGCGTAGAACGCCTTCTCGGTCCGCTCCGGCGCCAGGGAGAAGAACTCGGCGAGCCCGATCGGCACCGCGTCGAGGATGCGCTTGAGGGCGCCGACCGACGGGTTGGTCTGGCCCGATTCGATCAGCGAGATGGTGGAGTTCACGACGCCCGCGCGCTTCGCCAGCGCCCGCTGGGACAGGCCGTGCAGGATGCGCACGTAGCGCAGGCGCGCCCCCACCTCGTCGTTGGTCACGCCGGCACCTGTTGAGGCTGTTGCGGATCACGCAACACTGAACGTCACGGCGAAGCCTGTCAAAGGGTTGCGAGGGGGCAGAAAAGGACTTGTTGGCGCTGCCGGAACGGTGCTGTCTGATGGCCAGCACCCGCCAGAGGATCCCGCCATGAACGCCCATCCGCCGCGCCTGAACCGCCCGAGCCTCGACGCCTACTGGATGCCGTTCACGGCCAACCGCCAGTTCAAGGCGGCGCCGCGCCTGCTCGTCTCGGCGGAGGGCATGCACTACACAACTGACGACGGCCGCGAGGTGCTCGACGGCACGGCCGGCCTGTGGTGCGTCAATGCCGGGCACGGCCGCCGGCGCATCGCAGAGGCCGTGGAGCGCCAGCTCGCCACCCTCGACTACGCGCCGTCGTTCCAGATGGGCCACCCGATCGCCTTCGAGTTCGCCGAGCGCCTGGCGGCGATCGCGCCGGGGGGGAGCCTCGACCGGGTGTTCTTCACCGGCTCGGGGTCGGAATCGGTCGACACCGCGCTCAAGATCGCGCTCGCCTACCAGCGCGCCATCGGCCAGGGCACCCGGACGCGGGTGATCGGGCGCGAGCGCGGCTACCACGGCGTCGGCTTCGGCGGCATCTCGGTCGGCGGCCTCGTCAACAACCGCCGGATGTTCCCGCTGCTGCCGGGCGTCGACCACCTGCGCCACACCCACGACCTTGCCCGCAACGCCTTCGTGAAGGGCCAGCCGGAGCACGGCGCGGACCTCGCCGACGACCTCGAGCGGCTGGTGGCGCTGCACGGCGCCGAGACGATCGCCGCCGTGATCGTCGAGCCGGTGGCGGGCTCGACCGGCGTGCTGGTGCCGCCGAAGGGCTACCTCGAGCGCCTGCGCGAGATCGCGACGAAGCACGGCATCCTGCTGATCTTCGACGAGGTCATCACCGGCTTCGGCCGCCTCGGCGCGCCCTTCGCCACCGACTTCTTCGGGGTCACGCCGGACCTCGTCACCACCGCCAAGGGGCTCACCAACGGCACCATCCCGATGGGTGCGGTCTTCGCGAGCCGCGCGGTGCACGACGCCCTGATGCACGGGCCGGACGGGGCGATCGAGCTCTTCCACGGCTACACCTATTCGGGCCACCCGGTCGCCTGCGCGGCCGGCCTCGCCACCCTGGAGATCTACGCCGAGGAGGACCTGCTCACCCGCACGACGCAGATCCAGGAGCACTGGCACGCGGCGATGCACGGCTTGCGCGACTGCCCTCACGTCATCGATATCCGCACGATCGGCCTCATCGCCGGCATCGAGCTCGAGTCGCGGGCCGGCGCACCGGGGACGCGGGCCTACGACGTCTTCACCGACTGCTTCGAGAAGGGCCTTCTGATCCGCGTCACCGGCGACATCATCGCCCTGTCGCCGCCGCTGATCGCGGAACGTGAGCACATCGACACGATGGCATCGATGCTCGGCGAAGCGCTGCGGCGGGCGGCCTAAAGCCCTCCCCTCAATCTGAGCACTGACGCTCCTCCCACCCTCCGCGTCATTCCGGGGCCGCGCAGCGGAGCCCGGAGTGCCGCAGGCACGCCCAGACACGCCGGAATGCCAGGACGACGCGGAGCACGATCCGCTTCGTTCTGCACCACCAGCGGCTCTGGATTCCGGGCTCTCGCCTGCGGCGAGCCCCGGAGTGACGAGGGAGGGTCTGAGACAACTCGCCTCACTTCGAAGAACCGGAATTTCCAGGACATCATGACCACCATCGGACACTTCGTCGGCGGCGCCCAGGTCGCGGGCCGCTCGGGCCGCACCGCGCCGGTCTTCAACCCGGCCACCGGCGAGCAGTCGGCCACCGTCGCCCTCGCCAGCGCCGACGAGGTCGGGGCCGCGGTGGCGGCCGCCCGCGCCGCCTTCCCGGCCTGGGCCGCCACGCCTCCCTTGCGCCGCGCGCGCATCCTCAACCGTTTCCTTCGCCTCCTGGAAGACCGCATCGACGAGCTCGCCGCGGTGATCACCGCCGAGCACGGCAAGGTCCTGTCCGACGCCAAGGGCGAGATCCAGCGCGGCATGGAGGTGGTGGAGTTCGCCACCGGCGCGCCGCAGCTCCTCAAGGGCGAGATCACCGAGAATGTCGGCACACGGGTCGACAGCAGCTCCCTGCGCCAGCCGCTCGGCATCGTCGCCGGCATCACGCCGTTCAACTTCCCCGCCATGGTGCCGATGTGGATGTTCCCCGTCGCGCTCGCCTGCGGCAACTGCTTCGTGCTCAAGCCCTCCGAGCGCGACCCCTCCGCCGCCCTGGTGATGGCCGAGTGGCTGAAGGAGGCCGGCCTGCCCGACGGCGTGTTCTCGGTGGTGCAGGGCGACAAGGAGGCGGTCGACGCCCTCCTCCACCACCCCGACATCCAGGCGGTGTCCTTCGTCGGCTCGACCCCGATCGCCAAGTACATCTACGAGACCGCGGCCCGCACCGGAAAGCGCGCCCAGTGCCTCGGCGGGGCCAAGAACCACATGGTGGTGATGCCCGACGCCGACATGGACCAGGCGGTCGACGCCCTGATGGGCGCGGCCTACGGCTCGGCCGGCGAGCGCTGCATGGCGATCTCGGTCGCGGTGCCGATCGGCGAGGAGACCGCCGACCGGCTGATCGAGAAGCTGGTGCCGAAAGTGCGCGCGCTGAAGGTCGGCCCCGGCACCGATCCGGAGGCCGAGATGGGGCCGCTCGTCACCGCGCAGCACCGCGACAAGGTGAAGGGCTACATCGACCGCGGCGTGGCGGAAGGCGCCGAGCTGGTGGTCGACGGCCGTGGCCTGACGCTCCAGGGCTACGAGAACGGCTACTTCGTCGGCGGCACCCTGTTCGACCGCGTGACGCCCGAGATGACGATCTACAAGGAGGAGATCTTCGGGCCGGTGCTGGCGGTGGCGCGCGCGCCGGACTACGAGACCGCCGCGCGGATGATCAACGAGCACGAGTTCGGCAACGGCACCGCGATCTTCACCCGCGACGGCGACGCGGCGCGGGAATTCGCCCACCAGATCCAGGTCGGGATGGTCGGCATCAACGTGCCGATCCCGGTGCCGATGGCGTTTCACTCCTTCGGCGGCTGGAAGGCCTCGCTGTTCGGCGACCACCACATGCACGGGCCGGAGGGGGTGCGCTTCTACACCCGGCTCAAGACCATCACGACCCGCTGGCCCACCGGCATCCGCGCCGGCGCCGAGTTCGTGATGCCGACCATGCGCTGAAAGGCGCGCGACGGCGGGCGGGCGGGAATCGCGGAAGTCCCGCCCCGACGCCCGGAGCTGTCCGGGACCGCGCCCCGGCGCGATGCCCTCCCCGATTGCCCCATGGGCCGCCGCCGAGCGCGACGGCCGGGACCGCGTGGAGCTCGCGGCCCGAGGCTGGCAGAACCAGCCCCAAACAGAAAAAAGGCCGCCCTCGCGGGCGGCCCGAAGTCTAGGGAGGAAACGCCCAAGAAGGGCAGCACCGCGGCGACGCCATCGCCGCGGTGCGTGAAATCGATTTCACACATCGCGGCGTGCCTCGCAAGCGACGAGACGGCGTGCCCGCCCTGCAGTTAGAGCATGGCTCGCGCGATCCATCCCGCCCGGCACCCCGTCAGGCCCGCTTCCGGCGCCGCCCGAGCACCGCGAGGGTCGGCTCGGCGGCGAGCAGGCGGCGGGTGTATTCCTGCTGCGGATGGTCCAGCACCTCCCGCACCGGGCCGGCCTCGACCAGGCGCCCCGCCTGCATCACCCCGACCCGGTCGGCGATCTCGTCGACGACGCCGATATTGTGGGTGATGAACAGCACGGTGAGGCCGTGGCGGTCGCGCAGCGACAGGATCAGGCGCAGGATCTGGGCCTGGATCGACAGGTCGAGGGCCGAGACCGCCTCGTCGGCGACGACGAGCTTCGGATTGGTGATCAGCGCCCGGGCGATGGCGATGCGCTGGCGCTGGCCGCCGGAGAACTCGTGCGGGTAGCTCCCGGCGGCGCTTGCCGGCAGGCCGACATCCTCGAGGGCGCGGGCGACCAGGGCCTCGCGCGCGCCGCCCCGAGGGGCGTCGTCGAGGAGGTGCAGGGGCTCGGCGACGATGCGCCCGACCGAGTGGCGCGGGTTGAGGGAGCCGTAGGGGTCCTGGAACACCATCTGGAAGTCGCGGCGCCGGCGCGCCAGCGCCCTGGGCTTGAGCGCGAACAGGTCGTCGCCGCCGAGCCGCACCGTGCCGGCGGTCGGCCGGTCGAGGGCCATGACGATGCGCGCCAGCGTGGACTTGCCGCAGCCCGACTCGCCCACCACCGCGAAGATGCTGCCGGCCTCCACGGTGAGGCTGACATCGTCGACGGCGCGCAAGGAACGGGGGGCACCGCCGGCGCCGCGCAGGGCGTAGTCGCGGGTCAGGTTCTCGATCGCGAGGAGCGGCGCGGTCACCGGGCGTCCCCCGCGGCGAGGGGAGCCGCAGCACCCAGGCCCGCCCGGGCCCGGCGCGGCAGGGCGGCGATCAGGTCGCGGGTGTACGCCGCCGTGGGCTGGCGCAGGACGGCCTCGGTCGTCCCCTGCTCCACCGCCCGGCCGCGGCACATCACCAGGGTCCGGTCGGTGCTGCGGGCGATCACCCCGAGGTCGTGGCTGATCAGGATCAGGGACAGGCCGAGATCGGCCACCAGCTCGTCGAGGATGTCGAGGATCTCCTTCTGCACCGTGACGTCGAGGGCCGTGGTCGGCTCGTCGGCGATCAGCAGGTCGGGTTTCAAGGCGAGCGCGATCGCGATCCCGACGCGCTGGCGCTGGCCGCCGGACATCTCGTGCGGGTAGCTGTCGATGCGCCGCGCCGGATCGGGGATCCGCACCCGGTCGAGGAGGCGCAGCGCCTCGGCCCGGGCCTCGGCGCGGCCGGCGGCGCGGTGGAGGCGGATCCCTTCCGCGATCTGCTGGCCCGCGGTCATCGCGGGGTTGAGCGCCGTCATCGGCTCCTGGAAGATCATGCCGATGCGCCGGCCGCGCACGCCGCACAGCGCGCGCTCGCTCATCCCGAGGATGTTGCGGCCCTCGAGCCGAATCTCGCCGGAGGTGCGGGCGCTCCTCGGCAGCAGCCCGATGGTCGCGAGCGACAGCATCGACTTGCCGGAGCCCGACTCGCCGACGATGCCGAGGCTCTCGCCGCGCGCGACCTCGAGCGAGACGCCGTCGACGACGCGCACCGGGCCGTCGGGCCCCGGGAACGCGATGGAGAGGTTGCGGATCGCGAGCATCAGGAGGCCTGCCGGCGGCGCGGGTCGAGGCGGGCGGCGAGCCCGTCCCCCAGGAGGTTGAGGCCGAGCACCGCGGCCGCGATCGCGAGGCCGGGGGCGAGCGCGAGGTGGGGCGCCTGGGTGAGGTAGGTCTGCGATTCGGCCAGCATCCGCCCCCAGGTCGGGGCCGGCGGCGGCAGGCCGAGGCCGAGGAAGCTCAGGCCCGCCTCGGTGAGGATCGCCATCGCGAGCTGGATCGTCACCTGCACGATGATCTGCCCGGCGATGTTGGGCAGGACGTGCTCGAGGGTGATCCGCACCGTGCCCTTGCCGGCCATGCGGGCGGCCATGATGTATTCGCGCGCCCAGATCTGCATCGCGGCACCGCGGGTGACCCGGGCGAAGACCGGGATCATGAACACCCCGATGGCGATGATCGCGGTGGGTGCGCCCGGCCCGAGCAGCGCGCCGAGCATGATCGCCGACAGGATCGGCGGCAGGGCGAACAGCGCGTCGCAGACCCGCATCAGCACGGCGTCGAACCTAGGCCCCGCCGCCGCCGCGACGCCGGCGAGCGTGCCGAGCACCGCGCCGAGGCCCACCGCCGCGAACGCGATGGTGAGCGAGTTGAAGGCGCCGCGCATCAGCATCGAGGCGAGGTCGCGCCCGAGATGGTCGGTGCCGAGCAGGCCGGAGACCAGCGGGCCTCTCAGCTTCTGCAGGATGCGCATCCGGGCCGGGTCCTCGGGGGTCCAGACCAGGGAGAGGAGCGCGACCCCGACGAGGAGGGCCGTCAGGACGGCGCCGACGAGGAGCGTGGCGTCGTCGAGGCGAAAGCCGCGCCGGGGCCGCAAGACGAGCGCCCTCATGCGCGCCTCCTCAGGCGAGGATCGACCACGGTGTAGAGCAGGTCGACCCCGAGATTGACCACGATCACCACGGTGGCAAAGACCATCACGACGTTCTGGATCACGATCAGGTCGCGCTGGGCCAGGGCCTGCCAGGCGAGCCGGCCCATGCCCGGCAGGGTGAAGACGTTCTCGACCAGCACCGCGCCGCCGATCAGGAACGAGATCTGCAGGCCCAGCATGGTGATGACCGGCACGAGCGCGTTCGGCACCGCGTGGCGCCACAGCGCCCGGGAGACCGAGGCGCCCTTGGCCCGGGCGGTGCGCACGAAATCCTCGTTCATCACCTCGACGACCGAGGCCCGCGTCACCCGGGTCAGCACCGCCGATTGCGGGATGGCGAGTGCCAGGGCGGGCAGGAGCAGGGCGCGCAGGGCCGGGCCGGGTCCGTCGCCCCAGCCCGGGAAGCCGCCGGCCGGCAGCCATCCGAGGCCGAGGGCCACCGTCATGATGAGCAGGAGCCCGATCCAGAAGTTCGGCACCGCGATCCCGGCTTGGGCGTAGAGGGTGGCGACCCCGTCCGCCACGCCGCCGGGCCGCGACGCCGCGGTGACGCCGAGGGGCAGGGCGATGCCGACCGCGAGGAGCACCGCGAGCCCGGTGAGCGGCAACGTCACCGCCAGCCGCTCGAGGATCAGCGCCCCCACCGGCACGCCGTAGGTGGTGGAGACCCCGAGATCACCGCTCAAGAGCCCGCCGAGCCAGCGCAGGTAGCGGATGACGGCCGGGGCATCGAGGCCCATCTGGGCGCGCAGGGCCGCCAGGGTCTCAGGGGTCGCCGAGGTGCCGAGCATCGCCGAGGCCGGGTCTCCGGGCACGATCTCCATCATGCCGAACACCAGGACGGAGATCAGCAGGAAGGTGACGGCGAAGCCGGCGGCGCGGCGGGCGAGGTGCCTCAGCATGAGCGGAATCTCAGCATCGGGTGGGATCGAGCGCTGCGAACGCTCTTGTCGTGAGAGGACGCGGAAGCGAGGGAAGACGTCCCCGCCGTGTAAGGCACGGGTTTCCCCTCTCCCCGCCCACGGGGAGAGGCGATGCGCACGTCCCTCGCGCAAGATCATGACGATCGCGGCGAGAGGACTCGCTACTCCGTCCAGCGCACCTCGGTCAGGTCGTTCGACGGCACCGGCTCGTTCTTCCAGAACCCCGTCAGCTTGGCCTTCCACACGCTGAGCTTCGGCAGCACGAAGAGAAAGAGGGCCGGCACGTCCTCGGCCAGGATGCCTTGCGCCTCGCCGTAGAGCTTGAGCCGCGTCGCCTCGTCGGTGGCCTCGGCAGCCGTGGCCACCACCGTGTTGAAGGCCGGGTTCTTGTAGCCGAAATAGTACGGGTCGTTCGCATAGATCGCGATGTCGAGCGGCTCGGCATGGGCGATGACCGTCATGTCGAAGCTGCGGTCGCGCATCACCTCCTGCACCCACTTGGCCGGGAACTCGGTCGGCGCGATGGTCATGGTCACGCCGACCTCGGCGAACATCGCCTGCAGGATCTCGGCGGTACGCGTGGCGTAGGCCATCTGCGGCGACTTGAAGGTGAAGGTCAGGCCCTTGCCGTAGCCGGCCTCCGCGAGCAGCGCCTTCGCCTTCTGCGGGTCGTAGGGGTAGACGCCCGTCAGGTCCTTGTAGCCCGGATCGTTCGGCGTGTAGTGGCTGCCGATGGCTGCGCCGTAGCCGGAATAGGCGCCCTCGATCAGGAGCTTGCGGTCGACCGCCATCATCAGCGCCTGGCGTACGCGCTTGTCGCTGAAGGGCTTGGCGGCGTTGTTCATGCCGGCCACGACCTTCATTTCGGTCAGGCCCGGCACCGCCGTGAACGCCTTGTCCTTCTGGAAGGCCCCGTAGAGTTCCGGCGCCGGCAGCAGCGGGTAGGCGTCGACGTCGCCGGCGCGCAGTGCCGCGGCGGCGGCCTGGGGGTCGCCGATGAAGCGGAACGTGACCTTGTCGAGGTGGACCTTGCGGGCAGCGTCCCAGTGATCGGGGCTGCGCGTCAGCTCGACCCGGTCGCCCTTGCGCCAGGAGGCGAAGCGGAACGGGCCGGTGCCGACCGGATTGCTTTTCAGCCCGTCGCGGGATTTCGGCTCGACCATCACCGCCGCCGGCAGGCCGAGCCAGAAGAGCAGGTTGCCGGAGGGCTTCGACAGGGTGAGGACCAGGGTGCCTGAGTCCGGCGCCTTGACGTCGGCGATGACCGCGTAGAGCGCCTTCTGCGGGTTGACCGAGCCCGGCGCCCGGATCGCGTCGAGGGCGAACTTGGCGGTGTTGGCGTCGAAGGCCTCGCCGTTGTGGAACTTCACGCCGGCCTGGAGCGCGAAGGTGTAGGTCAGGCCGTCGGGCGAGACCGTCCAGCTCCTGGCCAGCTGCGGCTGCACCTTGCCGTCGCGGTCGACCCGGGTCAGGCCCTCGAACACGTTCTGCCACACGACCTGGCCGATCACGGTCGGCGCGGCGCTGGTCGGGTCGAGGCCCGGCGGCTCCACCGGCATGCCGAGGACGAGGTCGGTGCGGGGGGCCGCCACCGCCGCGCCGGCGAGGGCGGGGATCGCCAGGGCGGCCAGGAGGGCGCTTCGCAGCAGGTGGCGGCGCGGGCGTGAGAAGCGCGAGCGTGAGACCATGAACCCTCTCGACTGGTGACCGGCCGGCGCGTCCGCGCCGCCGCCACGGTGCCGCTAGGAGATCAGGATTTTTGGTGTGGCCGCAACAGCGAACTGGCGGGGATCACCGTGGCACAGCCGAAGCGCCCGCCGCCTGATCCCGGGAGGGCGTGGAGTATTTCCGGATGAGGGCTTCCCGCCCCTCCATCGCGGATCCGCGCGGCACAACCGGGCAGGTCGGCGGCCGTCAGGGCACACGGCGCGGCAGGCTCACCTCCCCAGAGCGGGCTGCCGCATGCACACATCGCCGGACGAGGCGCGCGTCTCCTCTCCCCGTGGGCAGGGAGAGGAGACGCGCGCCTCCGTTGTGTGACTCTGAAAGCCCGAGCAGGCGAAGGGAGAGCTGCCCTGGCGAGGGGCAGGACGGATAAGCCCGCGCCTTCTCAGTTCGCCGCAGGCGGACGATGCATCAGTTCGATCGCCGCGACAGCGAGACCGCGTAGGCAGGCGAGCGGATCGCGAACATCGGGTCGTCGGCCGGGCCGGCGATGCCGTCGGGCATGTCGACGACGGGATCGAAGGTGGCGGCGTCGCAGGTGGCGTCCGGCTCGATCGCGGCGATCGTCAGCGTGCCGAGGCTCCGCTGCTTCCGGTCGTCCTCCGGCCAGGTCGCGGTGACGTCCGTGGTCGGGTCGTTCGGCTCGGCCAGGATCGCCACGAGGTCGAAGCGCGCCGGGCCCCGCGCCAGCCGCTCCTTCAGCTCGTCGGCGTAGAAGCTGTCGGGCTTGGCCTTCAGCTCCTCGTCGGAGAGGCTGGCCTTGTCGGCGGCGACGAACTTCAGCTTGGCGGTCGTCCGCTCGCCCTTGGCGTTCGTCAGCGTGTAGGCGTGCACCGCCCAGTAGTCGGTGCCCGCGAAGCTCGCCGGCACCGGCCGGGCGTTGAGCCACGCCGCCTGGCGGCCGGTCTCCGGGTTCCTGGCCGCGAAGGCCTTGATCTTCTCGGCGTCCGGCTTGCCGTCCGGCCCCGGCGCGCGGACCTGCAGGAACTCCAAGAGCTGCGCCGGCGTCCTGGTGCCGAAGACCGGGGCGGAGATGACCACGAAGGTCATGTCCCCGGCCGGATCGGCCAGCCGCATCGCGAAGCCGCGCGTGGTCGCCTTGGTCTTGTCGGAGATCTTCGGGTTGCTGCCGCCCATCGAGAACCGGGCGGTGACCGGCACGGTCTTGGCGAACTGGGGCGCCTTCGACAGGGCGGCCGCGTCGGGCGCCGGCGCGAAGGTGCCCTTGAGGCAGACGCCCTTGGCGCCGCTCGCGCGCACGCCCTTGTGGTCCCCGCCGAGCGCGAATTGCAGGGCGACGATGGCGCCGGGATCGGCCTCCTCGGCCTGCGCGGGTGCGGCGAGGGCGGCCATCATGGCCGCGCTGGCGAGGAACGGGCGGGACCGGATCATGGCGTCGAATCCTGAGGGCTGTCGGGGGCAATTTTGAATTGCGCCCAACTTTATATCAAGTCCGATTCCAGCCTGGCGCATCCCGGCGGCGCATCAGCGCCGGCGCCCGTTCGGGCTGAGCCAGCGCCTTCGAACGAGTTCGTTCGAAGGCGCTGCGGTATCACACCACCGGATTGACCAGCTCTTCCC
>NZ_LABY01000186.1 GCF_001043975.1 Methylobacterium variabile
CGCCCGACGAGACCAGCGCCGAGCCGGCCGTCGAGCCTCCGCCGGCCGCGGCGGGCGCGGTCGACCTCAACACCGCCAGCCTGGCGGAGCTGAACGGCCTGCGGGGCGGGGGCATGATCGGCAAGGCGATCATCGCCCGCCGCCCCTACGCCTCGCCGAGCGACCTGCTGTCGAAGCGGGTCCTGAGCCGGTCGACCTACGAGCGCATCAAGGACCAGATCACGGTGCGGTAGGCCGGCCCCCGGTGCGCCCCACCGGGGAGCCGGTCCAGAGGCTCCGTCAGGCCGCCTGCGGCATCGGGATCTCGGTCTCGCGCTCGGTCACCAGGTCGGCGGCGATGCGGCCCGAGCCCGCCGCCATGGTCCAGCCGAGCGTGCCGTGGCCGGTGTTGAGCACCAGCCCGCGGATGCGGGTGCGGCCGAGATAGGGCACGTTCGAGGGCGTGGTCGGGCGCAAGCCGCTCCAGGCGGTGGCGGCGGAGAAGTTGCCGGCGGTGGGGAAGGTGCGCCGGGCGTTCTCCAGGATCGCCGCGACGCGCTCGGCGTCGAGGTGGCGGGAGTAGCCCGACAACTCGGCGGTGCCGGCGACCCGCAGGTGGGTGCCGAGGTTCGAGTAGACGAGCTTGTGCTCGTCGTCGGTGAGGCTGACCTGCGGCGCGCCGTGATAGTCCTCGATCGGGATCGAGACCGAGTAGCCCTTGGCCGGGTAGATCGCCAGGTTGACGCCGTAGCGGCGCAGGAACGGCGCCGACCACGAGCCGAGGGAGACCACGACGTTCGGGGCGGTGAGCCGCTGGTGCCCGCCCGCCACCATCGCCTCGACGCCGGTGACGCGGTCGCCGCCGGGGCCGAGGAGCAGGCGGGTCGCCTCCGAGCCGTACAGGAAGGTCGCCCCCATCGCGGCGGTGCGGGCGGCCAGCGCCTGGGTGAAGGCGCGGGCGTCGCCACTCTCGTCCTCCGCCGTGTAGGTGGCACCGACGATGTCGTCGATGGCGTGCGCGAAGGCGGGCTCGATCGCCAGCACCTCGTCGCGCGAGACCACCCGGCGCTCGCAGCCGTGCTGGCGCATCAGCTCGGCGACGGGCTTGGCCGCCTCGAACTCCCTGGCATCGCGGTAGAAGTGCAGGATGCCGAGAGTCTTCTCGGCGTAGGCGAGGTTCTCGGCGGCCCGGATCTCCTGCAGCTTGGCGCGGCTGTAGGCGCCGAGCCGCACGATCTCGACGGTGTTGCGCCGCGCCCGCTCCGGGGTGCAGTTGCGCAGGAAGCCGGCGATCCAGGACCACTGGTGCCGGTCGAGGCGCGGGGTGAAGAGCAGCGGCGCACGCGCGTCGAACAGCCACTTCATCACCTTGAGGGGGGCGGAGGGGTTCGCCCACGGCTCGGCGTGGCTGACCGAGATCTGGCCGCCATTGGCGTAGCTCGTCTCGAGCCCCGCGCCGCCCTGGCGGTCGATCACGCAGACCGACAGGCCGGCCCTGGCGGCCCAGTAGGCGGTGGCGGTGCCGACGACGCCGGCGCCCAGAACGATGAGATCGAAGGAGGTGGTCTTTCCCGACACGCGTTCCATCCTTCCCGCCGGCTGAGGGCGGGTCGCAGGGGTGGAACTCTGTTCGGGTGGCCTGAGAGATTCGCCGGCTTGAGGCCGGCTTGCTCCATCGGCGGGCGTCACGGCGCCCTCTCCAGAGTGCCCTCTCGATCGCGGTCCTTCTACCTGAGAGCTTCGGCGCGGAGCACGGCTGCCGCGCCTTTCCCCTTCGGTGCCGGCCTCGAAGGACCGGTCTCTCCCGCGATCGTCAACGGGCAGCGGAGCGATAGCACGGCGGGCCGGGCCGCGAAAGCGCAAAGGTTGGTCGCTCCCGGGCAGGCGGGGATGCACCCGCCCGGAACCGGCGCCGCGGCCCCGCCCCGGCCACCCGCGCCGGTTCAGGCCGGCGGAGCGGGGTTCAGGCGCGGCAGGCCTCGAACCCCTGGCGGATCTGCGCCGGATCGAGGTTGCGGCCGATGAAGACCACGCGGGACTCGCGCGGGTCGCCCGGCTTCCACTCGTCCTGCAGGTCGCCGTCGAGGATCATGTGTACGCCCTGGAAGACGAAGCGGCGCGGCTCGTCGGGAAAGCTGACGATGCCCTTGCAGCGCAGGATGTCCGGCCCCTGGACCTGGGTCAGGTCGGAGATCCAGGGCATGAACTTGTTGGGATCGACCGCGCCGGGGAGCCGGGCCGAGACCGACTGGATCTCGTCGGAATGGTGGTGATGGTGACCCTCCTCCAGGAACTCGGGCTCGACCTCGATGATGCGGGAGAGGTCGAAGGCCTTGCGGTCGAGCACCGTCTCGAGCGGCACGGCGCAGTGCTGGGTGCGGTGGATCTCGGCGGAGGGGTTGATGGCGCGGATCTGGCGCTCGACGGCGTCGAGGCCCGCCTCGTCGACGAGATCGGCCTTGTTGAGCAGGATCACGTCCGCGAAGGCGACCTGGTTCTTGGCCTCGGGGGCGTCCTTCAGGCGCTCGGACAGCCACTTGGCGTCGGCCACCGTCACCACCGCGTCGAGGCGGGCGGCCTCGCCGACGTCCTGGTCGACGAAGAAGGTCTGGGCGACCGGCGCCGGGTCGGCGAGGCCGGTGGTCTCGACGATGATGGCGTCGAACTTGCCCTTGCGCTTCATCAGCCCGTCCATGATGCGGATCAGGTCGCCGCGCACGGTGCAGCAGATGCAGCCGTTGTTCATCTCGAACACTTCCTCGTCGGCACCGACGACGAGGTCGTTGTCGATGCCGATCTCGCCGAACTCGTTGACGATCACGGCGTAGCGCTTGCCGTGCGGCTCGGTGAGGATGCGGTTGAGGAGCGTGGTCTTGCCGGCGCCGAGATAGCCGGTGAGCACCGTGACGGGGATCTTGTCGGACATGCGGGGGGCTTCTTCTGCAACCAGACCGGGCGCGGACGCCGCCGGGGCGCCGCACGGACCGGTGATATAGTGTGTCACTCGGCCCGGCGAGAGACCGGCTCAGGGAGAGCGAAGCGGGCGACGTCGCGCAGGAGCGCGACGAACCCTTGAGCGCCGTGGTCGAGGAGGGTGCGGCCGGCCTCGGCGGTGCCGAGGCGCGCGTCGCCGATGGCGCCCGCCGGGTTGAGGTCCTGGGCGTGCCAGGCGAGGGCGGCCGGGCGCCCGGCGCGCAGGTGGGTGAAGTCGCGCTCCATGGCGCGGCTCGCCGGCACGAAGTCCCGGATCGCCTCGCGCCGCACCAGGTCGGGCCGGAGCGCCAGCATCAGGGCGGTCTCGATCCCGCCGCCGTGGATGCCGTGGCGCACCTCGTCCTCCGGAAACAGGCCCGGCGGCGTGCCGAACCGGCTCCAGGCAGTGGTGACCGCGACCATCCCGTGCCGGCCGCGCAGCTGCAGGGCGACGAGGTCGATGAGCGCGCTGTTGCCGCCGTGCGAGGAGACGATGACGAGCCGGCCGCAGCCCGCCCGCGCCACCCCGGCGCCAATCCCGGTCCAGGCCCCGAGCGCCGTCTCGGGCGTCAGCGTCAGGGTGCCGGGGAAGTCGGTGTGCTCGGTCGAGAGGCCGACCTGCTGCACCGGCAGGACCCGCACGTCGAGGTCGTCGGGGACCTGCGCCGTCACCCGTGCGAGGTAGCCCTCGGCGATGATCGCGTCGGTGGCGAGGGGCAGGTGAGGCCCGTGCTGCTCGACCGCCGCGACCGGCAGCACCGCCACGCTGCCCGCGAGGGCGCCGCCGCGGCATTCCTCGGTGGTCAGGTCGCCCCAGGGGCGGGCCGGCATGCGCTCACTCCGTGAAAATCCGCTGCACGGCCCAGCATAGGCCGGGACGGGCCGGGCCGGAACGGCCTCGCGTCATCCAGGCGTCACAGGCCGGCTGCCATGTGCGCCAGGGTGCCGGTCGGCGCCCGCCCTCCCGCGCTTGCGCCCCCGGCGCCGGCGCGGCAGGATTTTGTCTCAAGCGAAGGGGCGCGTCATGGCAGCGGGCGAGCAGGCAGTGGCGGTGGAAGCGCCGCGCCGGGCGGCCAAGCGCCTCCGGCCCCCCGGTGCCAAGAGCGTCGGCTGGGCGCTGATGCAGGCGGCACGGCTGCACCGCGGGCGCATCGGCGACCGCCTGGCGGATCTCGACCTTTTCGCCGGCCAGGAGCAGGTGGTGCAGGCGCTGGCCGCCGCCGGCACCATGACCATGGGCGACCTCGCCGCCACCCTGCGGGTGCGCCCGCCCACCGCCTCGAAGACCATCACCCGGCTCGCCGCCATGGGGGTGGTCGAGCGCCGGACCGAGGCCGGGGACGGCCGTATCGTGCGGGTGCGCCTGACCGAGGCCGGCCTCGCGAAGGCGGCGGCGATCGAGGGCATCTGGGACGAGGTCGAGGCCGAGATGCTGGACGGCTTCGACAACAAGGAGCGCCGGCGCCTGCGCAAGCTCCTGCGCCGCGCCGCCCGCAATCTCGCCGAGGCCTCCGGGCTCGAGGCGCACGAGTCCGACGCCGAGGCCGAGGACGACCTCGATGCCGGGCTCGACGCCGGGGATGCCAGCCGGGACATGGACTGACGGGCAGCGGCCGCCGCCCTGCATCCCGGCCCCTGCGGATGCAGCGCGATCCCTCGCGAGAGGCTGACGCCGCATAACGGTTATCGCCTCGCCAAGGACGTCGTTCTTCGTTCACCTGCCCCGGGGGCGACCGGCTTGCGGCGGGCGCAAGGTCGTTGGGTCGGTTCAGAGTGTCGGAACGCGTTATCACCAGCGAAGGCGGCGCCGACCAGGCCGCCTTCCGCGCGCGACCACTCTGGGCCCACGTCACCACCCTCGCGGTCGCCCTGCTCGTGCCGGCGATCCTCATCATCGCCATGCTCGCCCAGCGCTGGGTCCAGGCCGAGCAGGCGCGGATGGAGGAGCGGACCGCGACCCTGAACGCGCACGCGGTGGAGCAGATCGACCGCTTCCTCAGCGGCCAGATCGCGATGCTCCGGGCGCTTGCCACCTCGCCGGCCCTCGAGACCGGCGACTTCGCGCGGTTCGACCGGCAGGCGCGGGAGCTGGTGAGCCCGAAGGGTGTCGCCATCGTGCTGCACGACCGCGACGGGCGGCAGTACGTGAACACCCGGCTGCCCTGGGGCACGCCCCTGCCCCGGGTCGTCCTCGCCGACGACCGGGCCGTGCGGGCGACCGGCGCGCCGGCCATCTCCGATCTCCTTCCCGGCACGGCGGCCGGCGCGCCGCGTATCGCCGTCACGGTGCCGGTCCGGCAGGACGGTGCGGCGGCCCATCTCCTGTCCATCATCCTGCCGGCCTCGCTGTTCGGCGAGCTGCTGAGCGCCTCCGGCGTGGCCGCGCCCTATTCCGGCTCGATCGCCGACCGGACGGGCCTCATCATCGGCCGCTCCGTCGCCACCGAGACCGCGGCCGGCCGGCCGCTGCCGGGCTTCGAGACGGTCCAGCGGAAGACCGGACAATGGTCGGGCCGCAACCTGACCGGCACGCCGGTCTTCGGCACGCACCACCGGTCGGACCTCTCGGGCTGGGTGGTGGCGATCGGCGTGGAGCAGGCGGCCCTGCAGGCCCCCCTCGTCACCTCCCTGATGGTCCTGGCGCCGGTGATCCTCGGCCTCGGGGTCGTCGCGCTCGTCGCCCCGGTGCTCGTCGGCCGCCGGATCCTGCTCGCCAAGGCTCTGCTGTCGCAGGCCGCGGCGGATCTCAGCCAGGGCGTCCGCCTGCAGACGCCGGTCACGCCGATCCGGGAGGTGAACGAGGTCGGGGCAGTGCTGGCGCAGACCTCCGCGATCCTGCACCGGCAGGCGGACGCCCTGCGCAAGAGCAACGCCGACCTGGAGGAGCGCATCGCCGAGCGCACCCGGGCGCTCGTGGAGCAGGAGGTCGTCCTGCGGCAGAAGAAGGCCCTCCTCGACGCCACCCTGGCCAACATGGACCAGGGTGTCCTGCTGATCGACGCCGAGGGCATCGTCCAGCTCTGCAACGAGCGGGCGGTCGACCTCCTCGGCCTGCCGCCGGCCCACCGCCACAGCCGGCCTGCCTTCGCCGACCTCGTGGCCTGGCAGGACGCGCGCGGCGAGTTCGGCGATGCGCGGCCGGAGAGCGCGCCGTGGCTCAGGCTCCGGGGCGACCTCCTGTCCGCCCCGCCCGTCTACGAGCGGACGCGGCCGAACGGCACCGTGCTCGAGGTGCGCACCGTGCGCCTTGCCGAGGGCGGGGCGATCCGCACGTTCTCGGACGTGACCGAGCGCAAGCGGCGCGAGCTCGCCGTGCTGGAGGCGAACCGCGTGGCGGAGGCGGCGCGCTGCCAGGCCGAGGCGGCGAGCGCCGCCAAGACCGAGTTCCTCGCCACGATGTCCCACGAGATCCGCACGCCGCTCAACGGGGTGATCGGCTACGCCGACCTCCTCGTCCGCGAGGGCGACCTGCCGCCGGCGCAGCGCCGCAGCGCCGAGCGGATCCAGGAGGCGGGGCAGGCCCTGCTGACCGTGGTCAGCGACATCCTCGACTTCTCGAAGATCGAGGCGGGGCAGATCGACCTCGACCCGCAGCCCTTCGCGCCCGCCGCCCTCGCCGACAACGCGGTCTCGATCGTCAGGACTGCGGCGGACGCCAAGCGCCTCACCGTCGCGGTCGAGGCGGATGCGGGCCTGGTCCCCCGCCTCGTCGGCGACCAGAACCGGCTGCGCCAGGTGCTGCTCAACCTGCTCAACAACGCGATCAAGTTCACGCCGTCGGGCCGCGTGACCCTGCGCCTGGCGAGCACGCCCCTGGCGGACGGCCACCACGCCCTGCGGGCCGCCGTCGCGGATACGGGCATCGGCATCCCGGCGGAGCGGCACGCCCAGCTGTTCCAGCGCTTCTCCCAGGTCGACGGCTCGATCCAGCGCCGCTTCGGCGGCACCGGCCTCGGCCTGGCGATCAGCCGGCGGCTGATCGAGACCATGGGCGGCGAGATCGGGGTCGAGAGCCGGCCCGGCGAGGGCTCGACCTTCTGGTTCAGCGTGGTCCTGGCGGAGGCGACGGCCGCGGCGGCGGCCCGGGAGCGCGGGGCGGCGCCCCCGCTCGAGCGCCCCGCCCGCGTCCTCCTCGTCGAGGACAGCCCGATCAACCAGGACATCGCCCGGGCCATCCTGGAGCGCCGCGGCCACCGGGTGACCGTCGTGGCGGACGGCGCCGAGGCGGTCTCCGCCGTGCAGGCGGAGCCGCACGACGTCGTGCTGATGGACGTGCAGATGCCGGGCATGGACGGGGTGACGGCCACGCGCCACATCCGCGAGCTCGAGACGCCGGTCAGCCGCCTGCCGATCGTCGCGCTCACGGCGAACGTGCTGCCGCAGCAGGTCGCGCAGTTCCGCGCCGCCGGCATGGACGACCACATCGGCAAGCCCTTCCGGCCCGACGAGCTGCTGGCGATGGTCGAGCGCTGGAGCACGGCGCGGCCTGGCGCGAGCCCGGCCCGTCCGCCGGCCGACGCGGCCTGACCCGGCGTTCCTGCCGCTTGCCGCCGCGGGGGGAGCCCTACTTCCCTTGCGCCGGAAACGACCGTCGTGAGGAGCCGTCATGGCCAAGCAGGATCGCAGCGCGTTGATCGTCGGGGCCTCGCGGGGCCTGGGGCTGGGGCTGGCGCGGGCCTTCCTCGCCCGCGGCTGGGCCGTGACCGCTACTGCCCGGGGCGAGGCGCCGGCGCTCGCCTCCTTGAGCCCGGTGGCGCCCGAGATCGCCCGGGTCGACATCGACGACGACGCGGCGGTGGCGCGCCTGCGCGACGACCTCGCGGGCCGGAGCTTCGACGTGATCTTCGTGGTCGCGGGCATCGCCGACGGCGCGCAGGTGCCGCTGCCGCAGGGCGACCGGGCGGCGGCCCTCAAGGTCTACGAGACCAACGCGGTGAGCCCGATCCGCTTCGCCGAGACCTTCGCGGGGACGGTCGCCCCCGGCGGCCTGATGGTGCTGATGAGCTCGGTCCTCGGCAGCGTGTCGCTCAACGAGGGCGGCACCTTGGAGAGCTACCGGGCGAGCAAGGCCGCCCTCAACACCCTGGCCCGCAGCTTCGCCGCCCGCCACCGCGACGCGCCCTTCGGCGTGGTGCTGATGCATCCGGGCTGGGTGCGCACCGACATGGGCGGCCCGGAGGCCGACATCGACGTCGCCACCAGCGCCGAGGGGATGACCGCGGTGATCGAGGAGCGGCTCGGGCAGCGGGGCTGCGCCTACCTGGATTACCGGGGCGAGACGCTGCCCTGGTAGGGCTGTGGCGCGTCCTGCTCCCTTGCTCTTGCGGCGCATCGGTTGACGGGGGAAATGGCCGGCAACGCCCTCGCGAAAGGCCCGCCGCGTCTTGGATCATGCACCATTATGGTGCGTGATCTGTGATGTCCGAGAAGCGAAAGCCAACTTACGACCTCGACAGCTGCCGGGTCTGGGCCAAGAGTACCCGATTCCGCATTGCGGGATCGGCACTCCGAACCGCAGCAGAGATGGGCTTCAACGCGTCGGACGTGCTTGAAACCATTTAAACCATGCAAAGAAAGCACTTCAGAAAATCCATGACGTCACACCACAACGCGCGCGAGCGGCAGGACGTTTATCACGTACCATCCGATTTCGGCGTGCCTTACATCAATTTCAGAGCCGATGTCGTGACCGAATTCTTGCTGCTGTCGTTCAAGGAGAAGGACAATGGCTGAAGCACCTCTTTGCCCCATCTCCGGGGAGCCGATGGTGCGAGACACGCGACCGTTCGTGATTTCCTATAAAGGCCGTCAGCGAGAGATCGCGCTGCCGGGCTGGTACTGCGACACGAGTGGCGAGAGCATCCATTCGCGCGAGGACCTCAAGGTCTCCGATCGCGCGCTCGCAGCGCTCAAAGCCGAGGTCGAGTGTCTCGCGACCCCAGCCGAGGTCGCCCGCGTGCGCAAGAAGCTCGGCCTGTCGCAGGCGAAAGCCAGCGAAGTTTTGGGCGGCGGGCCCCGCTCGTTCCAGAAATATGAGAGCGGCGAAGTCATGCCGAGCCGGGTCATGACCAACCTCCTGCGCGTCATGGAGCGTCATCCCGAGGAGGTCCGTCGGCTCGAGGCTGAGATGCAGCCGGCAGAAGGAGCCATCCCGCCTCACGAGCAGTAGCGATACGCCGAGGCAGGCTCCGCGAAAATCGTGGCCTGCTTGACGCGAAATGCCTGCGATAGAACAAAGATCCGAGCAGGCGACGAGTTGGGCTGCCAACGCGCGTCTGAGCCGCGTCCCATAGTTCCTCGCCGGATGGTTTCCGACCCGGCCACGGCCGCACCTCACCCCGCCGCCAGCCCCCGTCCGAGCGCCCCCACCACGGTCTCGATCTGGCCGCGCAGCACCGGCTCGCTCAGCACCATCAGCTTCTCGTCGAGGCCGAGGCTGACGAGGCCGTGGGTGGCGGAGAACAGCGAGCGGGCCAGCAGCGCCCGCTCCGCCTCGGCCAGGTCCGGGCACAGCACCTGCAGGGGCGCCTCGATGGTGCGGAACAGGCGCACCTGCTCGACGAGGTACCAGTCCGGCAAGGCGTCCGTCACCCGGTGCTGGAACAGGGCGCGCCAGCGCGCCGGGTGCGTGGCCGCGAAGTGCAGGTAGGCGACCGCCAGCCGCACCAGGGTGTCCACCGCCGCGTCCCGCTCGGCCGGGGTGGCAGCGCCCGCCGGCTCCGGGGCGACGCGCACCGCGGCGATCGCCCGGTCGAACAGCGCCAGGGTGCGCAGGTTCACCGCCAGGATCAGCGCGTCGAGGTCGGGAAAGACCGTGTAGATCGCGCCCAGCGCGCAGCCGACCTCCCTGGCGAGGTCGCGCGCCTTGAGCGCCGGGAGGCCGTGCTCGGCGATCGTGCGTTCCGCCGCATCGAGCAGGGCCGCCCGCAGCCGCTCCCGCCGCTCCTCGTTCCGCATCGCCCGCACCTCCTTCGGCCCACTCCCCGGGCCCGAACCCTGAACAATGTTCATCTTTGCGCTTGAACAACGTTCAAAGCTGTGGAAGGATGCGACCGTGAACAACGTTCACGGATTCGGAGCCCCCGATGCTCAACATCCTCTCCACCCTCGTCCGAGGCGCCGCCGCCAGGGCCGCCGAGGACCTGCACGACCAGCACGCCTTCCTGATCCTGGAGCAGCAGATCCGCGACGCGGCCGCCGCCCTCGACGACAGCCGCCGGACCCTCGCACGGGCGATGGCGCAGGAGGGCGCCGACGCGAAGGCGCAAGCAGCGCTCGCCGGCCGCCTCGCCGACCTCGAGGCGCGCGCCGTGGCGGCACTGGCCGGCGGGCGCGAGGACCTCGCGGCGGAGGCCGCCGAGGCGATCGCCGAGATGGAGGCGGAGGCGCAAGCCCTCGAGACCAGCCGCGCCGCCTTCGCGGCGGAGGTCGCGGCCCTGCGCCGGGCGGTGCGCACCGGCACCCGGCAGCTCGCCGAACTCGAGCGCGGGCAGCGCATCGCCCGCGCCGCCGAGGCGGTGCGCCGCCTGCGGGCCCGGCGCGGCCACGGCCTCGCCAGCCCGGCGGCCCTCGCCGAGGCGCAGGCCACCCTGCGGCGCCTGCGCGAGGCGCAGGCCGCCGACGCCGCCGCCGAGGAGGCCCTGACGATCATCGAGGGGGCGCAGCCGGGCTCCCTGTGCGAGCGCCTCGACGAGGCGGGCTTCGGCCCGACGTCCCGGCCGAGCGCCGGCACCGTCATGGAGCGCCTGCGCGCCAAGGCCCGGGCCGGGTCCGCCCCGACGGACGCCGCGTGACCGCCTCCTCCCCTCACGACCGCATCGAGGAAACCCCATCCATGACCCCGCAGAACCCGCAGCACACCTCCGCCTGGGTGGCCTTCACCTACGCCTCCTTCATCGGCGCCGCCACCATGGTGGCGGGCGGCATCCTGTTCCTGCCCCTCGACCTCTGGACCAAGGGCTACCTCGCCATGGGGGTAACCATGCTGGTCCAGTCCTGCATCACCCTGGTCAAGACCGTGCGCGACGTCCACGAGGGCAAGCGCCTGGTCAACCGCATCGAGGATGCCCGGGCCGAGCGCCTGCTGATGGAGATGGGCAAGGAGTAGACCGCCGGCCCCCGGTCCCCGACATCGGATCGCCGCAGACCGCGGCGAGAAAGCCGATTAGGGTTTACCGGCTAAGCACTCCCCCTGCCGCTGCGGCTCCCGGCCTGCACGCGCGCACCCGTCACCGAGCGAGGGAAACGCCTCCATGTCCGGATCGCTGATGGCCAGCCGGCGCTTCGCGCCCCTGTTCTGGTGCCAGTTCTTCTCCGCCTTCAACGACAACTTCCTGAAGAACGCCCTCGTGTTCCTGATCATGTTCGGGGCGGGGGGCGTCGGCGGGGGGGCGGACGGCGGCTCGGCGGCCCTGGTGACGCTCGCCGGCGCGGCCTTCATCGCGCCGTTCTTCTTCCTGTCCGGCCTCGGCGGCGAGCTCGCCGACCGGTACGACAAGGCGTTCATCGCGCGGCGTCTCAAGGCGGCGGAGATCCTGGCGGCGGGCGTCGCGGTGCTGGGCTTCTGGCTCGCCTCGGTCCCGATCCTGTTCGTGGCCCTGATCCTGTTCGGGATCGTGGCGGCCCTGTTCGGGCCGATCAAGTACGGCATCCTGCCGGACCATCTCGCCCGGGCCGAGCTGCCGGCCGGCAACGCGCTCATCGAGGCGGCGACCTTCCTCGCCATCCTCACCGGCACCATCGCGGGGGGGCTCGCGGTCACCCACGGCGGTGCCCACGCCTTCGGGCTCCTGGTGATCGGCTTCTCCGTCCTGTGCTGGCTCGCGAGCCTCGCGATCCCGAAGACCGGCGAGGCAGCGCCGTACCTGCGGGTCGACCGCAACGTGCTGCGCTCGACGGGCAGCCTGATGCGCGACCTCTACGAGGATACGCGGCTGTGGCGCACCGGCGTCATCACGAGCTGGTTCTGGCTCGTCGGCGCGGTGGTGCTCGCCCTGCTGCCGGCGCTCGTGAAGGGCACCTTCGGCGGCGACGAGACCGTGGTGACGGCGCTGCTCGCGATGTTCTCGATCGGCGTCGCGCTCGGCTCCGGCCTCGCCTCCTGGCTCTGCGCCGGGCGCATCGTGATGCTGCCGACGCCGCTCGCGGCGCTCGCCATGGGCCTCGTCTCCCTCGACCTCGCGCACGTCGCCGCCACCAGCGTGCCGCCCCCCGCCGCGATCGGCGCCCTCGACTTCCTGGGCTCCTGGCGCGGCGCCCGGATCGCGCTCGACTTCGTCCTGCTCGCCGCCGCCGCCGGCCTGTTCATCGTGCCGTCCTTCGCCGCACTCCAGGCCTGGACGCCGAAGGAGCGCCGGGCCCGGGTGATCGCGGCCTCGAACGTGCTCGCCGCAGCCCTCATCGTGCTCGGCGCCGTCGGCCTCGCGGGCTTGCAGAAGGCAGGCCTGTCCTCGGCCGGGCAGTTCCTGATCGTCGGCCTCGCCAACATCCTCGCCGGCATCGCGATCCTCGTGGTCCTGCCGACCAGCGGCTTTCGCGACTTCCTGTCGATCCTGTTCCGGGCCTTCTACCGGCTCGAGGTCCGCGGGCTCGAGAACATCGAGAAGGCGGGGCCCAACGCCATCATCGCGCTCAACCACGTCAGCTTCCTGGATGCCGGCCTGGCTCTGTCGCTGACCGAGCGCGACCCGACCTTCGCCATCGACCACACCATCGCGCAGCGCTGGTGGGTCAAGCCGTTCCTGTGGCTGACCCGGGCGCTCCCCCTCGACCCGACGAAGCCGATGGCGACGCGCAAGCTCATCAACGCCGTCAAGGCCGGCGAGACCCTGATCATCTTCCCCGAGGGGCGGCTCACCGTCACCGGCAGCCTGATGAAGGTCTATGACGGGGCCGGGCTCATCGCCGACAAGTCCGGCGTTCCGGTGGTGCCGGTGAAGATCGAGGGGCCGGAGCAGACCGTGTTCTCGCGCCTGTCGCGGGCCCAGGTGCGCCGGCGCTGGTGGCCGAAATTCACCGTGACGGTGCTGGAGCCGGTGCGCCTCGACGTCGATCCGGCCCTGAAGGGCAAGGCCCGCCGGCAGGCCGCGGGTGCCGCCCTCTACGGGGTGATGTCGGACCTGATCTTCCGCACCGCGCCGATCGACCGCACGGTGTTCGACGCCGTGGTGCAGGCGGCCGAGCACGAGGGCCCGGGCCGGGTCGCGGTCGAGGATCCGGTCACCGGCAAGCTCTCCTACCGCCGCCTCCTCGTCGGCGCCCGGGTGCTCGGGGGCAGGCTCGGGGCCCTCGCCCCCGAGGGACGGGCGCTCGGCGTGATGCTGCCGAACGCCAACGCCGCCGCCGTCACGGTTCTGGGCGTGATGTCCGCCGGCCGGGTGCCGGCGATGATCAACTTCACGGCTGGCGCGACGAACATCCTCAACGCCTGCAAGGTGGCGGAGATCGACACCCTCGTCACCTCCCGCGCCTTCGTGCAGAAGGGCCGCCTCGACGCTCTTCTGGAGGCGTTGAGCCAGAGCCTGACCATCGTCTACCTCGAGGACCTGCGCGACGGCGTCGGCCGGCTCGACAAGCTCCGCGGATTCCTGGGCTGGCGCCAGACGCTCCGGCCCCGCCGCCCGGACGACCCGGCCGCGATCCTGTTCACCTCCGGCAGCGAGGGCACGCCCAAGGGCGTGGTGCTCTCCCACCGCAACATGCTGGCCAACGCCGCCCAGGCCCAGGCCCGGATCGATTTCGGCCGCACCGACAAGGTGTTCAACGTCCTGCCGGTGTTCCACTCGTTCGGGCTCACCGTCGGGCTGGTGCTGCCGCTGGTCTCCGGCGTGCCGGTCTACCTCTACCCGTCGCCGCTGCACTACCGGATGGTGCCGGAGCTGGTCTACGGGTCGAACGCCACCATCCTGTTCGGCACCGACACGTTCCTCGCCGGCTACGCCCGCGCCGCCCACGCCTACGACTTCCGGTCGCTCCGCTACATCCTGGCCGGGGCCGAGCCGGTGAAGCCGGCGACCCGCAAGACCTACGCGGAAAAATTCGGCCTGCGCATCCTCGAGGGCTACGGCGTCACCGAGACCGCGCCGGTGCTCGCCCTCAACACGCCGATGTTCAACCGCTTCGGCACGGTCGGGCGGATCATGCCCGGCATGGAGGCGCGGCTCGAGCCGGTGCCAGGCGTGAGCGAGGGCGGGCGCCTGTTCGTGCGCGGGCCGAACGTGATGCTGGGCTATCTCCGGGCCGAGCGCCCCGGGGTGCTGGAGGTGCCGGCGGAGGGCTGGCACGACACCGGCGACATCGTGACGATCGATCCCGACGGCTTCGTCACCATCCGCGGCCGGGCCAAGCGCTTCGCCAAGATCGGCGGCGAGATGATCTCGCTCGCCGCCGTCGAGGCCGTCGCCGCCGAGCTGTATCCGGATGCAGGCAGCGCGGTCGCGGCCGTGCCGGACCCCCGCAAGGGCGAGCGCCTGGTGCTGGTGACCGAGAAGGCCGACGCGACCCGCGCCGCCTTCCAGGCCGAGGCCCGCGCCCGGGGCCTGAGCGAGCTCGCGGTGCCGGCCGAGATCGTGACGGTCGACAAGCTGCCGCAGCTCGGCTCCGGCAAGGTCGATTTCGCCGCCGTGACGCGGCTCGCCGCGGAGCGGACCCGGCCGGCGGAGGTGGCGGCCTGAGCAGGGCCGCTCGCCGGGGCGTCGGGTGATTGATCGGCCGTCCTCCGTTGACGCAGCGCAACGGCCGACCGATCTGATGTCCTGCCGGCCCTGCCGGGACCGGCGCCCCTGCGCTCCCAGGATCGCACCATGCTCACGTCCGTCCCCCAGGTCGCGGATCGCCTCGTCTTCTCGTCGCGCGAGTTCCTGAGACTGCTCGAGGTCCACGAGCTGACCGGCAGCTGGGGCTGGACCTTCGCGACGGACGAGCACATCTGGTCGCCCGGCCTTTTTCGCCTGCTCGGCCTCGAGCCCGGCGTCATTCGGCCGAGCTACGCGAGATTCCTGGCCCTGGTGCATCCCGAGGACCGCCCCGCCGTCGAGACGGCCGCGCAGGTGATGCAGGACGGGGTGATGCGCGACCGCACGGTCCGGGTGATCCGGCCGGACGGCTCCCTGCGCGTACTGTCCTGCCGCGGCGAGATCTACCACGACCCGGACGGCCGCCCGCGGGCGGCCGCCGGCACCGTCCTCGACGTGACGGACCGGGAGCGCCTGGCCACCGTGCAGGCGCATGAGCGCCGCCGGCGCCGTGCCCTGTTCGAGCAGACCCAGTCCTGGACGCACGCCTCCCTCTACGCTCAGGCCCAGCGGGTCGGGTCGCAGGAGCTGCTCATCCTCACCGGCGTGACCCAGGAGGCGTTTCGCCAGGACTGCACCCTCGTGGTCGCGTCCGACGACCGGAACCGGACGCGCGACCATGTCCAGGCGATGATGCAGGCCGGCCGGCCGTTCGTGACCGACAAGCAGCTGATCCTCGCGGAGGGCGGGCACGCGTGGTTCCGCTTCGTCTACGCACCGGTCCGGGACGACCGGGACGCCGTGGTGACCTGGGCCACGATGGCCTCGCGCGTCGGGGGAGCCCCGGCGGCGCCGGTCGACGAAGGCGTGCGGCAGGGGCTGGAGAGCGGGGTCAGCGGGCGGCACGTCTGCGCCGCGCGCGCGCTGCTCGGCTGGTCGATGCAGGATCTCGCCACGTTCAGCGGCGTGTCGCTGTCGTCGATCCGCCGCCTGGAGGATGACGGCGGGGGCCTGACTGCGCGCACCCGCGGGACCATCGTCGCGACCCTGCGGGAGGCCGGGATCGGCTTCACGCTCACGGACGGCAACGCGATCGCGGTCTACCGGAAGTAGGCCCTCTCTCTCGCCGGCCTCCTCGACGGTCGCTCCGGCCTCCATCCCCATCCCGGATTCCGCCGGGCCGTCTCGCACGACGCGGTCGCCGGATCCCTCCCCGCGCCGGAAAGGGATCCGGCGGCGGCCGGTCGACCCCGGGACGGTGTCAGCGCTTGCGGTAGACGAACACGTCCTGGTGCGCGTCGAGCTGCATCGGCCGGTACGAGATGAGCTCCAGCTCCGGCGCCGCCTCGGCCACCAGCCGCTCGACCGCGTCCCTGGTGAACCAGGTCAGGCCGTACTCGTCGGTGTAGTAGGGGTAGCGGGCGTAGTAGGTGCCGTCGCGGGCCATCGCGGCGAGGACGGCCGGCTTGTCGAGCCAGTACTGCTCGTAGCGCTCCGCCGTCTCGGCCGAGCCCTGGCCGTGGATGGTGAACACCGCGACGCCGCCGGGCTTGAGCGCGCGGGCGACATCGCGCAGGTTCGAGACCACGAAGTCCCGCGGCAGGTGGGTGTAGACCGAGAGCAGGTAGATCAGGTCGTAAGCGGCGGACGGCTTGACCGCGGCGCGCTCCATCACCGGCACCTGCGTCGCGCCGAATTCCGCGGCGGTGAAGCGGGCGCCCTCGTCGATCACGTCGCAGACCGCGATCCGGTCGCCGGGAAGCCGGCGCGACAGCTCGCGCACGATGCGGCCGTAGCCGCAGCCGATCTCGAGCGCCCGGCCGACCGAGTCCCAGTCGCGCCCGGACTCCTTCAGCGCCGCCTCCAGGATGTCGACGAACTGGCGCGCGCCCGCGCTGTAGCTCGCCACCCGGTCGGGGGCCGTCGAGGTCAGCATGAAGTCGTTGTAGTGGGCCCGGCCGATGCCGGCGACCGGCCGCGCCCCGAGGCGCGAGCCCAGCGCGAAGCGGGCCTTGCGCCCGACGGCGTAGAGGGCCGGCGAGCGCTTGATGACGTTCAGCATCCCGGGCGGGATCAGCTTGGTCGAGAGAGAGGGCACGGGTTCGCTCCGGCTGAGACCGCTCTCGCCCGCGATCGACCGAGAGTGGCCGCACGATGCCGGGACCCGGCCCCCCGGACAACGATTGACGCGGCTCAAGCCTAACGAGGACTTGATCCCGGCGGACGCATCCGCCGGGTCGATTCGACTGGCCGTCTGCTAAGCGTGTCGGACCGATCGTCTGGGAACGAACTTACACCCGCTCGCGCCGGATCTCGGCGCCGCAGCGCACGAGCTTGGCCTCGAGCGCCTCGAAGCCGCGGTCGAGGTGGTAGACCCGGTTGATCTGGGTCTCGCCCTCGGCGGCCAGCCCCGCGATCACCAGGGAGACCGAGGCGCGCAGGTCGGTCGCCATCACGGGGGCGCCCTTCAGGCGCTCGACGCCCTCGACCACCGCGACGTCGCCCTCGAGCCGGATCTTGGCGCCGAGGCGGGCCAGCTCCTGCACGTGCATGAAGCGGTTCTCGAAGATCGTCTCGCGGATGCGCGATTGTCCCTTGGCCTTGGTCATCAGGGCCATGAACTGGGCCTGGAGATCGGTCGGGAAGCCCGGGAACGGATCGGTGGTGACGTCGACCGCCGCGACGCCGTAGCCGTTGCGGCGCACCCGGATGCCGTGGTCGAGGGGCGTCACCTCGGTGCCGGTGGTGGCCAGGATGTCGAGGGCGCTGTGCAGGAGGTCGGCCCGGGTATTCTCCAGGGTCACGTCGCCGCCGGTCATCGCCACCGCCATGGCGTAGGTACCGGTCTCGATCCGGTCGGGCAGCACCGCGTGCCGGGCGCCCGAGAGGCGCGACACGCCCTCGACCACGATCCGGGGGGTGCCGGCGCCCTCGATGCGGGCCCCCATCCGCGACAGGCAGGCGGCCAGATCCACCACCTCCGGCTCGCGGGCGGCGTTCTCGATCACGGTGGTGCCGTGGGCCAGCACCGCCGCCATCAGGGCGACGTGGGTGCCGCCGACCGTGACCTTCGGGAACTTGATCTCGCCGCCGCGCAGGCCGTTCTTCGTGCGCGCCACCGCGTAGCCGCCGTCGATCTCGATCGTGGCGCCCAGCGTCTCCAGCGCCATCAGCAGCAGGTCGACGGGACGCGTGCCGATGGCGCAGCCACCCGGCAGCGACACCCGCGCCTCGCCGAAGCGGGCGAGCAGCGGCGCGATCACCCAGAAGCTCGCCCGCATGGTCGAGACGAGCTCGTAGGGCGCCGTGGTGTCGATGACGTTCGAGGCGGTGAGCCGGATGGTCTGGCCGGCCTCGGTGCTCTGGCCCGGGCGCTTGCCCACCACCATGTGGTCGACGCCGTGATTGCCGAGGATGCGCAGGAGCGAGGCGACGTCGGCGAGCCGGGGCACGTTCGACAGTTCGAGCGTCTCGCCCGTGAGCAGGCTGGCGATCATCAGCGGCAGGGCGGCGTTCTTGGCGCCCGAGATCGGGATGACCCCGTTGAGCGGCGAGCCGCCGATGATGTGAATGCGATCCATGGTGACAACGTCCCTCGCGCGGTCCGGCGCGTCTGGCGCGCTGGCGCGCGCCGTGATCCAAAACCCGATTATTGCACCGCAGCGACGATACCGCTACGCTTGCCCGTCAACGCTCATCGCCCGAAGTTCGATCCGCGGGCGGTTCCGGCGCCGGCTCCCCGCCGGTCGGTCCCTCGTCAACGGCCTCGCGCCCGCGCGCCTGCGCCTTGCGGCGCCTGAGGTTGTCCCGCAGCGCGGCCTTCAACCGCTGCTCCCGCGTCCCATCGCCGGACCTGCCGTCACCTTGCCCGCTCATCGCGCGCGACCCTTCGTCGCCATGACCAATTTCCAGCTTCCGTGCCCGCGCGGGAGGCGTCAGAACGCCCCCCTCGCCCTCGACTTTTTCCAAAGACAAAGCCGTCGCATTTGAGCGAGATCAAGGCGCGACCAGCGGCGTCCCGGTTCACCGGGCCTCCCGCCGCGCGGACGGGCCCCGTCACGGGGCCCAGCCGGTCCCGCCCCGGACTTCGTCCGGCCAGCCCGCGAAGGACAACGATGCCCGAGACCCGTCAGAGCGCGACCGACTACCAGGCCCTCTTCCGCGGCGCCCTCAAGCGCCTGCACGGCGAGCGCCGCTACCGCGTCTTCGCCGACATCGAGCGCATCAACGGCCGCTTCCCCACCGCCCTGTGGCGCCGGCCGGACGCCGCGACCCGCGAGATCACGGTGTGGTGCTCGAACGACTACCTGGGCATGGGCCAGCACCCCGACGTGGTGGCGGCGCTCACCGAGACCGCGCAGCGCTGCGGCGTCGGCGCCGGCGGCACCCGCAACATCGCCGGCAACAACTCGCCGCTCGTCGACCTCGAGCGCGAGCTCGCCGACCTGCACGGCAAGGAGGCGGGCCTCGTCTTCACCTCGGGCTACGTCTCGAACCAGGCCGGCATCTCGACGATCGCCAAGCTGATCCCGAACTGCCTGATCCTGTCGGACGCCTTCAACCACAACTCGATGATCGAGGGCGTGCGCCAGTCGGGCTGCGACAAGCGCATCTTCCGCCACAACGACCTCGCCCATCTTGAGGAGTTGCTGCGCGAGGCCGGCGACCGGCCGAAGCTGATCGCCTTCGAGTCGGTCTACTCGATGGACGGCGACGTGGCGCCGATCGGGAAGATCTGCGACCTGGCCCAGGCCTACGGCGCCATGACCTACCTCGACGAGGTCCACGCGGTCGGCCTCTACGGCCCCCGCGGCGCCGGCATCGCCGAGCGCGACCGGGTGATGCACCGGGTCGACGTGATCGAGGGCACGCTCGCCAAGGGCTTTGGCTGCGTCGGCGGCTACATCACCGGCTCGGCGGCGCTCTGCGACGCGGTGCGCAGCCACGCGCCCGGCTTCATCTTCACCACGGCGCTGCCGCCGGCGATCGCCGCCGCCGCCATCGCGTCGATCCGCCACCTGAAGCAGTCGGGCACCGAGCGCGAGGCGCACCAGCGCCAGGCCGCCCGCACCAAGGCGGCGCTCCTCGCGGCCGGCCTGCCGGTGCTCGCCACCGACACCCACATCGTCCCGGTGATGGTCGGCGACGCGGAAGCCTGCAAGGCGGCGGCCGACCGGCTCTTGGAGCGCCACGGCATCTACATCCAGCCGATCAACTACCCCACCGTGCCCCGCGGCACCGAGCGCCTGCGCATCACCCCCTCCCCGTTCCACGGCGAGGCCCACATCGCGGCGCTGACCGCGGCGCTGGTCGAGGTGTGGGACGCGCTGAACCTGCCGCGGGCCGGGACGGTGTTCGTGGAGGCGGCGGAGTAAGCCACCGTCTCGAGCACTGGCGGTTTCCCGTCAGTGCTCCGCCCGGCGGGCGGCGTGGCGGATGGTGACGATCTGCACGGCATCGTCCGCTACATCCACCTTGTCGAAGATCAGGCAGGGCAGGCGCGGTACCGCAAACCGATGCAGGCCCTTCCCGACGATGCGCCCGGGCCGGGCCCGCGCGAGGTCGCCCTGCGTCTCGGTCTACAGCTTCTCCAGCGCCGCCAACGCTCGCCGCAGCAGATCCGTCATCACCGGGCGCCCCTCCACCTCCGACCCGCGGATCGTAGCACGGACGGCACCCGGGTCTTTTACGACAACCGCCCCAGCAACCGCTCCACCAGCGGGTTCTCCGCCGCGAAGGCGTAGTCGATGCGCCTGACGCTCACCGCCTGCGCTCCGGCCTGGACCAGCGCATCGGCGAGGCCGAACACCGCGTCCGCGGGGCAGCGCAGGACGATCTCGCCCCTTCCCTCCGGCGCGCCGTAGGGCAGCTCGGCCTCGTGCAGGGCGGCGAGCCCCGCGAGGTCGATCTCGCCGGAAGCCGGCATGCCGGCCCGGACCTCGCGGGTGGTGCGGGCCCGCTCCTCGGCGCTGATCCGGCCGAGCACCGCTTGCACGGCCCGGCGCGGGGTCTCGCCCCAGGAGGCGGCGAGGGACGCGACGAGGTTCGCCTCCGAGCGCAGGATCACCCCGTCGTCCAGGATCTTGAGGGCGTTGGCGGCGAGCGTCGCGCCCGTGGTGGTGATGTCGACGATGATCTCGGCGCTGCCGGAGGCCGGCGCGCCCTCGGTGGCGCCTAGGCTCTCGACGATGCGGTAATCGGCGACGCCGTGCTCGGCGAAGAAGCGGCGGGTCAGGTTGACGTACTTGGTGGCGATGCGCAGGCGCTTGCCGTGGCGCACCCGCATGTCGCTCGCCACCTCGTCGAGGTCGCTCATCGAGCGCACGTCGATCCAGGCCTGGGGCACCGCCACCACCACGGTGGCCTGGCCGAAGCCGAGCGGCGTCAGCAGCTCGACCTGGCCGGCGGCGTCCGGCAGGGTCTCGCGGATCAGGTCCTCGCCGGTGATGCCGAGATGGGCCGCGCCGGAGGCGAGCTGGCCGGCGATCTCGGACGCCGAGAGGAAGCGCACCTCGACGCCCTCGACCCCCTTGAGGCGGCCGCGATAGTCGCGGGCGCCGCTGGTCTGGGCCAGCGTCAGGCCGGCGCGGCCGAAGAAGGCGGCGGCGTTCTCCTGCAGGCGGCCCTTCGAGGGCACCGCCAGGACCAGCGGAGCATCGGAGATCTCGGACATCAGCGCGCCTCCGCCAGGCGTTCGAGCCAGAACGAGCAGCCCACGGCGGGCAGGGCGTCCTTGCTGCCGAGGTGCTGCAGCAGGCCGTCGTAGCGCCCGCCGCCGACGACGGGCTTGGCTCCCGCGGTCTCCGCGACCTCGAAGATGAAGCCGGTGTAATAGTCGAGGTTGCGCGCGAAGCTGCCGGTGAACTCGAAGCGCTCGAGCGGCAGGCCACGGGCGGCGATGAAGCCGTTGCGCTCCTCGAACAGGGACAGCGCCGCCTCGAGCCGCGGGTCGTCGAGCCCGGCCCGGCGGGCGAGGTCGCGGGCCGCGACCGCCGCCGCATCGGGATCGCCGGCGAGGGCGAGATACGCGTCGAGGACCTCGCGGGCTTTGGCGCCGAGGCCGGCCCCGCCCTCGGCATGGGCCGCCGCCTTGGCGAGGAAGCGCTCGGCGATCTCGCCGGCCGTGCGCCCGCCGACCCGGCTGATGCCCGCGATGGCGAGCACGTCCTCAACGAAGGCCCGCACCCCTTGCGGGTCCTGGCCCTGGATGGCGGAGAGGAGGCCGGCATGGGCCGCATCGACCGCGACCGGCGCGGCGATCTCGTCGAGGGAGCGGCCGGCCGCCACCGCCCTGAGCGTCCGGCGCTTGGCCGCCGGCTGGACCGCGAGCGCGTCGAGGAGCGCGGTGATCAGCCCCATGTCGCCGAGGCGCACCTGCCGCTCGCGCCGGCCGAGGCGGTCGAGCCCGTCGAGGGCGAGGCCGAGGATCTCGGCGTCGGCCGCCGGCACGTCGGTCCGGCCGATCGACTCGATGCCGGCCTGGTGGAACTCGTCGGGCTCCGCCGCCCGCAGGCGGAAGACCGGCCCGAGATAGCTGTAATCGGCCGCCTGGCCGTCGGCGACGGCGCGGTGGTGGCGCCCGACGGGAATCGTGTATTCGGGCCGCAGGCAGAGTTCCGCCCCGGCGCCGTCCTGGGTGATGAAGATGCGCCGGCGGATATCTTCGCCGGACAGCTCCAGGAAGGGCTCCACCGGCTGCAGCACCGGCGGCTCGACCCGCGCGTAGCCCCGGTCCTCGAACAGCGCCAGGAGCGCCTCGTGCGCCGCCGCCGGCCGGGGGGCCGCGGCTCCGTTACCCGTCATTGGACCCAACACCTACAATGTTCGGACGGCCCTGTAGCAGCCGCGGGCGGGCTTGGCGACCGTGCGGCTCGCGCGGCTCTCTGCGGAGGGCAGCCGCAGTCATCCATCCACCGGATGAACCGCGGGTTTTCCCCTCTCCCCGCGGGCGGGGAGAGGGCTGATGACCCCTTGTCGGGTCAGCAGCGAGCCCGAAGGGCGAGGGTGTGGAGCCATATCCGGCACCTCCCCCTCACCTTCGGCTACCGCCTCGCTGCATCCCCTGAACGGGGACGCAGCCCTCTCCCCGCCCGCGGGGAGAGGCGATGCGCACGCCCGATATGTGAAAATACAACCTTGATTGGGGTGAAGACCCTCACCCTCCGTAATGCCGCCCCAGCACCTCGCGCACCCGCGCGACCATCTCGTCAACCGGCACCGAGAACTGCGCCGGCCGGGCGGCCTTCCACTCGGCGTTGCTGGCGATGGCGTCCGCGGCCTTGGCGCCCTCGATCAGGTCCTTGATCTGGACCTCAGCCCTAGCCCGCTCGTCGCTGCCCTGGATGACGACGCAAGGGGCGCCGCGACGGTCGGCGTACTTCATCTGGGCCTTCATGCCGGAGGCGCCGAGATAGAGCTCCGAGCGGATGCCGGCCTGGCGGAGAGCCGCGACGAGGGCCTGGTAGGCGGCGGTCTCCTCGCGGTCGAGCACGAGAACCACCACCGGGCCGGGCGCGGCCTGCCCCGACACGATCGGGCTGCCGACCACCTGGAGGGCGGCGAACAGGCGCGAGACGCCGACCGAGAACCCGGTCGCCGGCACCGGCTCCGAGCGGAAGCGGCCGACGAGGCCGTCGTAGCGCCCGCCGCCCGCCACCGAGCCGAAGCGCACGGTCTGGCCGTCCTCGTTGACCACGGGAAAGGTCAGCTCGGCCTCGAAGACCGGGCCGGTGTAGTATTCGAGGCCGCGCACCACGGAAGGATCGGCCCGCACCCGGTCGTGGCCGTAGCCCGCCGCCTCGCACAGCTTCATGATGGCGTGCAGCTCGGCGATGCCCTGGCGCCCGGTCTCGGAGGAGCCGACCACCTCGCCCCAGCCGCCGAAGAAGCTCTCCCAGAAGGCCAGCCGGTCGCCGCCCTCGGTCGGGGCGGCCTGGAACGCGACGTAGCGCAGGATGCGCTCGATCGCCTCGTCGGCGAGGCCGGCGCCCTTGGTGAAGTCGCCGCTCTCGTCCTTGCGGCCGGGACCCAGCAGCAGGCGCACGCCGTCGGGGCCGAGGCGGTCGAGCTTGTCGATCGCCCGCAGCACGGTGAGGCGCCGGCCGGCCTGGTCGTCGCCGCCCAGCCCGATCGCCTCCATCACCCCGTCGAGGACCTTGCGGTTGTTGACCTTGACCACGTAGTCGCCGCGACCGATGCCGACCCGCTCCAGGGTGTCGGCGGCCATCATGCAGATCTCGGCATCCGCCGCGACGGTCGGCGCCCCGACGATGTCGGCGTCGAACTGCATGAACTGGCGGAAGCGCCCCGGGCCCGGCTTCTCGTTGCGGAAGACGTAGCCGGCGCGGTAGCTGCGATAGGGCTTGGGCAGCGCGTCGAAGTGCTCGGCGACGTAGCGGGCGAGCGGCGCCGTCAGGTCGTAGCGCAGGGACAGCCACGACTCGTCATCGTCCTGGAACGAGAACACGCCCTCGTTCGGCCGGTCGAGATCGGGCAGGAATTTTCCCAGCGCCTCGGTGTACTCGATGAACGGGGTCTCCACCGCCTCGAAGCCGTAGAGCTCGAAGCTCTCGCGGATCTTCTCCAGCATCCGGTGGGTGGCGGCGATCTCGGCCGGCCCGCGGTCGACGAGGCCGCGCGGCAGGCGGGGCTTGAGGGTGGCGGCCTTCTCGGCCTTCGCGGGCTTGGGCATCGGGTCTCGCAGAGAAGCGGTCGGGCGGCGCGGCCTCGGGCGCCCGTCGGTCAAGGACGGGCTTGGCCAAGAGGCGGGCGCGGGGTTCGCCGGGCTCTAGCCCATTTGCCGGCGCCTGCAAACCGACGCCCGCCCTCACGCCTCTCCCGAGGCCAGCCAGCGCACCCGCGCCGCCTCCAGGCCCCAGACGATGCCGAGCATCATGTAGACGTGGCGCCACTTCTCCATGTCGATCTGCATCGCCTGGAGGAAGAACATCAGCAGGGCCGGCACCACGATCTGGGCGTGGCGCCGGTAGGGCGTGTCCTGGCTCATCAGGCGCAGGCCCACCCGCGTGGTCATCAGCACCAGGAACACGAAGGCGACGCCGGCGACCCAGCCGCCGTTGGAGAAGGCGCCGATGAAGGAATTGTGCGGCTCGAGGTTGAAGGTGCGGCGCCAGCGCAGGGGACCCATGCCGAGGGGGTCCTCGATCAGCATGCCGATGCCGCGCAGCTGGTTGCCGAAGCGGCCGGTCTCGCCCTCGTCGTAGTCCTGCGTGACCGCGGCGCGCTTGGAGAAGGTCTCGCGGACGTCGCCGATGGAGAGGAGGCCGACGAGGGCGACCGCCCCGAAGCCCGCCGTCAGGGCGGCGAGCAGCACGATGCGGCGGCGCAAGGCGGGGGCGCTGGTGCGGTAGACCATCGCGACCATCAGGGCGCCCATCAGCACGGTGCCGCCCCAGGAGCCGCGGGAGAACGATAGGAAGATTCCCGCGAGCAGGATCGCGAGGCCGAGGCCCGACAGGAGCGGGCGGCGGGCGCGGCCGGTGAGCAGGTTGTGCAGCAGGTAGAACGCGCCGAGGGTCAGGAACGAGCCGAACACGTTCGGGTCCTGGAAGGTGCCCGAGGCGCGACCGTACTTGCTGAACAGGTCCTCGTTGCCGACGAGCCCGAGATAGCCGCCGATGCCGAGGCCGGCGCTGAGCAGCGTGCTGGCGGTGTAGACCTTGAGGGCGAGCTCGACCCGCCGGTCGCACTCGTCGGAGAAGAACATCGTGAAGAAGATGCCCGTCACCGCGAGGTAGCAGAGCTGGACCGTCCAGACCGCCGGCAGCTCCTCGTCGAGATAGGGCATCAAGGCCACCACCGTGGCCCCCACGTAGACGAGCAGCACCCCGACGAGGGGCACCGCGCCCCGGTACAGCCGCACGCCGAGCAGGATCCAGAGCACGATGGCGGGGATCGCCACCACGTCGTAGGGCGAGGTGTCCGAGAACGCGAAGCAGGCGAAGAAGATGAACGCCGCCATCAGGACGAGGCCGAAGCCCCGCAGCAGCCGCATGAGCGGGATCGCCCCGAGGTCGCGGCGCGGCAGGACGAACGTGCTCATCGGGCGCCTCCTCGGGTGACGGCACCGAAGAGGTTAGTGGCAGGATGGTGTGCGCCGGCTGAAGCGACAGGGTGAACGAAACCCTAAAAGACCCGCCATCGGCTCTCGACGGTGTTTCCATCCTCCATCGTCGTTCCGGGGAGGATGATCTTCGCGTCGAGCAGGCCTGATGGACCGATCAAACGGCGCGGCCCCGCCGCGGAACGCGCGACGGGGCTGGACACTCACGAGAGCCGGTACGCAACTTGGCTCGACGTGGAGAATGACGCGACGACGTGAATCCTTCGTCAACGCGCCGCGAGCTTGGCGGCGGGCGCCACGCCGGCCCGCGCCAGGCCTTCCTCGGCGGCGAGCACGGCCTGCGTGCGGGCGGCGTAGCGGCGGGCCAGCGCCGCGCATGCCATGAGCTGGACCTGGTGGAAGAGCATCAGGGGCAGCAGGATGCCGCCGACGTCCTGGCCGGCGAAGATCACGTTCGCCATCGGCACGCCCGAGGCCAGGCTCTTCTTCGAGCCGCAGAACACGATGGTGATCTCGTCCTCCTTCGAGAAGCCGAGGAGGCGGCTCGCCGCGGTGGTGACCGCCAGCACCATCGCGAGCAGCACCAGGTCGACGACCAGCATGGTGGCGAGCGCCGGCAGCGGCGTGCGGGACCACAGGCCCGTCGCCACGGCGTGGCTGAAGGCGATGTAGACGATGAGCAGGATCGAGCCGCGGTCGACCACCATGGTCAGCGGCTTGTGCCGGTTCAGCCACGGGCCGAGGCGCGGCTGCAGCGCTTGCCCGATCACGAAGGGCAGGAGCAGCTGCGCCATGATCTTGCCGACCGCCGCCCAGTCGAAGCCGTGGTGGCTGCCTTGCGTCTTGAGCAGCACCGCGACGAGGAGCGGGGTGATGAACATGCCGAGGATGTTCGAGGCCGAGGCCGAGCAGATCGCCGCCGGCACGTTGCCGCCCGCCACCGACGTGAAGGCGATCGAGGATTGCACGGTCGAGGGCAGCACGCACAGGAACAGCACGCCGGCGGCGAGCGCCGGGGTCAGCAGGGTCGGGCTCAGGAGGCCGGCGGCGAGGCCGAGGATCGGGAAGAGCACGAAGGTCGAGGCGAACACCACGAGGTGCAGGCGCCAGTGCACGAGCCCGGCGAGCGCCGTCTGGCGGTCGATGCGGGCGCCGTGCAGGAAGAACAGCAGCGCGATCAAGCCATTGGCGAAGACGCCGAGCCACTCGGCCGCCCGGTCCTGCACCGGCAGCAGGCTGCCGAGCACCAGGGCGCCGACGATCATCAGCGTGAAGTTGTCGGGGCGGAAGCGGGAGAGCATGACGGGCCGGACGCGCTGTCTGAGGAGTTCGCCCTTACCTAATCGGCCGGCGGCCGGATGGGTACGCGGGGACCCGGGATTACAGTTATCGTGAAGTGCGATAACCTGCGCGTCGCTCATGCAGGATGCGGAGATCCGTGATGACCCGCCTGATCGACCCCGTGCTCCTGCGCACCCTGGCGGCGGTGGTGCGCAGCCGCAGCTTCAGCCGGGCGGCCGAGCAGCTCGGCCTCGGCCAATCGACGGTGAGCCAGCACGTCCAGCGCCTGGAGGCGCAGCTCGGGCAGCGGCTCGTGGCCCGGGACACCCACTCGGTGGCCCTGACGCCGGAGGGCGAGACGGTGCTCGGCTTCGCCCGCACCGTGCTCGACGCGCACGAGCGGCTGGAGCGGGCGCTCGCCGGCGGCCCGGTGCGGGGCAAGGTGCGCTTCGGCGCCTCCGAGGACTTCGTGCAGAGCCGGCTCTCGGAGGTGCTGCGGGACTTCCGCGAGGCCTACCCCTCCGTCGACCTCGAGCTGAGCGTGGCGCTGACGGGCTTCCTCAACGAGGCCCTCGCCCGGGGCGAGCTCGACCTCGTGCTGGGCAAGCGCCACGTCGGCGAGACGCAAGGGATGCTGGTGCGGCGCGACCGGCTGGTCTGGGTCGGGCTGCCGACCGCCCTGCCGGAGCGGGGCGAGCCGGTGGCGCTCGCGAGCTTCCCGCCCCCCAGCATCACCCGGGCGATCGCCCTCGCGGCGCTCACGCAGGAGGGCCGGGCGTTCCGCATCACCTGCACCTGCGCCAGCCTCAGCGGCCTGCGCGCCGCGGCGCTCGCCGGCGTCGGCCTGATGGCGCAGCCCCGCAGCCTGATCCCGGACGGGCTCCAGGAGCTCGCCCATCCCGACCTGCCGCGGCTCGCCGACGTCGAGTTCGTGCTCTCCGGCCCAGGGCTCCACCGCGAGCCGAGCCGGGCGCTCGCGCACGAGATCCTGAACGCGGACATCTGGGATTGACGCTCCCCGCTACGGCGGGCGCCCGGCCGCGCCCGCCGGGAGAGGCCGGGATTTTCTCGCGCGGCTTTCGCATTCCTTAAGGCTGGAACCCGGTTCGGATTGCCCGCCCGCCGGCATTCCTTAGGGTGCCGTCGCGACGGAGTCGCAGACCAGGGCCGGGAACCCGGGACTCGGCCAGTCCAGGCCCGGCCCGCGACGTCGCGAGGACCGCCGTCGACATCCGCGCCCCGGGTTCCGGCGCCGGATCCACGCGGCCTCACGCCTCTTGAACGTGGGATTTCATCGGATGGTCAGGAACATCGCCGGTCTCGTCGCCGCGCTCGCCCTCGCGACGGGCCTCGGCGCTCAGGCGCGAGCCCAGGTGATCAGCCCGAGCGGCGGGACCACCCACGTCCACATCTACAATTTCGGCGCGCCGGGCGGCCGCACCCCCGGCCCGGGCGGCCCGGTCGCGGCGCCGCCATCCGGGGCGGGCCGATCGTACTGGGATCACAACCGGTCGGTCATGTACCTGGTGGCGAACGGCGCCCGGCGACGGTTCTACTATCACCGCCCCCGCCCCGGCATGGCGGAGGCCGGCGCCCGCAGCGGCAGCCTGCTGTTCGACGGCGTCAGGGCCGGGAATACCTACTCGGGCATCGCGTACGTCTTCGCCGGTGCCTGCGGCGCATTCGACTACAAGGTCGACGGCTACGTCGTCGCCGACCGCCGGGTGGTGATGCGCGGCCTGGCGCCCCGGGTCGACCAGCGGACCTGCGGCGTGTTCGACTACCGGCCCGACGAGCTGGCCTTCGACCTGCTGTGAGGGCGCGCCCGGGCCGGCACTCCGGCGATCGACTAGAGATCACGTCGGACCGATCAAGGTCCGGCGTCTCCGCCGTTGCCCCGGGAACCGCGGCCCGGGGCGACGGCGGAGGATGCCGCCTTCGTCGCGAGAGCCACGCGGGCTCGGACGTCGTGCGGGTTCCGGACCGGATCCTCAGTACCCGATGGCGCCGCGCTTGAAGCCGAAGCCCGGGACCTCGCAGCCGCAGGAGGTGTTGAGGGGCGCCGGCCGGGTCGGGCAGTTGCCGCGGGCGGTGACGCAGATCCGGCCGATGCGGCCGCCGCCATACCCGCCGCCGTAGTCGCGGTAGCGCGGGCGGTCCTCGTCATAGCCGCGGTAGCGCGGGCGGTCGTAGTCGTAGCGCTCCTCGTAGCGGCGGCGCGGGCGGTCATCGTCGTAGCCGTAGCCGTACTGCGCGAAGGCGGGCGCGATGCCGAGGCCGAGCGTCAGGGCGGCCAGGGCTGCGGTCGTCACCGTTCTCACGGGTCTCTCCTCCAAGTCGGGTCCAAGGTCGAGTCCAAGCCGGACCTTTCTGCCGGTCACGCTAGGCATCCGCACATGAACGCCGCCTGAGGCCGTTCGGTGCCGCGGCAGCAGCGAGGATGGTGAAGAATCCCAACCGCATGGCCGTCGCCGGGCAACGGTTGTCGTTGGCGGGGAGCGTCGCTACCTACGCTCAGTATTACTCCGACAGCACGGGCCGCGCCGCCGGACGGACGGCCCCAAGCACAGGGACGCCGACAGTGAAGGACGCGGAGATGGAGCTCCTGAAGCTCGCTGCCCTCGACGCCGACGATCTCGCGGTCATCTCGACCCACCTTCAGGATGCGGTCCTGCGGACCGGAGACCTCGCCTACCTGCCCCGGGAGCGCCGCTTCGCCCTGGTGGCGCGGCGCTTCGACTGGGAATGTCCGGACGGCGCCCCGCCCCGGCGGCGGCTGACCGGCCTGCACTTCGACCGGGTGCTGGCCGTGCGCTGCCGCAACATTCCCCGCGACGAGCCCGACGCACCGCTGGAGCTCCTCGCCATCACGTTCGAGCCCGGCGAGGCGCCCTCCGGCACCGCGACGCTGATCTTCGCCGGCGGCGGCGCGATCCGGCTCGAGCTCGAATGCGTCGAGGCCGCCATGAAGGATCTCGGCCCGGTCTGGCAGGCCGAGAGCAAGCCGGTCCACGTCCCCCTCGACGCGGCCTGAAATTTTTGGCAGTCGGCGGGCCACGCCCGCCGCCTCGATCACCGGACCCCGCATGCAGCGCCTCGATTCCCGCGATCCCGACTTCGAGGCGCAGTTCGCCCGCCTGCTCTCGGTCAAGCGCGAGGTGGCGGAGGATGTCGACGCGGCGGTGCGCGACATCATCCGGGACGTGGTCGACCGTGGCGACGCGGCCCTCATCGACTACACGCGCCGCTTCGACCGGCTCGACCTCCGGCCCGGGACCATCCGGGTCGCGCCCGAGGAGATCGACGCCGCGGTGGCGGCCTGCGCCCCCGACGCCCTCGAGGCCCTGGCGCTCGCCAAGGACCGGATCGAGACCTTCCACCGCGCCCAGGTGCCGGCGGACCACCGCGAGACCGACGCCCTCGGCGTCACCCTCGGCTGGCGCTGGACCGCCCTCGAATCGGTCGGCCTCTACGTGCCGGGGGGCACCGCGAGCTATCCCTCCTCGGTGCTGATGAACGCGGTGCCGGCCAAGGTCGCGGGCGTGCCGCGCGTCGCCATGGTGGTGCCGACGCCCGACGGGGTCACCAACCCGCTGGTCCTCGCCGCCGCCCGCCTCGCCGGGGTCGACGAGGTCTTCCGGGTCGGCGGCGCCCAGGCGGTGGCGGCCCTCGCCTACGGCACGGCGACGATCCGGCCGGTGGCCAAGATCGTCGGCCCGGGCAACGCCTACGTGGCGGCGGCCAAGCGCCGGGTGTTCGGCCAGGTCGGCATCGACATGATCGCCGGTCCCTCCGAGGTGCTGATCCTCGCCGATTCCTCCGCCAACCCGGACTGGGTGGCGGCCGACCTCCTCGCCCAGGCCGAGCACGACACGGCCGCCCAGGCGATCCTGGTCACCGACAGCGACGCGCTCGCCGACGCCGTCGCGGCGGCGGTGGAGGGTCAGCTGAGGACCCTGCCGCGGGCCGAGATCGCGACGGCGAGCTGGCGCGACTACGGCGCCATCGTCCGGGTCGAGCGCCTCGTCGACGCGATCCCGCTGGTCGACCACCTCGCCCCCGAGCACCTCGAGATCGAGGCGGCGGACGCGGACGATCTGGCGGCGCGGGTGCGCAATGCCGGCGCGATCTTTCTCGGCGCCCATACCCCGGAGGCGATCGGCGACTATGTCGGCGGTCCCAACCACGTCCTGCCGACCGCGCGTTCGGCCCGGTTCTCGTCCGGCCTCGGCGTGCTCGACTTCATGAAGCGGACCACGCTCCTGTCCTGCACGCCGGACGCCCTGCGCCGGCTCGGCCCCGCCGCGGTTGCGCTCGGCCGCTCGGAGGGGCTGGACGGGCATGCCCGCTCGGTGGCGATCCGCCTGAACCTGTGAGCCGGAGAGTCCGGGTCACCCAACGTCCGGCTTGCGCGCCAGCCCGCGCTCGCCTCTGCTGCAAGCGCCCAGAATCGGCGAAACCCGGAGAGGAGATCCGATGGCGAGCGAGGCTCCCGATCCGCGACAGCGCCTGGCGGCGGTGACGCTCGACGAGGATTCGATCGGGCGCGGCAACCCCGACCAGGAGCACGAGCGCGCCATCGCGATCTACGACATCCTGGAATCCAACAGCTTCCGCGTGGCCAACCACGAGGGCGGTCCCTACGCCCTGGCGCTCGGCCTCGTCGAGAACAAGCTCTCCTTCGCGATCTCGACCGCCGACGGCCAGCCGGTGATGACCCACCTCCTGTCGCTGACGCCGTTCCGCGGCGTGATCCGCGACTACGAGATGATCTGCGACAGCTACTTCAAGGCGATCCGCACTGCCTCGCCGAGCCAGATCGAGGCGATCGACATGGGCCGGCGCGGGGTCCACAACGAGGCCTCCGAGCTGCTGCGCCAGCGGCTGGAGGGCAAGGTGGAGATCGACCACGACACCGCCCGTCGGCTGTTCACCCTGATCTTCGCCCTGCACTGGAAGGGCTGAGGCGCGCGATGCGGCGGCGGCGGGAGGGTTCGGGTGGCTGATCCTGCCGGCGGCGCGGCCGCCGAGGCCGACCCGTCGAGAGGCGACCCGCGGGCGCCGGGCCGTCGGGTGCAGTCGGTGCTGTTCGTCTGCAACTTCAACGCCGTGCGCTCGGCCTGCGCGGAGGCGCTGGCCCGGCACTATTTCGGCCGGTCAGTCTACGTGCAGTCCGCCGGCGTGCGCGGGGGCGAACCCACCGACCCGTTCATGATCGCGGCCCTCGACGAGGTCGGCATCGACGCCTCCCGCCACCGCCCCCGCACCCTCGAGGAGCTGGAGGAATGGGAGGGCCTGAACTTCGACCTGATCGTCTCGCTCTCGCCGGAGGCCCACCACGCCGCCCTGGAGCTCACCCGCACGGTGGCGGCCGACGTCGAGTACTGGCCGACCCCGGACCCGACGGTGTCGCAGGGCTCCCGCGAGCAGCGCCTCGACGCCTACCGCGACGTGCGCGACGGGCTGGGATTTCGCATCCGGCAGCGGCTGCGCTGACTGCGGGAGCGCCGCATCGTCCTCGGCGAACCGGCCTCCACGTCGTCGAATGCTCTAGAGCCCCAGCGCCCGCCCGGCCGCCACGACCCCCAGCCCCGCCAGCACCGCGGCGAGCTCGAACCGCGTGAGCGCCATCACGGCGGCGGCGGTCGCGAGGCCCAGGAAGCCCGGCAGGCCGGCGGTGAGTCCGGTGGGCAGGGCCGTCGCCACCACGATCGAGCCCGGCAGGGCGCGCAAGCCCCGCTCGACCCGCGGCGTGAGCCGCACCCGGCTCATCAGCACCACGCCCGAGGCGCGGCAGAGATAGGTGACGAGGGCGAGGGCGAGGATGGCGATCCAGGGACCGGCGGGCCCGGCGAGAGCTGCGTCGATCACCGCTTCGCCCCGTCGTCGACGAGGAGGCCGGTGACGAGCCCCGCCGCCGCCCCCGCCGCGATGAAGGCGTAGCCCGGCACCAGTCGCTGCACCAGGAGCGCCACGAGGCCCGAGGCGAGCCAAGGCAGCGCCGGCCGCACCCCGCGCCACAGCGGCGCCAGCATGGCGGCGAAGAACACCGGCAGGATCATGTCGAGGGCGTAGGCCCGCGGCTGAGTCACGAGGGCCCCGGCGAGGTGGCCGGCTGCCGTCGAGGCGACCCAGAGCGGCCACAGGCCGATGCCGGAGCCGAACAGCACGCCGAGGTCGCGGCCGCCCTCCGCCCGGTGGCGCACGCCGATGAGCCAGCTCGCGTCGACGAGCACGAACAGCGTCAGTGCCGTGCGCCAGAGCGGCGTGCCGCGCATCCAGGGCTGGATCGTGGCGCCCATCAGGATCATGCGGGCGTTGATGAGGCCGGTGACCGTCATGGCGGCGAGGAGCGCGCTCACCGTCCAGGGCTGGCCCCAGACCTCGAGGGTCACCATCTGGGCCGAGCCGGCATAGACGAGGGCGCTGGCCCCCACCGCCTCGGCCAGGCTCAGGCCGCGCTGGGCCGCCGCGGCACCGAACGCGGCGCCGAACACCGCGATGCTGGGCCAGAGCGGCAGGCTGAGCCGGATTCCCGTGAGGATGCCGGCCCGGGTGAACGGCGCGGCGGACGAGTCGGACATGGGGACGCGGAGAGCTGTGTCGGGGAGCGACGCGGGCGGGAGATCCGTCTGTTGCTCCGCGCTCCGGCGGGCGTCAATGCGCGGGCGTGCCTGCCCAGGGTTGCAGGATCCGGGGCGGTCCCGGCCACGCTCATGGTTGACGGATCCTCAAACCGTCCGGTCGCTCCCCGTTTCCACGTGAAACAGCCGCGATCGCGGCATCACCTCGGCAACGGCACCGCGACGACGATGCGGCGCTCGTCGCCGGTCTGCGCGACGGTGGCGGTGGCGCGCAGGTCGTAGGCGAGCATCCGCTCCAGCATCTCGTTGCGCAGCGTTCCGCCGTCGCCGCGGCGCGCGCCCGGTCCCGCCCGCTCGCTCCAGGTCAGGGTGAGGCACGCCGGCGACGCGACCCAGGTCACGGCGATCCGGTCGTGGCCGTCGAGCACGGCGCCGAGGGCCAGCTCGTGCAGGGCGAGCCCGAGCTTCTCGGCCACCTCCGGGGACAGGCGGACCTGCGGGCCGGCGAGCTCGCACGGCTCCGGCAGGGCGTGGGCGGAGAGTTCGTCCCGGATCAGCACGTCCAGGGCGACGCCGACCAGGGGCTCGCGGGTGACCTCGGCCTGGATGCGGGCCATCGCGGCGAGGCGGTCGTCGACGTAGGCCACCACCTCGTCGGCGGTCTCGGCGGTCTCCGCGACGCGGCGCACGATGCCCCGGATCACCGCGAGGTTGTTGCGGCCCCGGCGCTGCAGCTCGAAGACCAAGCGCTCCTGCGCCTCGCGCATCAGGTAGAGGGCGTGGATGTCCGTCGAGGTGCCGAACCAGGCCGTCGGCCGGCCGTCGGCGGCACGCCTCGGCGTCGCCCGGGTGGAGAACCAGAAATACGCCTCCTCCGCCTCCCCGGCCCGCTCCCGGCGCAGGCGATGCTCGACGGCGAGGTGGCCGCGGCGCGACGCCGCCCGCCAGGCCTGGAGCGTGCGCTCCCGGTCCTCCGGGTGCACGGCCTCGAGCCATCCGTAGCCGCGGCTGCGGCCCGGGGTCTGGCCGGTGAAGGCGGCCCATTGCCGGCTGGCCCAGACCCAGTCGCCCCGTGAGTCCGACTGCCAGACCAGGTGCGGGATGCTCTCGATCATCCGGCGGAAGTCGGGTTCTTCGCCCTCCGCCGTCTCACAAGCCTCGAACCGGTCGGCGTCAGACTTCATTGGAATCGAGGTGCCGTCCTTCCCGGCCTAGATGCAGATAGTTCGGATTGAACTGCACCGCCCGCTGCAGGGCATCGAGCCGGTGGATGGTGAGCTCGCGGCCGCGCAGGGAGATCAGCCCGACGCTGCGCAGTTCCTGCAGCGTGCGGTTCACGTGCACCACCGAGAGCCCGATCGTGTCGGCGATCTCGGCCTGGGTCAGGGGCAGCTCGCAGGCACAACCCTGGGTGAGCCCGACCGCGCGCAGCCGCACGTAGAGTTCGCAGAGGAGATGGCCCAGGCGCTCGAAGGCGGTGCGCTGGCCGATGTTCACCGTCCACTCGCGCTGGATCGCCGCCGCCACCAGGGATTCCCAGCACAGGGCCTGCGACAGCCGGGCGTGGCCGCTGGTGAGCTGCCGCATGGTCTCGGTGGGAATCTCGGCCAGGGTCACCGCCGTCACGGTGCCGATCGAGTGGTCCATCTCGCGCAGGATCGCGACGTTGTGATCGCACAGGTCGCCGGGCAGCAGGTAGGCGATGATCTGGCGACGTCCATCCTCGAGGGTCTTGTAGCGGCAGGCCCAGCCTTCGAGGATCAAGTTTACGCCCTGGGGCAGGTCACCCTCGTGAACGATGTCGTCCCGCGACCGGATGCGACGCGTGCGCTGGCGCGCCGCCTGGTCGAGCGCCTGCTTGTCGTCGGAGGACAAGCTCGTGAAATGCTCGAGCTTGCGGATGAGAAACTCGGCCAAGGCACCCCACCATACCATTTCTATCTTGAGGTAACACATTTCAATTCAAGATTGTTATAACAAAAGTTAGTTACGAGGTTCTCTCGGCCGGTTTTTGAAACATTACTGTTAGTTTTGTGCAGTTCCGCCGGCGAGTGCCGCTGCTGACGGAGCTGATATGGCTCACCCGGCGAAGCCGGCGCGGGATGCCCCCGTTGGGCGACGTCGTGCCGGCGACGGCCGCGCGCGAAGTGTTGCGGTCTAACAACATCACGTTTGGAAGTGAAAGCTCGGCCGCAGAGCGGGGATTGTGATCCGCGCCCGAATGGGCAGTTTTGGGCCCGGGGCGGCTCCTGCGATACGAGGCTGCGGATGACGTCATGCTGGATGCACGATCTGCCCACCGGGCCGGCTCCCGCCGTCGTGCCGGCGCGGGCCATCCGGCCGGGTGACGCCGGTCGCCTCGCCGCCGTCCTGGGACCGGGCCTGCACGCCGCCTTCGACGGCTGCCTGTCCGAGACCCTGCCGGCCGGCCTAGCCGAACTCGTGGGGCGGCTCGACCGCCCCGGCGCATTGTCCGACGGCGCGCGTACCGGCGCGTCGCGAACGATGCGGCACCATCAAAGGCCTGGAGGGGTGCCCGACCGCCGCGCGGTCGGACAGAGCTCCGGGGTTCCCGATTCCTTCGAGCGTCCGTAGAGTCCCATGAGCGAAATCGCCGCCGAATCCAACCGCGTGATCGCCTTCCCGCAGGCCGTGGCCGCGGCGCCCGTCGATGAGAACACCGCCTCGATGATCGAGGTGCTGCAGGAGCAGCTGCGCCTGGCCCGGGAGGGCAAGCTCCGCTCCGTGGCGGTGGTCTCGGTCTCCTCCGACGGCGGGGCGATCGGGACGCAGTGGTCCTGCACCCACGGCGACATCACCAGCCTCATCGGCAAGCTGACGGTGCTGACCCACGACATGATGGCCGCCCGCAAGTGATCGGACCGGGCCGGGAGCCCGCACGCCCCGGCCGGTCGCAGCGACGCTGCGGCGCAACGCTCCTCGGAGCGCTCCCGGGAGATCCCGGCGCCATCCTGACGGTGACGCGCGCGTCTCCGGTCCGCGACCTCGTCCCGAGGTCGAGAGCGGGGCCGCCCGAAACTCAGTCGAACGATCGTCCGATGCCGACGGCCCAGGATGCCGACGCATCAATTTCAGTCTCGGTCATGACCGAGATCGACGGGACCCGTTGGTCCATCTCGTATCTTCGCTACCGCGCCAGAGGCTTGGCGAAGTTTCGAGAACGGAACCAAAGCTCATCGTCTTTTCATCGTTGGTCAGACGCGTCGCCTCAGCCTTGGCTGAGCCGGCGGGCATTGGCCCGGACCTTCCGGCGGTAGTCCCGCACCACCCGCTCGGCCGTGCCGCCGGTGGCCAGGGTCATCGCCGCTTCCGCTGCGGCCACCATCTTCTCCGTCACCATGCGCTGCGCCTCGACCTGGGCCGCAGTACCGCCGAGCGAGAGCTTGGCCAGGCGCAGGGCGACGACTGTCTGCGCCTCCAGGCCCAGGCGGACGGTATCGAGGCCGAGGCGCAGCCAGGAATCGTACATGGTGGGACGTCTCCGAAATCAGGCGTGAGGGAGGAAACCCGCGGCGGCGCCGAAGCGCCGGGCCGGGGGTCAGGGGATCGCGCCCTGCGGCAGCACGAGGCCGCCGGGCGTCCGGGACGCGGGTTCGGCGGGCGCCGCGGCCTTCTCCCGCCGCGGCCTGGACGCGCGCGGCACATTCGCCTTGGCGGGATCGGCGGCGGTGGCCTCGGCCCCGGCGGATCCGCCCGCCTCGGCCGCATCCACCTTGCCCGCATCCGGCCTGGTCGCCGTCTTGGAGGCACCCTTGGAAGCATCCTTGGGGGCGTTTTTTGGTGTGGCGCGGGCCGCGGGGACCGGCTTGGAGGCCTTCGGCTCCGCGACCTTCGGGGCGTCGCCGCAGGCCTGGAACTTGAGCTCGGCCAGGACCTGGCCGCCGTCATCGGCCAGGATGCGCAGGGTCGGGGGCAGGTCGGCGACGGCGCCGGACCATTGGATCGTCGCGCTGTTCTGCGCCTCCAGGGCGGCCGGCGAGGGGCCGCGCCGCAGGCCCGACAGGTCGGGGCCGTAGGCGGTCGCGACCTTGTTGCGGATCACCACCTGCAGCACCTGCACGGATTCGGGCGAGAGCGGCCGCAACGGGTTGGTCCAGGTCATGGTTCCCTGCCGGGTGACCCAGAGGCGAAATCCCTTCGCCCCCGCGAACTCGGGCGCCTGCGGCGCCGGGCAGGCCGGCGCCGCGTCGTCCGGCGCCGCGCGGGCGGCGGAGGACGCGGCCAGGCAGGCAGCCAGGAGCACGGACATCGCGGCGGCGCTCCTCACCGGGCCTCTCCGTCGCGCGTGGAATCGTGGGGCGCCGGCCGGGTCAGGCCGGGCTCCTGCGGATCGTGGTCGATGGTCATGCGGCCCTGCGGTCGGAAGCGGGGAGCGTCGGGCGCCTCCAGCTGCTCGGGAAAGGCGCGATGCGCCTCCGGCTGCCGGGCCGCCTGCTCCAGCACGCCGGCGAGATCCTGGTCGAAGTCGCGGAAGAGTTCGTCGCCCCGGTCCTCCAGTTCCTGCTCGTGCGGGAGCCGCAGGGGCGGGCGGCGGGCGCGGCCATGCGCGAACACGAGCACCAGGCCCGCGAACACCAGAGCTGCCGCGGCAGCCAGAATCACGATCATCTCCATCGTGATACCAGCCTTAGAGCATTTCCGGCGGCGTGTCCGGTCGCGCAGCGACGGCCGCGCATGCGGTGTGCGAGACCCGCCCGGTGGGGGCAGGATCAGGAGACCGGAGGAAGGCGGGGGATTCGCGCCTGCCCGGCGTCAGGCCGGCAGGTAGCCCGCCTCGCGCAGGCCCGCCTCGACGGCGACGAGCAGCGCGGCGTCCGCCGGCGGTGCCTCGGGCGAATCCTCGGTCTCCTCGGCCGTGTGCGCGGGCGCCGATGCGCGCTTTGCCATCAACCCGGCCGGCAGGGTGCCGCCGACGAGCGTGGTGGCCGTTGCCAGGGCGGCTCCGATCGACATCATGGCGCGTTGCTCCGCGAGTCAGCGTCTTCGGGGCCGGCACTATGGGGCCTTCACCAAATCTTAACCATCCGCCGGGTGTGAATCCGGGCCGGGTGTGTCGCCGGAGCAGCAGAGCGGGCGACGAGGCGGCTCGCCACCCGGGAGGACCCGAGGTAAAGCGTGGCCGGGTCGCGGAACGCTCCTTGCGTCACGAACCCCGAGCGCATCCCGCGCGCCTCTCGCCGGACGGTGATCCGGCCACAGGACGAAGCGACCGATGGACAAGCTTCAAGGCCCCGAGATCCAGGGCACCGGCCCGCACGCCGCCCGTGAGAAGCGCGAGGACTTGCCCCTGGAGGACTTGCGCCCGGAGGAGTTGCGCCTGGAGGAGGATCTGCTCGGGCTTGTCGAGGAGGCCCGCCACCAGGCGAGCCAGGATCCCTTCCGCAATCCCGTCCTGACGGTGGCGCTGGCGATCAGCCGCCGCTTCGACCGGGGCGAGATCAGCGAGGAGAACCTCGAGGGCCTGTTCGTGCGCCTGCGCGGCCAGGCGCTGGAGGCCCGGGCGGCGCGGCTGCGGGCCTATCTGGGCCTCGGATCGGAGAAGGATTCGACGGCCGCCACCGCGGCCGTGGCGGCGGCGGCCGTCGGCGACCCGGAGATGTCGTTCGAGGCCGCCCGCGCCCGGGTCGAGCGCACGCGCTTCGCGGCGGTGTTCACCGCCCACCCGACCTTCGGGATGCCGAAGGCGGTGGCCCGGCTCCTGGCCGAGGCCGCCTCCGAGCCCGACCCGGCGGCGCGGCGCGCCCCCATCGCCGCCGCCGCGGCGCTCTCGTCCCGGGCCGACCCGGTGATCACCCTCAACGACGAGTTCGACCAGGCCCGGCACGCGGTCCAGCACGGCCGGGCCGCCCTCGACGGGCTCAACGCCGCCCTGCTGCGGGCCGCCCGCGAGCGCTGGCCCGACCGCTGGAGCGAGCTCGTCCCCAAGCCCGTCGTGATCGCCTCCTGGGTCGGCTGCGACACCGACGGGCGCACCGATATCGGCTGGTGGGACACCCTGCGCTACCGGCTCGAATCGAAGCGCACCCAGTTCGACCGGGTGCTGGCGCAGCTGCCCGACGACCCCGCCGCGGCGCCGGCCCGGCGGCTCGCCGAGGAGGCCCGGGCGGCGGTGGTGCGCCAGCTCGCGGTGGCACCGAAGCTCGGCGACCAGCCCGGCCTCGAGGAGGTGCACCGCTTCGCCCTCGCCCTCATCATCGAGCGCGATCGGGCCCAGACCTCGGCCGGGCCGCTCCTCGCCCTCCTCGACCAGGCGATCGCCGGGGCGGCCGACGACGAGGCGCGCCTCAGGCTCTGCGTCCTGCGCGCGGGCTGCGCCGCCCACGGGCTGCAGAACGGCCTGCCGCATTTCCGGCTCAACGCCAGCCAGGTCCACAACGCCGTGCGCCGGGCCCTGGAGCAGGAGGGCGACCCGACCGACCCGGCCCAGCGCCGCTCCCACCTCGCCTCGATCAACGCCCAGCTCGACACCGTCGCCGCGGTCCCGGTCGATTTCGGCGCTCTCGCCGCCGAGCGGGCCTCGGCCGCCCGGCTGATGATGACGATCGCCCAGATCCTCAAGCATGTCGACGGCACCCACCCGGTCCGCTTCCTGATCGCCGAGACCGAGACCGGCTACACGCTCCTCGCCGCCCTCTGGCTGGCGCAGCATTTCGGCATCGGCGACCGGGTCGAGATCACGCCGCTGTTCGAGACCGCCTCGGCCCTCGAGCAGGGCGTGCACGTGATCGAGGACGCGCTGCGCTCGCCTCACTGGCGGGCCTACCTCAAGCGCACCGGGCGCCTGGTGGTGCAGTTCGGCTACTCGGATTCCGGCCGCTACGTCGGCCAGCTCGCCGCCACCTTCTGGATCGAGCGCCTGCGCTTCCGCATCACCGAGCTGATGGCCGCCAGCGGCCTGACGGACATCGAGCTCGTCATCTTTGACACCCACGGCGAGTCGATCGGCCGCGGCGCGCACCCGACGAGCCTCGCCGACCGGCTGGCCTACCTCGCCCCCGACCACGCGCGGCGGCGCAACCGCGAGGCCGGGATCCGCACCAGCCTCGAATCGAGCTTCCAGGGCAGCGACGGCTACCTGATGTTCGGCACCAAGGCGCTCGCCGAGGCCACCGTCGCGCGCATCGGCGAGCACATCTACAGCCGGCTCCAGCCCGCCCCGGACCCGATCTACGCCGAGGCCGACTTCGCCACCGAGTTCTTCACCGGCGTGCGCCAGGACATGGAGACCCTGGTCAACGATCCCGGCTACGCGGCGTTGCTCGGCACCTTCGGGCCGAACCTCATCGACCGCACCGGCTCGCGCCCGGTGGCGCGGCAATCCGATGCCGGGGGGCCGGTCGCCATCACCCATCCGCGCCAGATGCGGGCGATCCCCAACAACGCGATCCTGCAGCAGCTCGGCTTCCTCGCCAACTCCCTGCACGGGGTCGGGCGGGCGGCGGGCCGGGCGCCCGACCTGTTCGTCGAGATGCGCGAGCGCTCCGAGCGCTTCGCCCGGGCCTTCCGGCTGGTGCAGGAGGCCACCGCCGTCGGCGACCTCGACGTGCTGCGCGCCTACATCGACACCCTCGACCCGTCCGTCTGGCTCGAGCGGGCCCGGCGGGCGACCCGGGACGGACGGCGGGAGGAGATCGTCGCGATCGCCGCCGCCCTCGACCGGCTCAACCTGGCACCGCACCTGCGCCGCCTGTTCGGCCGCCTGACCCACGACCACCTGATGCTCCACACGGTCGCCCCCGACCTGCCCGCCATGACGCCGCGGCTCGCCCTGCTGCACGCGCTGCGCCTGGCGCTCATCCACCGCATCTGGTTCCTGGCGGTGCACATCCCGGGCTTCCGGCCGCAGAGCGGCATCACCCGCGAGGTGCTGATCGAGCGCATCCTGCGCCTCGACGTCGAGAGCTGCCTCAAGCTCCTCGACGACATCTTCCCGGTATCGCCGGACCCGACGCTCGGCCTCAACTTCGGCGAGCCGGCGGGCCCGCGCGGCGTCGGCACCTACGAGGCCGAGCACCGCACCCTGTTCGCGCCGATCCGCCGGCTGTTCGGCCTCGTGCGCGAGATCAGCGGCATGATCCAGCACGAGGTCGGAGCCTTCGGCTGACGCCGGCGGCCCCGCCGGTCCCGGGCGAGCCCTGAGGCCCGTCCGGGCCGGCGACGTCCTGCGCCGGCGAACAAATCCTGTCGATCCGAGGGGGATGCCCCCGGCATCCTGGAGCCCCATGACGTAGTATCCGGCCGGATCAAGTCCGAGAGCTGCAGACGCCATGGGTCCGACCGACGACACGATCCGGCGCCTCGACGAGGGCCTCGGCGAGGCGGCCCTCGATCCGTCCCGCTGGGGCGCCGTGCTGGCGATGGTCTCCGGCCTGGTCGGGGGCGACGGGGCCATGCTGCTGCAGAGCCACCAGCGGGCGCCCGGCGTGCCCTGCACCCCGGAGATCGACGACCTCGTCGCCGACTACTTCCGGCACGGCTGGCACATGAGGGACCTTCGGACCCGGGCCGTGCCCCGGGTGATGCGGGGCGAGGTCGTCACCGACCACGACATACTGACCGGCGAGGAGATGGCCCGCGCGCCGTTCTACAACGAGTTGCTGGTGCCGCACGGCTATCACTGGTTCGCGGTGGCGGGCTTCCATGCCGGCGCCGAGCACTGGGCCGTGTCGGTCCAGCGCAAGGCGCGACGCGGCCCGTTCGCGGCAGAGCAGGTGCGGCCCCTCGCCGGCCTCGCACGACGGCTCGGCCAGGCCGCCACCCTGTCGGAAGCCCTCGGCCGCGCGGCCCTCGACGGCACCCTGCGCGGGCTCGACCAGGTCGCCCAGGCGGCCTTGGCCCTCGACGGCAGCGGCCGGATCGTGGGCGCCAACGCGCGGGCGGAAGCCCTGCTCGACGCCGCGTTCCGGATCAGCGACGGCGTGCTGCGGGTCGCCGACCCGCGAGCCCGGGACGAGATCGCGGCCCTGGCGCAGGCGCTTCAGTCGCGTCGGCCCTTCGCGGCGGGCCCGGTCCTGGTGCCGCGGCCCGACCGCCGTCCCCTGGTCCTGCGCGTCCTGCCGCTGGCGGAGGCCGCCCGCTCGCCGTTCCTGGGCGCCAGCGCACTCCTGACGATCACCGATCTCGAGGCCGAGCGGCGGCCCGACCCGACCCTGCTGGCGCAGGTCTTCGGCCTCACCGCGGCGGAGGCGCGGCTCGCCGCCTTCCTGGCCGCCGGCGCCTCCCTGGAGGAGGCCGCCAACGCCCTCGGCATCGCGGTCGGGACCGCCCGCAGCCAGATCAAGGCCGTGTTCGCCAAGACCGGGACCGGGCGCCAGGGCGCCCTGGTGGCGCTGCTCGGGGCGCCCGGCCTGTGGTAGCGCGCGCCGGGCCGCCGGCTCAGGGCTTGGCCCAGATCCCGAGCTTGCCCGTGCGGGCGTGGCGCTCGGCCTCGATCAGATCCGGCGTCGCCTCGGCGGTGGCGCGGCCGCCGCCGTTGTAGAGCACCACCTCGGAGAGGTCGTGGCCGTCGACGGTGCAGATCCAGGCGGTGCGGGCGGCGGTGGGCTGGCAGTTCACCGGGCGGCCGCCGAGATAGCCCGACAGGTCGCTCGCCTGCGCCCCCCGGGCGGATTCGACGCCGTAGAGGCGCAGGGTCCGGCCGCCGAGCCGCAGGGTCGCGGTGTCGAGCACCTCCGCGACGCCGGCGACCGGCCCGGCCGCGTCCGGCACCAGGGCCCCGGTCTCGACCGGCTCGCGCTTCGCGCCGGGCTTCGCCTCGGACGACTTGGCTTCTGCGGATTTGGCCTCCGCAGGCCTGGCCTCGCCGTTCCTCGGCGCAGGCTTCGTCTCGGACGGCTTGGCTTCTGCGGATTTGGCCTCCGCAGGCTTGGCCTCCGTGCGCCCGGCCTCGGCCGTGCGCGCATCGGCGGCCTTCCCGGAGGCGGAACGTTGCGCGGTCGCGGCCTCGCGGGCGGGCTCGCCGCTGCGGAGCGCGGCGTAGCCGGCGCCCAGCACCGCCAGCGTCCCGAGGGCGGCGTAGAGCGGGCGGCGGGGCACGCCCTGGCCGGGCAGCGGACGCGGCCGGGCGAGGCCGGGCTTCAGCCCCTCGCCGGACGGCGCGGGCGGCAGGATCGGGAGCGGCGCGGCCGCCGGGGCGGCCGGCTCCCGCGCCGGGCGGCGCAGGCGCGCGCGCAGATCGGCGAGGGCCTCCCGCAGCCGTCCGGTCCGGGCGGGGCGGGGCGGCACCTCCGGCCGGGCCGGCGGCTTCACGACGATCCAGTCCCGCGGCGCATCGTCCGCCGCTGCCGCCGCGGGCGGGGCGGGGGCGGCTGGCGGCTGGAACAGGCCGGGATGCTGGCGGCGCAGCTCGTCGACGAGGTCGCTCAGGCCAAGGGACACCGCCTCCCCGCCGACCATGCGGGTGCGCGGGCGCCCGTCCCGGTCGACGATCTGGTAGCCCGGCGGCGCATCGAGGTTGCGCGTGGCGGATTCGACCAGGAGCTCGAGGGTGCGACGGGCCACCGCGACGGGGCGCTGCCGGTCGATCTCCGCCCGGATCAGCGCCTGCAACTGCTCACGCGAGGTCATGTCCGCATCGTGTCCCATCGTCCCCGGCAGCAGGGTCCTCGGGGCGCCCATCGCCGCCGGCCCCGGTCATGTTCGGAAATCTAGGCATCAACCCCTCGCCCGGAAACGGCCTGCGAGGCAGGAGCCGCCGGTTCGCCGGCGAAAATGATGCGCGGGCGAGCGTCTCTGCCGGGTCGCTCCCCGCAGCCCGGCAGGGCGGCTGCGCTACTCGCGGCTCGCCACCGCGTCGCGGCGCACCACCCGGCTGGTCTCCGAGACGATCACCGGACGCCCGCCCGCGAAGCTGACCGCCAGCTCCAGGTCGACGGTGCCCTGCGAGCGCGCGCCGCGGTCGGGGCTGAAG
>NZ_LABY01000187.1 GCF_001043975.1 Methylobacterium variabile
TACAAGGACACCGCTGGCCCGGCGGTGAACCCGGCGATCAAGATCACCAACATACCCTCGCGCCTTGGCATCGACACGTCGATGCCAAGGCGTCCGGCGCATCAGTACCGGCGCCCGTTCGGGCTTGCCTTGCGCCTCCGAACGAGTCCGTTCGAAGGCGCGGCGGCATCACTCGTCTGGCAGTTGATTGAGAAGAGCCACGGCCGCGGCGTCGAGAGGCGCCAGATGTTCGGTGATCACGGACCACAATACGACCGGGTCGATCCGGCGATACTCGTGGCGGAGCATGTTGCCGAGTCCATGGATCTGCCGCCATGGCACCGACGGCGCCGAAGCCTTCAGATCAGGCGGGACGTGCTTGGCGGCTTCCGCGATGATCAACAGCGCGTGCTGCACGGCTCGCGTCATGGCCCAGCTTCCCGCGAACACTTCGAAGTTAGCGTTCTTGGTCAGGTCACGAATGCCGGCGATCTCGCCTCGGATGTCGAGCAACCAGATGCGGGGCGAGTGGCCAGCCATCAGAACACTTTGACCGCGTCTCGCTCGATCTGCGGGCGGAGGAGCGGGTGCAGGCCGCTGCGCGTGCCGTAATCCACACGGCCTCCCACGGCAGCCTCGATCGCCTCGCAGGCCGCCATGAAGGGCAGGAAGCCGAACGTCACACCGGGCTCCGGATCGACGAACACGTCGATGTCCGAATCGTCCCGGGCCTCGTCCCGGGCGTGGGAGCCGAACAAGTAGAGCGCGGCGACGCCGCTCGCCCGCAGGGCGGGCTCGGCAGACTTCAGGCGGGCGATGACCTCGTCGCGGCGCATGCGATGATGATAGGGCATCGCGCGCCGATTCTCACGCGGGACGGCGAGACGAGGGCTCAGGATCCGTGAATTACCGCCACGCCTTCCACGCCGGCAACCACGCCGACGTGCTCAAGCACTGGGTGCTGACCCGGGTGCTGGCGCATCTCCAGCGCAAGGCGACGCCGTTCCGGGCGATCGACACCCATGCGGGCCTCGGCTTCTACGACCTGACCGCCGACGAGGCCGGGCGCACTGGCGAGTGGCACGACGGCATCGGCCGCCTCGACGCCCCCTTCCCGGACGAGGTCGAGGTCCTGCTCGCGCCCTACCGCGAGGCGGTGGCGGCCGTGCGGGCGCGCCACGGCGAGACGACCTACCCGGGCTCGCCGGCGCTGATCCGCGAGTTCCTGCGCCCCGGCGACCAGGGCGTGTTCGTGGAACTGCATCCGGCCGACGGCGCCGTGCTGCACGCGCGCTACAACCAGGACCCGCGCACCAAGGTGCTGGCCCTCGACGGCTGGACGGCGCTCCCCGCCCTGATCCCCCCGAAGGAGCGCCGCGGCCTGGTGCTGATCGACCCGCCCTACGAGGTGCCGGGCGAGATCGAGCGCCTCGGCCGCGAGCTCCTGAAGGCGGTGGGCAAGTGGGCGACCGGCACCTACCTCGCCTGGTACCCGATCAAGGACGTCGCGGCGATCGACCGCCTCGCGGCGAGCCTCGACGCCGCCCTCCCCCGCCCGGCCCTGCGCCTCGACCTCCTGATCCACCGACCCGACCCGACGCGGCTCAGCGGCAGCGGTCTGATCGTGGTCAACCCGCCCTGGACCCTGCGCGAGGAGGCCGACCGCGTCCTGCCGGCGCTCGCCGAGCGCCTGGCGCAGGGCGGCTACGGCGCCTTCCGCTGCGCGCCGCTCGGGCCGCCGGCCTGAGCGTCAGCGCAAGGCCTCCAGCAGCGGCTTGAGCTTGTAGCGCCGCTTATGCGCGGCGATCAGGGCCTCGATCCGCGCGGCCCACTCCGTCCGCCTGCCCTGCGCCAGGTAGCCCCGCCGGGCGTGGGCGAGCCAGGCGGCGGCCCGCTCGTAGGCGGGCGTCGAGCCGCCGGTCAGGAGAGGTTCGGCCCTCCCTTCCGCGAAGCGGGCGGCCCAGGCGGGGTCGCGCTCCAGGGCCGCCTCGGCCAGGCGCAGCAGCACCGCCTCGTCGGTGAAGTCCCCACGGCCGGACGCCGCCATGGCATCGCCGACCAGCCCCTCCTCGAGCAGGATCGCGATCCGGTCGGGAGCGCGATCGGCGCCGTCGAGGATTGCCAGGAGGTCGTCGCGCACCGGGTCCCACTCCGTCCCGGCCAGAGTCCGGACCGCGATGTAATCGGCCAGGGAGAGGGTGTGGGCGAAGGCGGCGCGGGCCGCCTCCCGGGCGAGGTCGGGCCGGCCGAGGGCGTTCGCCTCGTCCCGCAGCCAGTGCGCCAGCGGCGCGACCGGGCCGTGACCGAGGACGTCGTTCTCCGCGGTGGTGCCGCGCAGGCCGAGGCCGTTCCGCGCCAGAGCGAGGGCCTGATCGGGGTGCCCGGCCCCGCGCAGGCGCCGCGCGAGGTCGAGTGCCCGGAGCGGGCTCGTGACGTGCTCGGCCGCGTAGGCGACGGCCTCGTCGGCCCGGCCGAGGCGCACCAGCATGCCGGCGAAGGCCGCCCCGTCCCCGGCGGCCCGGGCGAGGTTGAGGTACTCCTCGGTGCGGCCGCTTCCCGCGAGCGCCCGCAGGCGCGCAGCGACCAGACCCGGCGCCTTCTCGGTCTCCGGCAGGGACGCCCCGGCCTCGCCCGCGAGCACCGCCCGGAGCGCGGGCGCGTCCCAGCCGGCGGCGAGCGCCGCGGTGACGAGGGAGAACTCCTCCGGCGCGTAGTCGCTGAGGTCGGCCTGCCAGCCCTCGACCGTCTCGAACAGGGCGTCGCGCTCGTCCTCCGACAGGTCGGCGAGCAGCACCGCCTCGGCCATCATCCGCCCGAGATCCTCGAACAGGAGGTACATCTCCTCGTCGGTCTCGACCATCTCGGCGAGCCAATCCTCGATGAACGGCTCGGCCACAGCCACCAGGACCCGCAGGGCATTGCGTCCGTCCCCGGCCTCCAGGAACGGCACCGCCTTCTCGACCAGGGCGTGCAGCTCGCCGGCCGGGCCGGTGGCCTCGTAATCGTCCCAGTAGTTCCGCACCCTGCGGGCGAGGACGGTCCGGGTTTGGGCGGCCAGGGGCGCCGGATCGACCGTACGGCGGCCGGGCGCGGTGGCGAGCTCGACCTCGATCCAGCCGGGAAGATCGGGGTCGGTCCCAGCCCGGCGCAGCAGCAGGTCCGTCAGGGCCTCGCGGGACAGCCCGTCGAGCAGCTCGCGCAGGGGCGGCCGCTCGGTCACGGCCCCGGGCTCGACGGCGCGCAGCAGGGTGGCGACGACGTGCTTGCAGGCGCCGCCCCACTCGTAGGGGCAGGTGCAGCGGAATTCCGCCACGTCCCCGTTCGGGTCCAGCCGGATCGCGACCCGGTAGGGCGCCGGCTCGCTGCCCTGCACGGCGGCGTCGAGGTCGTCGCCGCGCCGCACGAGGTCGGAGACGGCGCCGGAGCGCGCGATCTCGCGGGCGCGCTCGAACACCTTCGGGTCGGCGAGGGTCCGGATGGCGGCCTCGTCCGGAAGGCTCCCGGACGTGACCGTCCCCCTGCGCCCCCGGCTCACGCCGCGATCCGACCCTCGAGCGGAAAGACCTTGGCCGGGTTCATCAGCCAGGCGGGGTCGAACACCGCCCGCACCCGCATCTGCTGGGCGAGATCCTCCGGGTTGTACTGGTAGGTCATCAGGTCGCGCTTCTCGATGCCGACGCCGTGCTCGCCGGTGAGGCAGCCGCCGACCTCGACGCAGAGCTTCAGCATCTCCTCGCCGGCGGCCTCGGCCTTCTCCATCTCGCCGGGCGTGTTGATGTCGAACAGGATCAGGGGGTGCAGGTTGCCGTCGCCGGCGTGGAAGACGTTGGCGCAGCGCAGGCCGTAGGATCGGGTGATCTCGCCGATGCGCTCGAGCACGCGCGGCAGCTGCCCGGTCGGGATGGTGCCGTCCATGCAGATGTAGTCGGAGATGCGGCCCGTCGCGCCGAAGGCTGACTTGCGCCCCTTCCAGATCGCGGCGCTCTCGGCCTCCGATTGCGACACCTTGAGGCTCGTCGGGTTGAAGGGTTTTGCGATCTCGACGATGCGGGCCAGCATCGCATCGCACTCCTCCTTGCAGCCTTCGACCTCGATGATCAGCATCGCCTCGGCATCGAGCGGGTAGCCCGCATGCGCGAAGGCCTCGCAGATCGTGATCGCCTCGCGGTCCATGTACTCGATCGCCACCGGGATGATGCCTGCGCCGATGATCGCCGCCGTGCAGGCGCCCGCATCCTCGACCGTGCCGAATCCCATCAGCGCCGGCCGCGCCCCTTCCGCGGCGCGCAGGATCCGTACGCTCGCCTCGGTGACCACGCCGAGCTGCCCTTCCGAGCCGCAGACGAGGCCGAGCAGGTCGTAGCCGGCGGAATCGAGGTGGTCGCCGCCGATCTCCACCACCGTGCCGTCGACCATCACCAGGGTCACGCCCATCAGGTTGTTGGTGGTGACGCCGTACTTCAGGCAGTGGGCGCCGCCCGAGTTCATCGCGATGTTGCCCGCGATGGTGCAGGCGAGCTGGCTCGACGGGTCGGGGGCGTAGAAGAAGCCCTCGTGCGCCACCGCCGCGCTGATGGCGAGGTTGGTGATGCCGGCCTGGACCCGGGCGGTGCGGTTCGAGAAATCGACGTCGAGCACCCGGTTCATCTTGGCGACGCCGAGGATCACCGCGTCCTCCTGCGCGATGGCGCCGCCGGCGAGCGAGGTGCCGGCGCCGCGGGGCACCACCCGCACGCCGTTCTCGTGGCAGTAGCGCATCACGGCCGAGACCTCGGCGGTGGTCGAGGGCAGCACCACGGCGAGCGGCATCTTGCGGTAGGCGGTCAGCCCGTCGGTCTCGAAGGCGCGGCGCTCGTCCTCGCTGGTCACCAGGGCCTCGGGCGCCACCAAGCCGCGCAGGCCGTCCAGGATCGCGTCGCGGCGGGCGAGGACCGCGGGGTCCGGCGGCGGGAAGGCGATCGTCATGGCGTGTCCTCTCGGGTGGTCTTCGAGGTTTCTTCGTCGGTCCTTGGTGCGCCATCGTACCGGAAGCGAGGAACCCCGCCCATCCCTGGACGTCCCCCCGCACCTTGGTCCGATTGCGCCTCGACGCGGCAGAGCTTCTTTTCGCCGCATGGGACCCGGCGCGGACCGGCCGCGTTTTTAACTGTACCAATCTGAAGCTGGGCCATAAGCCCGGCGTCCGCGTACGACGCCCAAGGAGGGAACCTCATGCGTCAGATCATCCTCGGTGCCGCCCTGGCGGTGCTCGCGCCCTTCGCCGCCCAGGCCCAGGACGCGGCCGCCGGCGAGAAGGTGTTTGCCGTCTGCAAGGCCTGCCACGCCTTCGGCAAGAACGGCGTCGGCCCGGACCTCAAGGGCGTCATCGGCCGCAAGGCCGGCACACACGAGGGCTACAACTACTCGGCGGCGATGAAGAATTCCGGCCTGACCTGGGACGAGGCGACCTTCCGGGACTACATCCACGACCCGAAGGCCAAGGTGCCGGGCACCAAGATGATCTTCGCCGGCCAGAAGGACGACAAGAAGGTCTCGGACCTGATCGCCTACCTCGAGACTCAGAAGTAAGGGCGAGTCCGGCCCCGGCGGTATCCGCCGGGGCGCCGTGCCTAATCGCCGATGCCGTCCCGGCCCTGGACGGCCATCAGGGTGGCGGTAAGGAGCGCGACGAGCTTCTCGCGCCCGCCGCTCTCGGCGAAGACCTCGGCCTGCGCGAGCGTCAGGGTCCGCCCGGACTTCACCACCCGCCCCCGCGCCAGGATGCGCTCGCCGGCCGCCGGCGCGAGCAGGTTGATCTTGAACTCCGCCGTCAGCACCCCGGCGCCGGGCGGCATCAGGGTCAGCGCCGCGTAGCCCGCCGCGCTGTCGGCGATCGCGCTCACCGCCCCGGCATGGACGAAGCCGTGCTGCTGCGACACGGCGGGATTGGGCCGCAGCGCGATCTCGACCGCGCCGGACGCCACGTCGCCGAGCGTGGCACCGAGGGTCCGCATCAGGCCCTGCTTGGCGAAGCTGGCGCGCACGCGCGCCTCGGGATCCGGGCCGGCGTGCGGCGCCTCGGGATCCGGGCTGGCGCGCAGCGCCTCGGGGTCGACGTCCGGCACGGGCGAGGGTCCTCCCTTCGAGATTTTCTTGTAGACGATCTGAGGCACGGCAGCGGCCACGCTGTCCAGCCCGCTTTCCCTCCCGCGAGGCCCCCGACCCATGACCGTCCCCGATCCCGATCCGGCCGGCTGGCAGCCCTTCGACGATCCGGGCTTCATCACCCTGGTCGGCCCGGTCCTGATGCGCGAGGAGGGCGGCCTGCCCGCCTTCGCGTTCCGGGCCGAGCCCAAGCACGCCAACCTGATCGGCGTGGTGCAGGGCGGCATGATGATGACCTTCGCCGACCGCGCGCTCGGCATCTGCGCCATGCGGGCGGCGGACGGCGCGAACTGCGTCACGGTGCAGTTCGAGATGCAGTTCGTCTCCGCCGGCCGGATCGGCGAGATGATCACCATGACGCCCGAGGTCGTGCGGCGCACGGGCAGCCTCGTGTTCATGCGCGGCGACGCGCGATGCGGCGCGCGGATCGTGGCGACCGCCACCGGCGTGTGGAAGATCCTGCGCCGCCGGCCCGACGGAGCCTGAAGGCGGGCCCGTACACAAGCCGTCCCGATCCACTATGTAGAGAGGATGACGCATGATCCGAACGGCGCCCCGCCCGGCGGGGTCCTCGAACGACTGAGCGCCGCGCTGGGCGCGGACGGCACGCGGCGCGGGCCACCGCCGGTCGAGCGCTGGAACCCGGACTATTGCGGCGAGATCCCGATGCGCATCGCCGCGGACGGGACGTGGCACTACAACGGCAGCCCGATCGGCCGGCCGGCCCTGGTCAAGCTGTTCGCCTCGATCCTGCGGCAGGACCCCGACGGGCGCACGGTGCTGGTGACGCCGGTGGAGCGGGTCGGGATCGAGGTCGAGGACGCGGCCTTCCTGGCGGTCGAGATGGCAGTGGAGGGCGAGGGCGACGGGCGTGCCATCGCGTTCCGCACCAACCTCGACGACGTCGTGCCGCTCGACGACGCCCACCCCTTGCGCTTCGAGCGCGACCCGGATGGGGGGCTGAAGCCCTACATCGCCGTGCGCCACGGCCTGTCGGCCCGGCTCACCCGCGCCCTCGTCTACGACCTCCTGGAGCTGTGCGAGGAGCGCGACGAGGCGGGCGAGCGCTGGTTCGGCCTGGGCGCCGGCGGACGCTTCCACCGCATCGCCACGTCGGCCGAGCTTGATCCGGCCGAGCTGTCGTGACCGACCTCGCCACGCCGCAAGTCCAAGGCTCTCCGGCGCTCGAGGCCTTCCTGGACCGCGCCCGCGCCCGCCTGCGGCCCGAGCCGCCCGGCCCCCTCGACCAGACCTCCAACCCGCGCGGCGACCACGACCTCGAGCCCGACGTGCTGGAGGCGGCGCTCTCGCGCCCGCCGCGGCTCGCCGCCGTGCTGGTGCCGGTGGTGCCGCGGGACGACGGCGTCGCGGTGCTGTTCACCCTGCGGGCGGCGCACCTGCGCGACCATTCCGGCCAGATCGCCTTTCCGGGCGGCAAGATCGACCCCGCCGACCCCTCGCCCCTGGCGGCGGCCCTGCGGGAGGCGGAAGAAGAGGTCGGCCTCGACCCGGCGGCGGTGACGCCGCTCGGCTACCTCGATCCCTACCTGTCGGGCACCGGCTTCCTGGTGACGCCGGTGGTCGGGCTGGTGGCGCCGGATGCCCCCTTGCGCCTCAACCCTCACGAGGTGGCGGAGGCGTTCGAGGTGCCGCTCGACTTCCTCATGGACGTCGCCAACCATGCCCTGCACAGCCGGGAATGGCGCGGGCGCCAGCGGCGCTACTACGCGATCCCCTTCGGCGAGCGCTACATCTGGGGCGTGACCGCCGGCATCGTGCGCAACCTCTACGACCGGCTCCGCGGTGCGGGCGAACGATCACCCGAGTGAATTCATGGCCCGCGCGCTGATCGACGACGTCCTGCTGTTCCTGCTGCCCTTCGGGGTCTTCGCCGCCTGGCTGCTGGTGCGCCAGCGCAACCCGCTGCTCTGGTCGCACTGGAGCCCGCAGGCCGTGCGGCTCGCGATCGCGGGCGCGGCCCTCGTCATCGCGTCGTTCGTGGTGGTAGCCCTCACCGCCGAGCGCCACCGGGACGGCTTCGTGCCGACCCACATCGAGAACGGCCGGGTGGTGCCTGGGCAGTTCCGGTGAGCCGCACCCTCGACGAGGCCTCCTTGCGGGCGGTGCTGGCGCGGCCGCGCCTGGCCCGCGTGCTCGCCGCCCTCGCGGGCCCGGGCGAGGAGACCCGCCTCGTCGGCGGCGCGGTGCGCGACGCGCTGCTCGGCCGCCCGGTGGCCGACATCGACCTCGCCACCACGCTGCTCCCGGAGGAGACGGTGCGGCGCGCGAGCGCGGCGGGCCTGAAATGCGTGCCGACCGGCATCGCCCACGGCACCGTGACGGTGGTTATTGAGGGCGAGCCCTTCGAGGTCACGACCCTGCGCGAGGACGTCGAGACCGACGGGCGCCACGCGGTGGTGCGCTTCGGCCGCGACTTCGCCCGGGATGCCGGCCGGCGCGACTTCACCATCAACGCCCTCTCGGCCGGGCCGGACGGCCGGATCCACGACACGGTCGAGGGCCTGGCCGACCTCGCGGCGGGCCGGGTGCGCTTCATCGGCGAGGCGCGCCAGCGCATCCGCGAGGATTACCTGCGGGTGCTGCGCTTCTTCCGCTTCCACGCCCGCTACGGCGCCGGCGCCCCCGACCCGGAGGGCCTGGCCGCCGCGATCGAGGCCCGGGACGGGCTCGCGCTCCTCTCGCGCGAGCGGGTGCGGGTGGAGATCCTGAAGCTCCTCGCCGCCCCGGGAGCGCCCGGCGTCACCGCCGTGCTGTCCGAGACGGGCCTGCTCCAGCGCCTGACCGGCGGGGTCGGCGACCTCGGCCGCCTCGCCCGCCTCGCCGCGAGCGAGACGGAGCCGGACGCGATCCGCCGCCTCGCCGCCCTGGCGGTGCGCTCGGAGGGCGATGCCGAGCGCCTGCGCGAGAGCTTACGCCTGTCGAAGGCCGAGCACGCGCGGCTCGCGGCCTATGCGGGGGCCGAGGCCGCCCTGCACGGGACGCGCGACACCCTCTCGCCCGCGGACGTGCGGCGCCTCGTGGCGGTTCACGGGGCGGAGGCCGCGGCGGACGCGGCGCTGGTGCTCGCCGGGGAGCCGCGGCCGGTCCTCGCCCCCGAGGCCGCCGCCCTGCTCGCTCGATTCGCCGCCGGTGCCGAGCCGGTGCCGGCCCTGCCGGTCACCGGGGCCGCCCTGGTGGCGGCCGGCGCCCGGCCCGGCCGCGGCCTCGGCCGGGGCCTGGCGGCGGCGCGCCGGGCCTGGCTCGCCGAGGGCTGCCCGACCGACGCGGCGGCGCGGGAGCGCCTCCACGCCCTGGCCCTCGCGGCCACGGCGGGAACCGGGGAGGATGCCGCCCGTTCGCCTCGCTGCATGAACTAACAGCGCCGGGTTCGCCCGGGAGGAGGGCGGGATGGCGCGGATCACGATTGCGTTGGGTGCCGTCGCGATGGCCATCGCCGGGTCGGTGGCCCTCTCCTACGTCGTGGAATGCGCGCGCCGGACGCGCCAAGGTCAGCAGGCCCGGCCGACCTGACCGCCTCCTCCAGGGAGCGGTTTCGCGCTGGATGAGTTATGATGCCTTGCCGCCGCGGGCCCGCGGCGTGCCTCGCATCCGCTCGCGCGAGGGCCTTTACCGGCCCCCGGCGCCGGCCCGAGGAGTTCGATCACCGATGCTGCCCCTGCTCCGCACCGCCCTGGCCGCCGCCCTCGTCCTCGGGGCCTCGCAGCCCGGCAGCGCGCACGAGCTGTGGCTGACGCTCAGCACCGCCGATTCCGTCCCCCAGATCCGGGTCAATTACGGCCACGCCTCGAAGCGGGAGGCGCCGAACCCGGCGCAGCTCGTCGAGCTCGTCGCCCTGACGCAGGACGGGAGCGCGAGCCTGCGCGGCAGCCTGAAGCCGGCCCCGCCGGAGGTGCCCCCCGCCCTGCTGGCGCCGCTGGCCGGCAAGCCCGGCCGCACGCTGGTGGCCGCGACCTATGACGGCGGCTACTGGACGACCCTGCGCGACGGCACCCGCCTCAAGGCCAGCCGGCGCCTGGTGCCGGACGCCCGCTCGGGCCAGTGGTCGGTGAAGTACGCCAAGGCCGCCTTCGGCCCCGGCGCGCCGTGGCTGCGGGTGATCGGCCACACCCTGGAGATCGTGCCGGTCGAGGTTCCGGGCCCGACCGCGGGGGCGATCCGGGTGCGGGTGCTCTTTCGCGGCGCGCCCCTGCCGGGGGCCGACCTCTATTACGGCGACAGCGGCATGGAGCCGGAGCGGGCCGGCACCCCGGCCTACGCCACCGACCAGGACGGCATCGCCACGGTGCCGATCCGCAAGGCCGGCAGCCAGGTGCTCACGGTGACCCAGACGGTGAGCCCGTCCGCCACCCCGACGCTCGCCGACGAGGACGTCTACACCGCGACCTTCGCGTTCCGGCTCGACGAGCCGTCGGTGAACTGAGCGCCGGACGCTGTCGCATCGGCGTGTCGATGCGATAGCGCGCTGGTGTTACGACTCCGGCAGGACCACCGCGACGGGGGCGACCGGCGCGAACACGCAATCCTCAGGCCCGCCGTCCTCGTGCACCAGCATCGCGAAGGTGCCGGGCGCCGACATCGTCGTCATGTGGGCGTGCCAGGCCCCGCTGCGGTAGACGAGGCCGGTCCCGGCCGGCACCCGGAAGGCGCGCAAGGCCGCCTCGTCCGGCCGCCCACCGGCATCGGGCGCCACCACCACCAGGTAGTCGCCGACCGCGAGCGGCAGGAAACCTTGCGCCGAGTGCGGGTGCCGCTCGAGCCGCCGCAGGGGCATGGCCTGGGCGAAGGGCTCGCTCCTGACGAGGGCGAGGTTGAGGGGAGCGCCCGGCCGCCCGTTCTCGAGATCGGCCGCCCGATCCTGGCGCGGGCCGGCCGCGGGGCCGACCAGCAGCGTGCCGTAGGGCGCGAAGGCGTCCGCGGTGATCGGCTCGATCGGAAGGGTGCGCATCTCTTCTGTCTCCTTCAGGCGTCGCGTCCGGTGCTGCGCCTCAGCGCCGGTCCGCCCGCACCAGGTCCGCGCCCTTCTCGGCGATCATCATCACGGCGGCCTGGGTGTTGGCCGAGACCTCGGTCGGCATCACGGCGGCGTCGATCACCCGCACCCCGTCGAGGCCGCGCACCCGCAGGCGCTCGTCCACCACCGCCTCCGGGCCCTGGCCCATGCTGCAGGTGCCGACCGGGTGGTAGATGGTCTGGCCGTTGCGGCGGGCGAAATCGAGCCACTCGTCGTCGCTCTGCACGCCCTCGCCGGGATTGAGCTCGTGGGCGCGGTAGGGGTCCATGGCGGGCTGCTCGACCACCCGGCGGGCGATGCGCATGCCCTCGATCAGGGCCTCCTGGTCGGTGCGGACGCTCAGGAAGTTCGGGCGGATCGCCGGGGGGCGGAGGGGATCGGCCGAGGTCGCGTGGATGGTGCCGCGGGAGTCCGGCCGCAGCTGCGTCACGCCGATCGTCATGCCGGGCTCGCGGTCGAGGGTGCGGTCGGCGGCGTTGGCGTAGCTCGCGTGCATGAAGAAGTACTGCACGTCGGGACCTGCGAGGTCGGGCCGCGTGCGCACGAAGCCGTGGGCGAGGCCGGTGCCGAGGGTCAGGATCCCCCGCCGCGTCAGGGCGTACTGGCCGACCGCGAGGCCGAGGCGCCAGCCGCGGGTCATCTCGTTGAGGGTCACCGGCAGCTTCACGCGCCAGTTCATCCGGGTGGCGTAGTGATCGCGGTAGTTCTCGCCGACCCCCGGCAGGGCGTGCCGCACCGGGATCCCGGCCGCGGACAGCACCTCCGGCCGGCCGATGCCCGACAGTTCGAGGAGGTGGGGCGACTGGACGGCGCCGGCGGCGAGGATCACCTCGGCCCGGGCCGTCACGCGCTCCTCGCGCCCGTCGCGCCCGTCGCGCCGATAGGTGACGCCGGTCACCCGCATTCCGTCGAGGTCGAGGCGCAGGACGTGGGCGTTCGTGCGCACCGTGAGGTTCGGACGCGTGCGGGCCGGCTGGAGATAGGCATCCCGCGCGCTCCAGCGCCGGCCCCGGCGCTGGTTGGCCTGGTAGTAGCCGAAGCCCTCCTGCGAGGCGCCGTTGTAGTCGGGATTCGCGGGGTAGCCGGCCTCGACCCCGGCCCGGATGAAGGCGTCGGCGAGGGGGTTCCGCACGCCGACCCGGGTGACGTGGAGCGGCCCCCCGCGGCCGCGCAAGCTCGGGTCACCGCCCTCGAAATGCTCGAGCTTGCGGAAGTAGGGCAGCACATCGGCCCAGGCCCAGCCGCGGTTGCCGCTCTGGGCCCAGGTGTCGAAGTCCTGCGGCTGGCCGCGCACGAAGATCATGCCGTTGATCAGCGTCGAGCCGCCGAGCCCCTTGCCGCGGGGCACCACGATGGCGCGCTCGTGCGTGTTCGGCTCCGGCTCGGTGGCGAAGCGCCAGTTGAAGGCGGCGCCGGTGAGGAGCTTGGGGAATCCCGCCGGGATCCCGACCCAGAACCCGGTCCCCTCCCCGCCCGCCTCGAGCAGCAGCACGCTGTGGCGGCCATCCTCGCTCAGGCGGTTGGCGAGCACGCAGCCCGCCGTGCCCCCGCCGACGATGACGAAGTCGAACGCGTCCATGGTCCTCCCTCGGGGTTGGTTCTTGTCGTTATGTGGTCCGCTTCATAAACCCTCGCCCGCCGAAGGGGGGGGTGGCCGCGGCACCTCACCCCCGCGCCAGCACCTTGCCGGGATTCAACAACCCCTCCGGATCCAGCGCCGCCTTGATCCGGCGCGCCAGCGCCATCTCGTCCGGGTGGCGGTGGCGAGCGAGTTCGGCGACGCGATACTGGCCGATGCCGTGCTCGGCCGAGATGCTGCCGCCGTAGCGGTCCACCACCCCGTGCACGAGGGCGTTGATCGCCTCCGAGGAATGGTCCGGCCCGATCAGCACATTGTAGTGGATGTTGCCGTCGCCCATGTGGCCGAAGGCGTTCACGCGGGTGCCCGGCGCGCCCGCCGCCAGGACCCGGCCGGCCTCGTCGAGGAAGTCCGGGATCGCGGTGATCGGCACCGAGACGTCGTGCTTCACGCTCTTGCCTTCGCGGGCCTCGCACTCGGTCACGTGCTCCCGCAGGGCCCAGAGTTCGGCGGCCTGGCGGCCGGATTCGGCCAGCACCCCGTCGAGGGCGTCCTCGCGCTCGAGCGCGGTGCCGAGCACGCCCTCCATCGCCTCGCGAAGGCCGGAGAGCGACGAGGCGGCCTCGATCAGCACGCTCCAGCCCGCCGCGCCCACCGGGCTCCTCAGCCCCGCGTGTTTCTCCACGAGGCCCAGCGAGGTGCCGGAGATCAGCTCGAAGGCCTGGATGCTGTCGCCGATCTCCTCCTGCGCCAGGGTGAACAGGCGCAGGGCCGCCGCCGGGTCGGGCACGGCGAGGAGCGCCGTGGCGGTGTGGCGCGGCCGGGCAACGAGGCGCAGGACGGCCGCCGTGACGATGCCGAGCGTGCCCTCGGTGCCGATGAACAGCTGCTTCCAGTCGTAGCCGGCATTGTCCTTGCGCAGCGCCCGCAGGCCGTCGACCACGCTGCCGTCGGCGAGCACCACCTCGAGGCCGAGGACGAGGCCGCGGGTCATGCCGTAGCGCACCACGTTGATCCCGCCCGCGTTGGTGGCGACGACGCCGCCGACGAGGGCCGAGCCCTCCGCCGCGAAGCTCACCGGCAGGAGCCGCCCGGCGGCCTCGGCGGCGTCCTGCGCCACCTTGAGGACGCAGCCCGCCTCCGCGGTGAGCGTCATCCCGACCGGGTCGAGGCCGCGGACCGCGCTCATGCGGGCGAGCGACAGCACCACCTGCGCGCCGGAAGCATCCGGCACCGCGCCGCCGGCGAGCCCGGTATTGCCGCCCTGCGGCACCAGGGCGGCACCGGCCTCGCGGCAGAGCCGCACCACGTCGGCGACCTCCGCGGTGCTGGCGGGACGCACCACGCAGGCAGGCCGGCCCGGAAACAGGCGCCGCCAGTCGATCGCGAAGGGCTCCATGTCGGCCTCGGCGGTGATGAGGCCGGCGGGGCCGAGGCGCTGGCCGAGGCGGTCGATCAGGGACTGGGTCGTGGGGGATCGGGTCACGGCGGCGTTCCGCACTGTCTGGATCATGCCCGGGGGCCTCGCGCTTGTCGGGCCGCGGGTCAAGGGCGCATGCCAAGGAAGTCTGCCATCAGGGCGAGCTGCCCCTCGAGCATCGGCAGGCCCGGATGGGTGCGGCAGCCCCTCGCCGCGGCGGCGGCCAGCAGCGGGGTCTCGGCCGGCTGCATGATGATCTCGGCCACGAGCTGGTCGGGCTCGAGCCCGGCGGGATCGAGCGGCAGGGAATCGTCGGGGCGCAGGCCCAGCGACGTGGCGTTGACCACGAGGTCGTATCCCGCCGGGTCCGGACCGCCGGGCGCGAGCGGCAGGGCGGGGAAGAGCCGGCGCAGGCGCGCGAACAGGTCCTCCACCCGCGCGGGCGTGCGGTTGTGGACCGTGAGGCGCGTCACCCCGGCCTCGGCCAGCGCGAACGCGATGGCGTTCGCCGCCCCGCCCGCCCCGGCGAGGTAGGCGCTGCGGCCCCGGGGCTCGTGGCCCGCCGCCCGCAGGCCGGCGACGAAGCCGGCCCCGTCCAGGATCTCGCCGACGAGGCGGCCGTCGGGCTCGCGCCGCACGGCGTTGACCGCCCCGACGAGCCCCGCCGCGTCGCTGACGCGGTCGAGGAGCGGCACGATCGCGGTCTTGTGCGGCACGGTGATGATGGCGCCGCCGAAGCTCTGCACCGCGCGCAGGCCCGCCAGGACCGTCGCGAGGTCGGCGGCGGCGACGTGGAGCGGCACCATCACCCCGTCGACCCCGCGCTCGGCCATGATGCGGTTGAGGCCTTGCGGCGCCTTCACCTGGTGGATCGGGTCGGCGAGGATCGCGAAGACGCGGGTGCGGCCGGTGATGTCGTGCATGATGGGCGTCTATCCTCCGAAGCGCTCGGTGCGGATGCTCTTCGCCGGCACGCCGGCATCGACCAGGAGGTCGGACATCGCGGAGACGAAAGAGTTCGCTCCGCACACGAAGGTGTGGGCGGGCGATCCGAGGGCGGCGAGGGCCTCGCCGATCGTGTCCGCGTCGATCCGCCGGCCGCCCGGCGCCCGGGTGAGGGTGAGCATCAGCCGGAAGCCCGGCTCCTCGGCGTCGCGGCGCATCAGCTCCTCGCGGGCGATCACCTCGTCGCTGGTGCGGGCGGAGTAGAGCAGCAGGGCCGGCACATCCGGCGCTCCTTCCGCCCGGTGGCGCAGCATGCTGAGCAGCGGCACCACCCCGGAGCCGCCGCCGACGAGGAGCAGCGGCTCGCCCTCGCCCGGATCCCACACGAAGGCGCCGCCGATCGGCCCGCGCAGCTCGATCGCGTCGCCGGGCTCGGCCACGTCGGAGAAGAAGCCGGAGACCTCGCCGTCGTCGAGCCGCTCGATCAGCAGGTCGATCGATTCCGGGCGCGTCGGCGCAGAGGCAATGGAGTAGCTGCGCTGGGCCTGGTAGCCGTCCGGCGCGGTCAGGCGCACGTCGACGTGCTGGCCGGCCCGGAACGGCCGGGACCAGCCGACCGCCAGGGTGAGGCGCCGCACCCGCGGCGTCTCGGGCGCAGCGGCGGTGATCCGCGCTTCCTGCCAGGTCAGGGCCACCGCTCAGTCGCCGGTGAAGCGCTGCTCGCGCCAGGGATCGCCATGCATGTGGTAGCCGCGCAGCTCCCAGAACCCGGCCTCGTCCTTTTGCGTGAACCGCAGGCCCTTCACCCACTTGGCGCTCTTCCAGAAGTAGAGGTGCGGCACCAGCAGGCGGGCGGGACCGCCGTGGTCGGGCGGGATCGGCTCGCCGGCGTAGCGGGTCGCCACCATGCCCCTGCCCCCGGTGAGGTCGGCCACCGGCACGTTGGTGGTGTAGTCGTCGTAGCCCTCGGCCAGCAGGTAGGCGGTCGGTGCCGCGATCCCGGCCGCCGCCAGGAGGTCGTCGAAGGCCACACCCTCCCAGGCGGTGTCGAACTTCGACCACTTGGTCACGCAGTGGATGTCGCCCTTCCAGCGGGTGCGCGGCAGGGCCTCGAACTCCGCCCAGGTCCAGCTCTTCAGGGGCTTCGATCCCTCCCGCAGGGTGAACCGCCAGCGCGCAAGGTCGATGCGCAGCGTGGGCCCGAGCTGGAGCACCGGGAAGTCGTCGGTCAGGTACTGGCCGGGCGGCAGGCGCTCGGCCTCCGGCCGCGGCGGGCGCCGCCCCGTGAACCCTCGCGTCACCATGGTTGCCTCCTATCCTGGTGTCCTGCCATCGACGCGCCGACGGCAGGACCTCCGGCGCATCGGCGCCGACGCCCAGTCGGGCTTGCTCGGCCGTCAGGGGCCGAGGGGGTCATTCGGCCTCACCATCGATGATCCGCGCGATGGCGTCGAGGAGGGAGGTATCCTCGCCGGCCATCCTGTCCATCCCGGCCATGCGGGCGATCACGGTGGCGGCCACCCGCTCCTCCACGGTGCCCTCCGCGTAGGCGAACAGGATCGCGGCGCGCTCGCCGTCGCGGTGGCAGCGGCCCTCGATCTGGCTGAGCTGGATCGCGCTGTGGCGCATGTCGTGGACGATCAGGCTGCGCGGGCGCTCGCCGCCGGGCAATTCGTTGCGGTGAAGCGAGATCGATTCGGTGACGGTGAACACCACCGCGTCGAGCTCCCCGCGCTGGAAGGCGACCCGCACCGCCTCGTTCGTCTCAGGGCTCTGCGTGCCGTCGATGGTGCCGGCGCGCCAGCCTCGGCCCGCGAGCGCCGCCACCAGGGCCGCGCCGGTCTCGAGGAACGCCACCGAGACCGCGACCTGCTCGCCGGCCTCCAGAAGGTCCTCGGCGAGGTCGACGGTACCGGCGACCCGGATCAGGCTCGCCTTCTGGCGGAAGCGCAGGTCGGCCGCCCAGCCGGCGGCGCGCCGGTTCGAGCCGCCGGCGAGGCCCCATTCCCGGCGGAACTCGCGCCAGGTCGCGTCGTAGAGGCGCTTCTCGGCGGGCGCGAGGGCGGTCGGCGCCAGGTCGCGCTGCACCTCGGGCCAGCCGGCGATGTCGGCCGGGCGCCGCCGCAGCCCGATCGCCCTGCGGCCGCGATAGAGCAGGTCGGCCATCACCGCCTGGTCGCGGGCGTTCGGCTCCCAGGACCAGTTCTGCCAGCGCCCCTTGGCCCGTCCGATCTTCAGGTGCTGCATCAGGGCGCGGAAGTCGGCGGTGGTCTCGACCGGGCGCCCGACGGCGTGGCCCAGCAGCGCGCCGAGATAGGAGAGCTCGTGCGGCGCCTGGCCGGCCGTGGCGCTGGCGTAGATCGTGAACGCGGCGGCCTCGGCCATCCGCCGGCAGGCCTGGCCCTGCTGCGAGTTCGGGTTGCGCAGGCGGTGGGCCTCGTCGAACACCACGATCGGCCAGATGCGCTTCGGCTGCCCGAGCTTGGCGAGTTCGTTGTTCTTCGCCCGCACCGAGCGGCGGCTGCTCGCCGCCGGCAGAGCGAGCAGGGACTTGGTGCGCTCGTAGTTGAGGAGCGTCACGTCCTTCTGCCCCAGCCCCGAATCCCGGATGGTGCGCCGCCACTGCGGCATCGCGCCCTTCGGGCAGACGATCAGCACCGCGGTCTCCGGCATCGCCGCCACCGCGCCCCACACCGAGAGGGTCTTTCCCAACCCGGTCATGTCGCCGAGGAGGAAGCCCGGGCGCCCCTCCTGCCGCGCCGCCAGGATGGCGCCGATCGCCTCGACCTGATGCGGGCGGGGGACCAGGCGGGGGGCGGTCGGGGTTAAAGGCCTCTCCCCCCTATGACCGGGGGCCGGCCGGGGGTCAAACGGTGCCGCCGTTTGGAACGGGCCTCGGAAACCTGCCGGTCGCGGCGACCCCCCGCTGCGGCTCCACAGTCAGGCGCCCCAACGTCCCTGTCACCGGCACGC
>NZ_LABY01000188.1 GCF_001043975.1 Methylobacterium variabile
GAGGCCCTCGGCGTCGCCACCAGCGTCAACGCTGGTGCTGCCATCGTCTACTCAACGCGGGCGCTCGACGCCTTCGCGGCTTCGACCGAGGCCTGAACCCCCGTCCGCAAGCTTGAAAAGGAGCCGTGTCATGAACACGCAGATCCGCCGCGTCCTCGGCCTGGTGTCCGGGCCAGGATCGGAGCGCCTCGGCCTCCAGGCCGTGCGCCTCGCTATCGCCCTCGTCTTCCTGTGGATCGGCGCGCTGAAGTTCGCCCCGTACGAGGCGGACAGCATCACGCCGTTCGTGGCCAACAGCCCGGTGATGTCGTTCTTCTACGCGCATCCGGACGAGTACAAGGCGCATCTCACCCACGAGGGTGAGCTGAAGCCGGCGGAGCGGGCGTGGCAGGAGCAGAACCGGACCTACGCCTTCTCGAACGGGCTGGGCACCGTCGAGATTGCCATCGGGCTGCTCACCCTGGCGGGCGTCGTGTCGCGACGCTGGGGCTTGGCTGGGGCGACCCTCGCCTTCCTGACGCCCATCGTCACGCTATCGTTCCTGGCGACGACGCCAGAAGCCTGGGTACCGGCGCTCGGCGACGGGCAGCACGGCTTCCCCTTCTTGTCGGGAGCCGGGCGGCTGGTGCTCAAGGACGTGGTCCTGTTGGCGGGAGCGTGGCTGGTCCTGGTCGACAGCGCCCGCGCGGTCCTAGAAGCCCGGGCTGCGCCTGAAGACCTTACTGTCAAGCTCGCTCAGCATCCCGTGCTTGGTTCGCGCTGAGGATTTCAGCCGCAGGTCCAAAGCTGGCCAAGCACCTGAAAGCGGACGTTTCTAACAGTCGCAATTGATTGATTGCGGCTGTTGGTGTCGCATCAGCACAGATGGTTCCATATGCCAATCTTATGCGCGTAGTGGACGTCAGCGACCGCCGTGCAATTAATTGCACGCATATGGGAGTGAACACTCCCGTCTGGGCCGCCTAGCCCCGCTCGCATAAAGGAGGCGTATGGAACCGGCTTTTAAGCTCCAGCTGCAGTTTGAGAGGCTGAGGATAGTGCACATGCGAGGGACCACGAGGTCTCCCGCTCGTCAGCCGGGGCGGTGCGCCGGCCAGCGCTGATGCAGGTCGTCGATGATGAAGGGATGAGCGTGCCGGCCCGCTTCCGCGCCGCTCAGGTGCGGGTGGTCCGGGTCGAGCCTATCGTGCGCATGCGCAACCACGTCGGGGTCGGAGGCCGGCCAGAGGAGCGCCGCCGCCGCGATCGCCGCCAGCGTCAGGACCCCCAGCACCGCGAGGGTGACGGGCATGCCCGCCTTGGCACCGAGCCAGCCGGCCAGCGGGTAGGTGAGCAGCCATGCGATGTGCGAGAGCGCGAACTGGGCGGCGAACACGGCTGGACGGTCGCCGGGCGTGGCCGAGCGCCGGAGCAACCGTCCGGTCGGGGTCTGCGCGGCCGAGTAGCCGATCCCGAGCACCAGCCAGGTGGCCAGAAGCATCGGCCACCCGATGACGCCGCCCCAGGTCGTGGCGGCGAAGGCGAGCAGCACGACGCCCAGGAGGCCGGCGGCCGGCAGCATCACGGCCCGGTCCGGCAGCCGGTCGAGCACCCGCGGCAGCAGCAGGGCTGCCAGCATCGAGCCACCACCGAACAGCCCGAGCGCGATCGCGACGTCGTTCTGCGGACGTTGCAGGATCGCCTGCACGATGACGACAGTGTTGACGATGACCATGGAGCCGGCCGCCGAAACGGCGACGTTCAGGGCGAGCAATCCGCGCAGCCGCGGCGTTGCGAGGTAGATGCGCAGGCCGCGGGTGGTGCGCTCGTAGATGCCGGCCCGGCGCTCGGGAGGGGTGGGCGACGGCAGCGACACCGAGACGACGAGCGCGGCCGAGCACAGGAAGCCGACGACCGTGCCGCCGAACAGCCAGTGGAAATTGATGACCGTGAGAAGGAGCGCGGCGAGCGTAGGGCTGAGCAGGTTCTCCAGGTCGTAGGCGAGGCGCGAGAGGGAAAGCGCCCGGGTGTAGTCGCGCTCCTCGGGCAGGATGTCGGGGATGGTGGCCTGGAAGGTCGGCGTGAAGGCGGCCGAGCACGATTGCAGGACGAAGACGAGGATGTAGATCTGCCAGATCTGATCGACGAAAGGCAGCACCAGCGCGACGGCCGCGCGCACGAGGTCAGTCGCCACCAGGAACGCCCGCCGCGGCAACTGGCCCGTGAACGCGTTGGCGATCGGGGCCACGAGGACGTAGGCCACCATCTTGATGGCGAGCGCCGTCCCGAGCACCGCACCCGCTTCTGCTCCTGCGAGCTGATAAGCCAGCAATCCAAGGGCCACGGTCAGCAGGCCCGTACCAATCAGCGCGATGATCTGAGCGGCGAACAGATGTCGATAGGTGCGGTTGGCCAGAACGCTCAGCATACTACAGTTCCATATTCCGTTCAGAGATACTTCGCGAGTTTCTTGAATTCAGCTAGCGCGTCGCGTGCTGCGCGGCCGTTGCCGTCGATCGCATCGACGAGGCAGTGGTCGATGTGATCATGGATCAGGACCTGCTTGGCATTGCGCACGGCGCTCTCGACAGCGTTGAGTTGCTGGGCGAGATCGAGGCAGGACCGGCCTTCCTCGATCATGGCGACGATGCTCGCGAGATGCCCTTTTGCTCGGTTCAGTCGCTTGACGATGTCGGCGTGGGACGCGTGCGTGTGCCCCGGCGCATCATCAGAGCCTTCATGCGAGTGGGACGAGTTAATCATGCCATCGTGTTCCATGTTGACATCCTATCCCCCTGGGTAGGATATGGGAAGTGGGTTTCGCAGGGACCCGCACCCGGGTTCCTGAGAGGCTGCCGAGCGGCGTGAGGCGCTTCGAGCGGTTCATAGCGGCACGCGCCGCACTCGTCTTCGCTTCGATGACGCTCATGTCCGCGACGGTGCGGCTCCCTGGTCGGGTCGCACGTTGCTGACGTCCATGTCGGAGACCTTGACGCTGTTGGTGTTCGGACCTGCCCGGACGCGCTGGAGATCGTGAAGTCATGAGCCCTGCTTCTGAGAGCCGCGCACTCACGATGAGTGAAGCTGACATAAGCATACTTGCTGGCCTCACTGATCAAGAGTTGGAAGCCATACTTCTCGAAAACTATCGTCTTTTCCTTGAAGAGTATGACATCACATATTATCCGACAAATACAGGCAGTAAAGAGGATGAGTTTCGAGATTTAATAAAACAAATCAGATCAGACCTAAAAAATACCGAATTCAAAATTTTTCACTATATTGAATGCATTATTTCTGATTGTCGGACTCGAAGATGATAATAGAAACAGCTTTCTATTTGCAGGGAATTGAGATCTAGCGTATCTAGCAGTTCTTATCTCTGTTTGCTGCGCCGTGTCGCTTTCGACATCCGAACCAGATCAACGTTCGGATGGAACGACCTCGAAGCTGAACACGAACCAAGCTGTGCCTAACATGGACGCGCAGATCATGCAGAGCAGAATGACTTCAACCCAACGCGGCATGGTCAAGCGTCGATAGCCTCGCATGCAAACTCCGGATCGTCTCTCGTCTGAGGTGGCCGGAACAACGCAAGCAAGGCTGCTTGATGAGCCGGAGCGCGATGCAGATCCGTCTTGACATCCTATCCCCCTGGGTAGGATAAGGAAAGTCGCGATCAGCAGGTGTCCTACGCCTTTCCGGTGAGGGATCTCGTTCGAGAGAGGTGGAGCCGAGGTGGTCGGGGTCGGGCGGTTCATAGCGATGGCTATCGCGCTTCTGCTCGTCGCCGCGTCAATCACGCCGTCTCTCGCGTCAGCGGGTGGCGGGGCTGCGCTCCACCATGTCCACGGCGCACACGTTCACGACATGGACGAGGTCGAGGACCGGGGCCGTGATGGGGATCGCGCCCGCTCGAATGCGGCCGAAGCCCTGTATCACGCCCACTTCCACGCTCAGATCGTCGCGCTGACCGCGCCGAAGATCGCGATCTCGGACGTGCGGGAGAACAAGGCCGATTACTGGCCCGCCAGCCATCCCGATCGGTCCGGGCGGCATGGTCGGATGCCGTTCGAGCCTCCCAGGATCTGAGATCGGTTCGCTCGGCACCAGGCCGCGCATCATCCTCCCGGGTCACCCTCGACTTCGCTGCCCGAGCGTCGGTGGCGAAGCATGGCTTCGACATGATCAAGCGCACTCTCCTCCTTCCCGGAGCCGTCGCGAGCGGTTTCCTGATCGCAACCTACTGGCCCGGCGCACCCGACGCGCTGCGTGCGGCACTGGCGGGAAAGCTTCCCGCCGCGCTCGGCCAGACGAGCGCCGGCCGGTCCGAGCCGCTCCCCGCGGCCGCGGTCGAACCGGCACAGAAGCCCGCGGAGGAACCCGGCCTCGTCCACCTGACCGACGGGCAGATCACCAAGGCCGGGATCCGGACCGATGCCGTTCGTGGCGGTCGCCTGGCGCGCCATCTCACGGTCCCGGGCTCGATCGTGCCGAGTGCCAACAACACCGCCCGCATCGCCGTGAAGACGACCGGCATCGTCGCGGACCTGCGCAAGGGGCTCGGCGACCGGGTCGCCAAGGGCGAGATCGTCGCCATGCTCGACAGCCGCGACATCGCGGATGCCAAGAGCGAGTACCTCGCCGCCCGCGTCTCGGCCGACCTGCAGAAGACCCTCTACGAGCGCGACCAGTCGCTGTGGGACAAACGCATCTCGTCCGAGCAGCAGTACCTCCGCTCGCAGGCCAGCTACCGCGACCTCAAGGTCAAGGAGGATTCGGCCCGGCGCAAGCTCACCTTCCTCGGGTTGAGCGCGGCCGAAATCGACGCCTTGCCGAACCAGCCCGAGGCCCAGTTCGAGCGGCAGCAGATCCGCTCGCCCATCGCCGGCCGCATCGTCGACCGCCGCGTCGACCTCGGCGCCGCGGTCGGTCGCGACAACCTGGAGACCGAGCTCTACAGCGTCGTCGACCTGTCGAAGGTGTGGGTCGATCTGGCGGTCACGCCCGGCGACCTGCCGCTGGTGCGGGAAGGGCAGGCCGTGACGGTCTGGACGCAGGCGACCGACGAGCGCGGCGAGGGCCGCATCGTCTTCATCGGCCCGGTTCTCGACCAGGCCACCCGCGCCGCCCGCGTGGTCGCCGAGTTGCCGAACTCGGACGAGCGCTGGCGGCCGGGATCCTTCGTCACCGCCGAGATCGCGATCTCGGACAAGCCGGTGCGCGTCCTCGTTCCCGCCGACGCCGTCCTGACCATCGCCGGCAAGCCGACCGCGTTCGTGAAGGTCGAGAACGGCTTCGAGGCACGGCCCGTCGGGGTCGGCCGCCAGGACGACCGCAGCGTCGAGATCACCTCGGGCCTGGAGCCCGGGGACACCATCGCCGTCGCCAACACCTTCGTGCTGAAGGCCGAGCTCGGCAAGGCCGCGGCCGAGGACTGACGCCATGATCCGCCCGATCCTCGCCTTCTCCGTCACCAACCGCTACGCGGTGATCCTGGTGACCCTCATCGCCGCCGCCTTCGGCGCCTGGTCGCTCGCGCGGCTGCCCATCGATGCGGTGCCCGACGTCACCAACAACCAGGTCCAGATCAACGCCGTCGCCCCGGCCCTGACCCCGGTCGAGATCGAGAAGCAGGTCACGGTCCTGCTCGAACGGGCTCTCGCCGGCACGCCCGGGCTCGAGAACATGCGGTCGTTCTCGCGCAACGGCTTCGCGCAGCTCACCGCCGTGTTCAGCGACAAGGTCGACGTCTACTTCGCCCGGCAACAGGTCAACGAGCGCCTGATTGAGGTGCGCGGGACGCTGCCGCCCGGCGTCGAGGTCCGGCTCGGTCCGATCTCGACGGGCCTCGGCGAGATCTACTGGTGGGCCGTCGAGTACCTGCCCCCCGGCGAGGGCGCACCGGTCCGCGACGGCAAGCCGGGCTGGCAGTCGGACGGCAGCTACCTCACGCCGGAAGGCGAGCGCCTGACCGACGAGTTCCACCGCACGGTCTACCTGCGCACGGTGCAGGATTGGATCATCCGGCCGCAGATGAAGAGCGTGCCGGGCGTCGCCGGTGCCGACGCCATCGGTGGGTTCGTCAAGGAGTACCAGGTCCAGCCCGACCCGATGAAGCTCGTCGGCTACGGACTGACCTTCGGCGACATCGCCCGCGCGATCGAGGCCAACAACGCCACCCGCGGCGCGAACTACGTCGAGCGCAACGGCGAGGGCTACGTCGTCCGCGCCGGCGGCCTGATCGAGAACATGGACCAGATCCGCGACGTCGTGGTGGCGACGCGGGCCGGCGTGCCGATCCTCGTCAAGGACGTGGCGGAGGTCGCGATCGGACGCGAGCTGCGCACCGGCTCGGCCAGCGAGAACGGGCACGAGGTGGTGCTCGGCACCGCCCTGATGCTGATCGGCGGCAACAGCCGGACGGTGTCCGCGGCGGCCGACGCCAAGATCGTCGAGATCAACAAGCTGCTGCCGCCCGGCATCCAGGCCCGCACGCTGCTGAGCCGGACCGACCTCGTCGACGCCACGGTGAAGACCGTCGCCAAGAACCTGGCCGAGGGCGCGTTCCTGGTCATCGCCGTGCTGTTCCTCGCGCTGGGCAACATCCGGGCCGCGGTGATCACCGCCCTGGTCATCCCGGTCGCCATGATGATCACCGCCACCGGCATGCTGGCGGGGAAGATCAGCGCCAACCTGATGAGCCTCGGCGCCCTTGACTTCGGCCTCATCGTCGACGGGGCAGTCATCATCGCCGAGAACAGCCTGCGTCACCTCGCCGAGCGCCAGCACGAGCTCGGGCGCAAGCTGACGCTCGACGAGCGCCTGACCACGGTGCGGGTCTCGGCCGAGGAAATGATCAAGCCGAGCGTCTACGGCCAGGCCATCATCATCCTGGTCTACGTGCCGCTGCTGACCTTCTCGGGGGTCGAGGGCAAGACCTTCGCCCCGATGGCCCTGACGGTGCTGATCGCGCTGGCGGCGGCCTTCGTCCTGTCGCTGACCTTCGTGCCGGCGATGATCGCGACCTTCATCACCGGTCGCGTCAGCGAGAGCGAGAACGCGCTGATCCGCGGCATCAAGGCGGCGTACCGGCCTGCGCTGACCGGCGCGATACGGGCGCCCATGACCTTCGTCGCCGCCGCCCTCGTCCTGCTCGGGCTCTCGGCCGTGCTGTTCACGCGGCTCGGCCAGGAGTTCACGCCGACGCTCGACGAGAAGAACATCGTCATGGAGGCGCGCCGCATCCCCTCGACCTCGATCACCCAGTCGCAGGCGATGCAGCTCGGCGTCGAGGAGGCGATGAGCAAGTTCCCGGAGGTGGCCTTCGTCTACTCGCGCTGCGGCACGCCCGACATCGCCGCCGATCCGATGCCGCCGAACGCCTGCGACGCCTACCTCATCCTCAAGCCGCAATCGGCCTGGCCCGACCCGCACGAGAGCAAGGAGGCGCTCATCGGGCGGATGGAGGCCGAAGCCAAGCTGATCCCGGGCACGCTGCTCGGCTTCTCGCAACCGATCCAGATGCGCTTCAACGAGCTCATCGCCGGCGTGCGCGACGACCTCGCGGTCAAGGTGTTCGGCGAGGAGTTCGGGCCGATGGTCGAGGGAGCCCGGCAGATCGCCGGCATCCTGCGCAGCCTGGAGGGAGCCGCCGACGTGAAGGTCGAGGAAGCGGTCGGCCTGCCGTTCCTGGAGATCAAGATCGACCGGCGCGAGATCGCCCGTCGAGGCCTCAGCTTGGCCGACGTGCAGGACGTGATCGGCACGGCGATCGGCGGCAAGGACGCCGGCCTGGTGTTCGAGGGCGACCGGCGCTTCAACATCGTCGTGCGTCTCGCCGACGGCGTCCGCGGCGACATCGAGGCGCTGAAGAACCTCCCGGTGCCGCTGCCGGCCGCGCAGCAGACCCAGCCTGCGCGTCCGGGTGCCGCCGGGGGAATGAGCGTACCGCTGCGCCAGCTCGCCTCCTTCACCTTCACGGAGGGGCCGAACCAAGTCAGCCGCGAGGACGGGCGCCGCCGCGTCGTGGTCACGGCGAACGTGCGCGGCCGGGATATCGGCTCCCTCGTCGAGGAAGCGCAGAAGCGCATCGCCGCCGAGGTCAAGCTGCCGGCCGGCTACGAGGTGCGCTGGGGCGGTCAGTTCGAGAACCTCACGGCGGCGCGCCAGCGCCTGATGGTGGTGGTGCCGGCCTGCTTCGCCTTGATCCTCATCCTGTTGCTCGGGGCCCTGGGCTCGGCGCGCGATGCTCTGATCGTGTTCAGCGCGGTGCCGCTGGCCTTGACCGGCGGGGTGGCGGCCCTGTGGCTGCGCGACATGCCGTTCTCGGTCTCGGCCGCAGTGGGGTTCATCGCGCTCTCGGGTGTCGCCGTGCTGAACGGCCTCGTGCTGCTCAACCACATCCGGCAACTGGTGGCAGATGGGATGGCGGTCCGGGAGGCGGTGCGCGAGGGTGCGCTGACGCGCCTGCGTCCCGTGGTGATGACCGCCCTGGTGGCCGCGCTCGGCTTCGTCCCGATGGCACTGGCGACGGGGACGGGGGCCGAGGTGCAGAAGCCTCTCGCCACCGTGGTGATCGGCGGCCTGATCAGCGCCACGCTGCTGACCCTGCTGGTGCTCCCCGCCCTGTACGCCCGGTTCGGACATCCGCCGTCCACCGGTGACGTGGCCGCAGACGAGGTTGTGCGAGACCGGATCCCGGCATCATCCCCGGTGGCGTAGGATGGCGAGCATGCCCAGGCATCTCCTCGGGGTGATGTTCCTCGTCGCTTCGCTCGTGCCGCCTGCGCAGGCAGCACCCGGCGACGAAGAGGCCCCGTTCGGCCTGACCTGGGGACCGATGAGCCAGGTCCCGCGGCCGTCCGAGATCGACCGCGAGGCCAACGTCACGGCTCTGACCTACCTCGCGGGACATCCGCCCGCGATCGGGAGCAGCACCGGGAAGGTCGTTCTGGAGGTCTGCCGCGAGGAGGGTTTGCAACGGATCGTCTGGTTCAGCCGCGTGCTGACGGCCTCGCAGCTGCAGAGCGTCTACACGGGGATCTACCAGGAGGGCGTGCGGCTCTACGGCGTCCCCGTGGCCGGCACCCGCTCATTCTCGGTCACCTGGCCGACGGCCCGGACGGTGCTCACCGTGCATGCGGTCCCGGGCGGCGGTGAGCAGATCATCATGGCGGCCGATGGGCGTGACTACGCGATTTGCAGTCAGCGCCATCGCGATGAAACCGGGCATACGGCGGACAGCCACACCGCGGAGCTGCTCCACGAACAAGTTCGATAGGATCACGTCCGAGCGAAGTCTTGGGGAAGACAATGACCGACAAACTGGCCGTGACCGCTCGTTATCGCCTTCGCAGTTTTCTGGAGGGGCCGCGAACCTATAGCACGAAAGATCATCAGCTCTGGGCGTTGTACAGGCGCGGATTTCTCGCGCCACTCACGACGGAAGTTCCGGAAGACCAACAGACGTGGATCCTTACCGAAGCGGGTATGGAGGCCCTCAGCACGAACGACGCCGATGATGACGAGAACCTGAACTGAGGGCAGTCATCCTCAACGTGGCGAAAATCGAATTGTTTCTGACGTTTCACAGTGAGTCAAAATCGTTTTTAATCATGAAGGGGAAGCTTCAATGAAAGCAAGGCTACTGAAACTCGGTGTCGTCTGCCTAGCCATGGGGACAGCGAGTGGACCAGTTCTAGCCTCCCACCATCTGCTTGAACAGGCTTTGCAGAATGCACGCTGTGCCCCTCGGCTGGCGACACAAACATACAAGCAAGGTTCCCTAACGGCCTATGACGTCATTTGTCTGGGACGGTCGCCGGATCGTCTGCTGGTCGTTTGCAACGGCCGGACCTGCATACCGGACAATCCAAATTATCATAGGTCCGACGATGAAGATTAAATATCGAAAGCATAGCGCCATACAACAGACATTGAAATATCTACTGATTGCTTGAATATAAATGGCAGCCTTTGCATCAAAGGCTGCCACCTTAACCGATATCTTATTTCATGCGCTTGATTTCACTGTATTCACCCTTGACCTTAAGGGTGATGCTCACGGGCGAACTCGTTCGGTTGCGCCAGAACCAGCCGTGGCTGCCGTCGAAGGCAGCCGTGACGATGCCCTGGTCGCCGGCCTCGTTGCGGCCCTTCTTGTAGCTCTTCTCCGCTCCCCCACTCGCAGGCGAGCCGTGCAGGTCGTAGTTCAGGCCGCCACCCGAGGTGGTCCAGCTGTAGTTCGCCCGCGCGCCTGCCTTCATCCCGAGCTTCACCTCCACGCCTTCGGCCGGAGCCAGGGTCAGGCTCAGCTCATCCGCCTTGCCGGCGGGCTGTGCGTGAGCTTCACTGACGAAAAGATATGCGAACGCACGCCCGAACAACCCAGAGCGCTTCTCCGGGCCGTTCGAGGGTGGTGCGATCTCCTTGCGATTGGCCTCGCTCTCTTGTGCAAGCTGAGCTTTGATTTCACCCATGCTGGTCAGACCGAGCGTCCGGCCGACCCCAGTTGGGTCGATAGCGTATTCCGCCGGTAGGACGACCGTGACCAGCAGCGTGGCCGCCGCGGCAACGGCAATGGCAGTAGAACGCAGCAGCTGACGTGTGGTCGGCAATTCGGCGCGGGTCGGAAGGTCGGTGTTGTACATGATCGATGTTCTTTCTGTATGAGGATCAGGCGATGAAGAAGCCGGTGAGCTGCATGCCCACGAGAACGAAACCAGCCGTCATCATCGCGACGTTGGCTGTGTAGGCATGGTGGAAGAAGCCGCCTGAGCGACGCCAGAACCCCATCAAGATGAGGATGGCGCTCAGCGCGAGGAGCTGGCCAGCCTCGACGCCGATGTTGAAGGCGAGCAAGTTCGGCACGAGCCCGTCCGGTGAGACATCATAGTCTTGGATTTTGGTCGCTAATCCGAACCCGTGGAACAGGCCGAATACCAGTGTGGCGACTTTTGTGTTCGGTTGAACACCGAACCAGCGCTGGAAGGCGCCCAGATTATCGAGTGCCTTGTAGACCACCGACAAACCGATGACGGCATCGATCAGGAAGGCGTTGAGACCAATCCCAAAATAGACGCCGAGCAGCATAGTGGTAGAGTGCCCGAGCGCGAAGAGGCTGACGTAAATCCCGATATCTTTTGCGCGGTACAGGAAGAAAATCACTCCCGCCAAAAAAAGTAAATGGTCATACCCGGTGACCATGTGCTTGGCTCCCAAGTAGACGAACGAGAGTAGATGCACTCCCGAGATCTCCTGGATGTAGCCCTTGTCGCCTTCTGCGACGCCATGGGCTGATGCGGCGCTACTCAATAGGCCGGACGAGATAACGATAAGGGCGAGCGTCAGCCCTGCGATGGGCACGGCTGAGCGGCCCCGGTATGGGGGTCGGAACATCGAAGATCCATTGGTTCGTTGCTGATGGCCGTCTTGGATGGCGGCCGATGATCAGGCGACGAACAGCGGACGTGGAGGGCGCTCGAGATCGAAGGCGATGCGCGGCACCAGCACACGGTTCCGTGAGAAACGAATTTTGTAAGTCCGCGGACCGTCCAGTTCGCCCGCCAGCGTCAGCAAGCCGAATACGACATGGGAATGATCGCCGGCATGGTGCGTGTGGCCAGCCGAGGTCTCACCGGCATCGTGGCTGTGGTCGTGATCGCTCCCGTGCTCCGCAAGCGAAACCAGGAGCGCCTCACTCCGCGCCGACGCACTGCGAAACGCAGATAGGCCCCCCGCCAGAAGCGCGAGCGTTAGCACCAGCATCAGGGTGCGTAAGGCGAGCTGGGGGACCACTACCAATGACATCGGGTGGCTGGGTAACTCAAACCTGCGCTGGGTGCTAGGCCCCAAAAGATACCCGTGCGGGCTGAGCGCCAGAAACCACGGGCTGAGGAGCAGCTTGCGATGCCATGAGGTCTCTCGGATGTCAGCCTTGAGTGTACGAAAAACGACCCGTTCCTGACATGCAGGCGGGTCGGCCAAGGCTGACGCGCCTTACGCGACAGCCGCGCGTGTCGGAGGTTGTTAGGAAACCCTGTCAGGCATTCAAACGTCAGGAAAACGCTCGCCCGCCGGCTGATCGTTCGTTCTGCTCGGTCCATTGAGGCCTACCGCCACGAGCACGGCAACTTTGGTTATATCGGCGGCGGTTCCCATCCCGGCCTGCAGGCGGCGGTCGTCTGCCTCAGCGATTACGCCGAACTCATCGCCGATAGGATGCACGCTCTGCTGTCGCCAACCTGCTCGATCCTGATGCCGTCCGATCCGCTCCTCACCTTCGTGGCCGAGGCGCTGGCCGAGGAGGCTCATATCCAAGGGTCACCTATGCGGGTCACTGCGTGGTCCGCGACGTCGCGAAGCGTTGGGCGGGGCAGGAGATCCGGCGCGAGCCCGGGATAGACTATGCTGCGCAGGCGCGGATGGCGCGACGGATCGGGGTCAAGCGGTTGAAGCGGGCGTTCGATGCCGCACTGCGCCGCATCGGCAGCCCGTTCCCCGGGACGGATACGGTGGCCGCGGCACGGGCAGCGCCGCATCTGCCGGAGGGACGGCTCAGTGAATAGCGCCCCTCCGCCACCACCCAGGTCGAGGACATCCGCCTCATCGTGATCGTTCATGGACCGCACGGCCCGGCCGGCACGCGGATCTCGGAAGCGGCAACCCGGGCGCTCTATCGGATGCTCGGTCAGCATTTCGAACCGGGGCGATTTGACGGCAACGGTTAATCCGTGCCTCATGACACGTTAACGTGGCCGGGCACGCTGCCCGAGTCGCATCACCGGAGTTTCCCGCCGCCGCAGTGAACCCCTGAAAAGACGAGACCCCCGGAAGCCCCTGGCAGGGCGACCGAGGGTCTTGAGCCCCAAGGGGGCCGATCCAGTCACTAAGCAAGACGGATCATCCCCCGAAATCGCTGCCTCGTCAATCCGGAACCCGCTTCCGGAAACGATGGCGCTTTATCTGGGAACCGGGCGCATCCGACGCGACCCGGCTCGATCTGCCGCGGCCTCACCCTGAGGCCGACCGATGACCTATGCCGAGATGAAAGAGGCGATCGCCCGGGCGCTGCCGGCGATGCTGCCGGCCCTGCGCGAGCAGCTCTACGCGCTGAACGCGGCCGAACGGATCGACGACCGCGAGGCGGGCGAGCTCGACGACGCGATCGAGGCACGGCGCACTGCCGGCCGTGCGTCCCCCACTGTCGCGCCTCTGCCCGCCCCCGCTGTGCCGCTCGGTTCTGTGATGGAACGCGCGTCGATCTTCCCGCCCAGGAGCCGTCCCCGCATCAGCGACCGTCCGGCCGCGAAGCTCCGCCGCCGGCGCGTCGCCTATTCCGGTTCGATCCCGCCGGGTCTCGCCGAGCGGTTCACGGTGGGCGAGATAGCGGCACTGGGTATCGTCGCCGACGAGATCGCGGCCAAGGGCCGGTGCGACCGCTCGGTGGCCGAGATCGCGCAGCGGGCCGGGGTCTGCACCCGCCTCGTTCAGAGGGCGATCAAGGAAGCCCGCCTGCAAGGCCTCATCTCCGTCGACGAGCGCAAGCAACGCGGGGCCAAGCACCTGACGAACGTGATCCGCGTCCTATCCCGGGAATGGGCCGCGTGGCTCGCCCGCCGCTCCAGGTCGAGGTGGGTGGGTGAATCGAAGGTCACCCCTGCGGATACAAATCGATTCTCTTCTTCTTTGAAGGAAGGGGCGGTAGCTCGCGGAGGCGTCGAAAGAGGTTTTCGAAGGGGGGATTCGAGATCCGGTCAGCCCGGACGACCGGCCGCGGGGTTCCGATTCTAGCCTGAGACTGACGCCACCCTGGAATCGAGAACGCCGGACCCTGGTGAGGATCCGGCGCTCGGTGAGGGATTCGGGATCAGGTCGCGGCGATCAGCGCTTCGTGTTACGCCGGCCGTCCTCTGGCACGAGGGAGAGGTCGAGACCCTCGGCGTAGCCCTTCGCGGCGAGCGCCTCGATCACG
>NZ_LABY01000189.1 GCF_001043975.1 Methylobacterium variabile
GACCGCTAGACGATGGGAGCTGTCCCGGCGGATGGCGGCGGTATAGCGACGGTCCCGCCCGGGCGCAAGCCTCGTTGCCGGCAATCATTGCTTAACTGTGCCATCGCTCGGTGGCTTCCCTGCGCAGGGCGGAGCGTCCACGCCGCGGGCTCGACCGGGTCGCGTATGATAGATCGGTCGTGTGGGATCGCGGGGATCATGCGCAGATGGGTGGCGGTTCAACCATCGCGACCGGGGGCGGGGCGGGCGTCCCGGATCGTCCTTCCGGGAACAAGAGGGGCAACCCGCGGCACGGCACCTCGATGCCGGCGCTGATAATGATGTCCCATTACGATCGGGTGCCGTGCGTCGTGCGCGATCTCTCCGACGGGGGTGCGAAGATCGGCATATCCCGGCGATACGCGCTGTCGCGTCGCTTCTGGATCGTCATCCGGCACGCGCGCGTCGCGCGCCGCGCCTCCCTGGTGTGGCGGCGGGGCGAGTTCGCCGGGATCTCGTTCGATCTGCCCTTCGGGCCAGTCCCGGCGGAAGGGCGGAGATGATACGTTGTCCGGAAGATTACGTCCGGACAACGTATCATCAGCCCGCGCGGCGCTTGAGCGAAGCCGAAATCCGCATCGCGAAAGCGACCGCGCAGCGGTCGCCTGAAGCGATCAATCGGATTTCCTATGACGCCGCGCGAGCGACGGACGCCGATGCAGGACGCCGAAGTGAAAGAGGCCCGGGACGGGGACCGCTCGCAGCGGCTCCCGTCCCGGGCCTCGTGGCATTCAGGGCCGGCGCGGCCCGCCTACTCCGCCGCCTCGATCCGGGGATGCTCGTACTGCTTGCGCTCGCGCTTGACGAGGTCGGCGGTCAGGAAAGCCACCTCGAGCGCCTGCTCGGCGTTGAGGCGCGGGTCGCAGTAGGTGTGGTAGCGGTCGCGCAGGTCGTCGGCCGTCAGCGCCCGGGCGCCGCCGGTGCACTCGGTGACGTTCTTGCCGGTCATCTCGAGGTGGATGCCGCCCGCATGGGTGCCCTCGGCCTGGTGGATGTCGAAGAAGCCCTGGATCTCCTTCATCACCCGCTCGAACGGCCGGGTCTTGTAGCCGCTCGCCGTCACGGTGTTGCCGTGCATCGGGTCGCAGGACCACACCACGGTGCGGCCCTCGCGCTCCACCGCCCGGATCAGCCCGGGGAGGTGGTCGCCGACCTTGTCGGCGCCGAAGCGGCAGATCAGGGTCAGGCGGCCGGCCTCGTTGCCGGGGTTGAGCAGGTCGACGAGCCGGATCAGGTCGTCGGCCTTCAGCGACGGGCCGCACTTGAGGCCGATCGGGTTCTTGATGCCCCGGGCGAACTCGATGTGGGCGTGGTCCGCCTGCCGGGTGCGGTCGCCGATCCACAGCATGTGGCCGGAGGTGGCGTACCAGTCGCCGCTGGTCGAATCGACCCGGGTCAGGGCCTCCTCGTAGCCGAGCAGCAGCGCCTCGTGGCTGGTGTAGAAGTCGGTCTGGCGCACCTCCTGGTGCGTCTCCGGGTTGATGCCGATCGCCCGCATGAAGTCGAGCGTCTCGGTCATGCGCTGCGCCAGGTCGGCATAGGCCGAGGACTGGGGCGAGTCCTTGACGAAGCCGAGCATCCAGCGGTGCGCGTTCTCCAGGTTGGCGTAGCCGCCGGTGGCGAAGGCGCGCAGCAGGTTCAGCGTCGCGGCCGACTGGCGGTAGGCCTCGGCCTGCCGGCGCGGATCGGGCACCCGCTCCTCGGCCGTGAAGCCGATGCCGTTGACGATGTCGCCGCGGTAGCTCGGCAGGGAGACGCCGTCGACGGTCTCGCTCGGCGACGAGCGCGGCTTGGCGAACTGACCGGCGATGCGGCCGACCTTCACCACCGGCGAGCCGCCCGCGAAGGTCAGCACCAGCGCCATCTGCAGGAAGACGCGGAAGAAGTCGCGGATGTTGTCGGCGGAGTGCTCGTCGAAGCTCTCAGCGCAGTCGCCGCCCTGGAGCAGGAACGCCTGGCCGGCCGCGACCTTGGCGAGCCCCTGCTTCAGCTTGCGCGCCTCGCCTGCAAAAACGAGTGGAGGAAAGCTCGCGAGCTGCCGCTCCACCGCCTCGAGGGCCGCGGAATCCGGATAGTCCGGAACCTGCTGAATCGGCAGCCGCCGCCAGCTCGTGGGGGTCCAACGCTCGCTCATCGTCCTCTCCTCGCGCACCTCTTCGATAACCGGTCCGGTCGGTCGCGGAAGCCGGGCTTATAGGGTGGATTGCTCCGCTGCGCGAGGGGGCGTGCCGCAGTGCCAGGGTCGACTTCCGGGCATGACGCCGGCCTCCGGCCGCGCATGCGAGGCTGGACCTCTCCGTCAGTGCATGACAGTATTCATAGTGGATCTTTGCTGTAACGATTGATGCTCGTTAAAGAAAACGTCCCGCTGCATCGGGGCGGAACCTCCACTCTTCGACCGCTCGAGGCAGGCTGTGATGCGACAATGGTGGCCTATGCAGGATGCGGAGCGCGGCCGGCGCCGCGCCGGGCGGTGAGGGACCGGCGATGGAGCGCCACCTCGCCGCCATCCTGGTCGCCGACGTGGTCGGCTACACCCGGCTCAGCGAGATGGCGGAGGAGGAGACCCACTGCCGCCTGAAGGCGCTCCGCGCCGGCGTCATCGACCCGCTGGTGCGAGAGAGCGGCGGCCGGATCGTCAAGAACACCGGCGACGGCTTCATCGCCACCTTCCCGGACGCCGCCGCGGCGACGGATTGCGCGCTGGCCCTGCAGCGCGAGATCGACCGGGCGGCGGCGGGGGATCCCGAGGACGCACGCCTCGCCTTCCGGATGGGCGTCAACCTCGCCGAGGTCATCGTCGAGGACGGCGACGTCTTCGGCGACGGCGTCAACGTGGCGGCCCGGCTGCAAGCCTACGCCGAGGCCGGCGACGTGATCGTGTCCGAGGCGGTCTTCTCCCGGGCGAGCGAGGCGGCGCGGGCGCGGGCGACCGATCTCGGGGCGCTCGCCCTGCGCAACCACGCCCGCCCGGTGCGGGTTTTCGCCCTGCGGTCCGGATCCGGTTCCGCGTGGCGGGTCGGCGAATGCGCGCCCGGCGCCGAGGCGCGGGCCTCGATCGCGGTGCTGCCGTTCCGCAGCAGCGCGCCGGGCCGCCTCACCCTGGCGGACGGCTTCACCGACTGGATCGTCCGGGCGCTGTCGTCCTTGCGCGACCTGTTCGTGATCTCCCGCGGCTCGACCCTGGCCTATCGCCGCCGGCACGCCGACCCGGCGGCGATCGGACGCCGCCTCGGCGTGCGCTACGTGATGGACGGGGCGGTCCAGCAGCACGGCGGGACCCTGCGGGTGTGCACGGAGCTGATCGAGTGCGGCACCGGCGCGGTGGTCAGCGCCGACCATTACGAGGGCCTCATCGACCAGGTCTTCGCCCTCCAGGACGCCATCGCCCTCAAGCTGATCCGGACCATCGCCCCCCACGTGCGCGAGCGCGAGCTGCAGCGCGCCCTGCGCAAGCACCCGTCCAGCCTGACGAGCTACGACCTGCTGCTCCAGGCCCTCGACCAGCTCTACAAGATGGACCCCGACAGCTTCGCCCGGGCCGGGGGCCTGCTCCAGCAGGCGATCGCCCTCGACCCGTCCTATCCCCCGCCCTTCGCCTACGCGGCCTGGTGGCACGTCTTCCGGGTCGGCGAGATGGGCTCGCCCGATCCGGACGGCGACGGGCGGGCGGCGGCGGACCGGTCCCGCGCCGCGATCGAGCGGGACGGCAACGACCCCCTGGCGCTGGCGATCTACGGCCACGTCCAGGCCTACCTCCTGCGCGACGCAGGCACCGCGCGGCGCTTCCTCGACCGGGCGATCGAGGCCGGTCCGAGCCTCGCCATCGCCTGGACCATGAGCAGCGCCGCGCACGGATTCGCCGGCGACGGCCGGCTGGCGGTGCAGCACGGCGAGGTCGGGCAGCGCTTGGCGCCGAGCGACCCCTACACCTTTTGGCACGAGGGCCTGCTCGCCCAGGCGCACTACGTCGCGGGCGCGTACGACGAGGCCGTCGCCTGGGGCCTCAGCGCCGTGGCGCGCAACCGGTCCATCCGCTTCACCCGGCGCACCCTCGCGGCGAGCCTCGCGGCGGCGGGCCGCGGGGCCGAGGCGGCCGAGGTGGCGGCGGAGCTGATGCGGCTCCAGCCGGGCTTCCGGCTCGGGACCTACGCGCGGCGCTGCCCCTTCGCGGGCCCGGTCCTGACGGCCTGGATCGGGCATCTGCGGGCGGCGGGGCTGCCGGACTGACGGGCCGCCGGGAGCCGGGGGGCGCTACGCCTTTCGGGGCGGGCGCCCGCCC
>NZ_LABY01000019.1 GCF_001043975.1 Methylobacterium variabile
GCCTATGTCCAACACCCCGAAACCCGCCAGCCTCCCCCGCTCCGCCTACGCGGCGATGTTCGGGCCGACCAAGGGCGACCGCATCCGCCTCGCCGACACCTCGCTCGTCATCGAGGTCGAGCACGACCACACCCGCTACGGCGAGGAGGTGAAGTTCGGCGGCGGCAAGGTGATCCGCGACGGGATGGGGCAGAGCCAGGCCAGCAATGCCGGCGGCGCCGTCGACACCGTCATCACCAACGCGGTGGTGCTCGACCACTGGGGCATCGTGAAGTGCGACGTCGGCCTCAAAGGAGGGCGGATCGCGGCCCTCGGCAAGGCCGGCAACCCGGACATCCAGGACGGCGTCACCATCGTGGTCGGGCCCGGCACCGAGGTGATCGCCGGCGAGGGCAAGATCCTCACCGCCGGCGGGTTCGACAGCCACATCCACTTCATCTGCCCGCAGCAGATCGACGAGGCGCTGAATTCCGGCGTCACCACCATGCTCGGCGGCGGGACGGGCCCGGCCCACGGCACCTTCGCCACCACCTGCACGCCCGGCCCCTGGCACATCGCCCGGATGATCGAGGCGGCGGACGCCTTCCCGATGAACCTCGCCTTCGCGGGCAAGGGCAACGCCTCGAAGCCCGACAGCCTGGAGGAGATGATCCGCGCGGGCGCCTGCGCCCTCAAGCTGCACGAGGACTGGGGCACGACGCCGGCGGCGATCGATTGCTGCCTGTCGGTGGCCGACGCCCACGACATCCAGGTGATGATCCACACCGACACGCTCAACGAGTCGGGCTTCGTCGAGGACACGATCGCGGCGTTCAAGGGCCGCACCATCCACGCCTTCCACACGGAGGGCGCCGGCGGCGGCCACGCGCCGGACATCATCAAGGTGGCGGGGCTCGCCAACGTCCTGCCCTCCTCCACCAACCCGACGCGGCCCTTCACCCGCAACACCATCGACGAGCATCTCGACATGCTGATGGTGTGCCACCACCTCGACCCGTCGATCCCCGAGGACCTCGCCTTCGCCGAGAGCCGGATCCGCAAGGAGACGATCGCCGCCGAGGACATCCTGCACGACATCGGCGCGCTCTCGATGATGTCGTCGGACAGCCAGGCGATGGGCCGGGTCGGCGAGGTCATCATCCGCACTTGGCAGACCGCCGACAAGATGAAGCGCCAGCGCGGCGCCTTGCCGGGCGACGCGACGGGGCACGACAATGCCCGGGCCAAGCGCTACGTCGCCAAGTACACGATCAACCCGGCCATCGCACACGGCATCTCGCGCCACATCGGCTCGGTCGAGCCCGGCAAGCTCGCCGACCTCGTCCTGTGGTCGCCGGCCTTCTTCGGGGTGAAGCCCGACCTCGTCATCAAGGGCGGCGCCATCGCGGCCGCTCCGATGGGCGATCCCAACGCCTCGATCCCGACGCCGCAGCCGGTGCATTACCGCCCGATGTTCGGCGCCTTCGGCCGGGTGCCGGCGAAGACCGCGCTCACCTTCGTGTCGAAGGCGGCGATCGAGGCGGGCCTGCGCGAGCAACTCGGCGTCATGAAGGAACTGGTCGCGGTCGAGAACGTGCGCGGCGGCATCTCGAAGAAGAGCATGATCCACAACGACGCCACCCCGGTGATCGAGGTCGACCCCGAGACCTACGACGTGCGCGCCGACGGCGAGTTGCTGGTCTGCGAGCCCGCCGAGGTGCTGCCGATGGCGCAGCGCTACTTCCTGTTCTGAGCTATCCTGCGGGGCAGGAGCGTCTGTCATGCCCGAGCTTGCCGAGCGGGCGCCGGGAGACGACGATCTCGCCCGAGACCGACGACCTCCTCTGGACGCAGGCGCAGGCCGCGCTGATCCGGGCCGGCCGCTGGGCCGCGCTCGACCGGGAAGCGTTGGCCGAGGAGATCGCCGACTTGGGCGGCTCGCGGAAATCCGAGATCCGCAGCCGCCCGACCGTCCTGCTCCACCACCTGCTGAAGTGGGAGTTCCAGCCCCAGCAGCGGCAATATGGCTGGCGGGCGACGATCGTGGAGCAGCGCGTGAGCCTGGACGACCTCGTGACGATGAGCCCGAGCCTGCGCGCCTGGCCGGCGGACGTGGTGGGAAAGGCTTACCGCCTCGCCCGGGTGCGGGCGGCCGAGGAGACGGGGCTACCGGAGCGTACTTTTCCGCCGGATTGCCCCTACACCCTGGCACAGATCCTGGACGAGCGGTTCTACCCGGGTCCGGAGGAGCCGGATGTCGTCTGAGGCGGTGAGGACCGGGCCTGACCGGCACCGCTCGGACGATGATGGCGCGTCGCACGCCGATCCGGACTATCCTACGAGGGCAGGAGGGCTTGCGATGCCCGAGATCGCGGAGCGCATGCCGGACACCGGCACAGCCTATCGAGTGGATTTCTACCGCTGGACGCGGGAGCAGGCGCGGGCCCTCGCGGCCCGTGACCACGCGCATCTCGACGTCGTCAACCTGCTCGATGAGGTGGAGAGCGTGGGCCGCAGCCAGCGCACGGCGCTCGAATCCCACTTGTGCGTGCTGCTCGTCCACCTGCTGAAGTTCCAGGCGCAGCCGCAGCGGGCGACGCCGAGCTGGCGCCACACCCTGAAGGCGCAGCGCACGGCCATCGCCCGCCTGATCGCCCGCAGCCCGAGCCTGCGCGCCTATCCGGCCGCGATCGTGGAGGAGACCTACCGGGATGCGGTGCGGGATGCCGCCGAGGAGACGCGGCTCGACCCACGCCTGTTTCCGCCGGCCCTGTCCTTCACGCTCGACCAGATCCTCGATCCGGGGTTCGAGCCGTGAGCGAGGCGGACCGGCCCGACCTGTTCTCGGAGGACCTGAGCGCCTGGGCCGAGGAGCAGACCCGTCTCCTCGCGGCGGGCCGGATCGACGCGATCGACCGCGCGCATCTGGCCGAGATCGTCCGCGACCTCGGCGAGCGGGAGCGTCGGGAGATCCGCGACCGGCTCGGGGTGATCCTGACCGGCCTGCTCCGGTGGGCCGCACAGGTCGACCTGCGTTGCGACAGTTGGGCGATCACGACCGACCGGCAGCGCCGGCTGGTCGCCTCCCTCCTCGCCGACAGTCCGAGCCTGCGGCCGGAGCTTCCCTGGCTGGTGGCGGAGGTCTATCCGGAAGCGAAGGCCCGCGCCGTACTGGAGAGTGCCCTGTTCGACGACAGTTTTTCCGAATCCTGCCCGTTCACCGACGAGGAGATCCTGAGCGAGGGCTTCCTGCCGGATCCCCACGGGGACGACGCGGTCCGGGGGCCCGGCTGGTGGCGGCGCGAGGCGACGCGATGATCCGCGCCACCCGCGTCATCCGCCGCGAGGCCCTCGCCGCCGGCGAGATCGTCGACCGCATCGTGCTCGATTCCGGCGACCGCCACCGCCGCCGCATGGCGATGCGGGGCGTCGGCGGCCTCGCCTTCCTGCTCGATCTGCCCGAGCCGGCGGTGCTCGACGACGGCGACGCCCTGTTGCTCGAGGACGGCCGCCTGGTCTGGGTCGAGGCGGCGCCCGAGCGGCTCTTGGAGATCCGCGCCCCCACCGACCACGCCCTCAAGCGCCTGATCTGGCACATCGGCAACCGGCACATCCCGGCCGAGATCGGCGCGGACGCGCTCTGGATCGCCCACGACCACGTGCTCGCCGCGATGGTGGAGGGACTGGGCGGCACCGCGACGCCGGTGGAGCGGCCGTTCCGGCCCGAGGGCGGCGCCTATGCGGGCGGGCACGCACAGGATCACGGGCACGGGCATCATCACCATCACGATCACCCGCACGACCACGCCCATGGCTGAAGCCGTCCCGGACACCCTGGTGCTGCTGGCCTGGCTCTCGCCGGGCTACCCGGTGGGGGCCTACGCCTACTCGCACGGCCTCGAATGGGCCGTGGAGGCCGGGGACGTACGCGACGAGGCGAGCTTGCGGGACTGGCTCGGCGACGTGCTGGAGCACGGCGCGGGGCGCAGCGACGCGATCCTGGCCGCCCACGCGCACGAGGCCGCGGCAGCGGGCGATGCCGAGGCGCTGGTCGCGGTGAACGACCTCGCCCTGGGCTTAAGCCCCTCGCGGGAACTGCACCTCGAGACCAGCCAGCAGGGCCGCTCGTTCCTGGACGCGACCCGGGCCGCCTGGGACACGCCGCACCTCGCCGCGCTGAGCGGCCATCTCGACGGGCCGGTCGCCTATCCGGTCGCGGTCGGCGCGGCGGCAGGCGCCCACGGGCTCGACCGCCGCACGGTGCTGGCGGCCTACCTCGCCGCCTTCCTGCAGAACCTCGTCTCGGCCTCCCTGCGCCTCGCGCCCGTCGGCCAGACCGCCGGAACGCGGGCGGTCGCCGCCCTGATGCCCCGGGCCGCGGCTTTGGCCGACGCCGTGCAGGGACTGCCCCTCGACGACGCCGGCACGGCGACGGTGCGCCTCGATCTCGGCTCGTTCCGGCACGAGACACAGTACACGCGGATCTTCCGGTCGTGACACGCCGTCGGGCGGGCTCACGGTTTCGCCGGACTTCCACGTGGCTCGCCGCCGCGCGGGCCGGGCGGTTCCGGCGACCGGGCCGGTCGACCACCAATCCGTGAATGCGGGCCCGCTCACGCCTGCGACCGCGCCGCCCCGGGGACCGGCCCGTCCGGCACGTACACGGTCTCGACCGGCAGCAGGGCCCGGGCCTCGTCGCGACGTCCGGCCTCGAGGGACGCCTCGATGTGGTGCGCCAGACCCGTGACGTCCGTGATGCGCACGATCCAGTCGCGAACGTAACGCTCGACGGCCTCACCGGAGAGGCCGATCTGGATGGACCGATGGGGCAGCGGGTTCAGGTCGAGGTCGCGTTCGGGATCCCACTGGATCCGGACCGGCGATGCATCCTTCACCCTCCCATAGGCGTCAGACGAATGGCCGGGCCCGCCATGGCTCAAGCAGCCATGGCCGAGGGCCCAGGCGAAGCCCTCCCGGTGGAGATCGATGGCGAGGATCCGGGCCTGCCCCTCATCCTTCCGGCCCCAGCCGGCACGGTACATCATCCAGAGGAACGAGGGCTTGATCCACGTCATTCGCCCCATCTTGAACGGCGGCGACACGAAGCGGCCCCGGCTCAGAACCGTATCGGCGATGGCGTGGTGGTAGGCTTGGGTAAGACCCGGACGGACCCGGCCGGCTGATGGGCCCTGATCTGGCGCTCGGGAACGAACGGGCTTGCGGTCATCTGCGCGACACTCTCCCGGTCAGGATGCAAGGCAGCGCTCCGCCGCCGGCTCCATGGGCATCTGCGGCCGGCTCGGCGCCGGCCTGGGCGGTGTCCGAGAGCGGAGATGATACGTAACGTCAGCCCTGGGTTCAAACGCGACGCGACGGCTTTTCCGGCGAATCGAGATCTGCCGCGGGCCGTGTCGCAGCGGATGTCGGGGTCGCTGGCGGAGACCCGATCGACACCGTTGGATGCTCGGGCCTTGCGGGCAGACGATCCGTGGCGCCCGCCGACGTCGATAATGTCCGGTCATCGCTACACCCCGCATGGGAAGGGAGCACGCGCGACGTCGCACCGCCGCGCGCAGGCACGCGATCCCGCACGGCGGTCGGCCTCAGGTCTGCGCCGTCCTCGCACGCGATGCCGCACCTGCCCCCGGGGACCCCTCCGCCCACCCGAACGTTTGGTGAGCGATCGCGTCGCGGCCCAGCGGCCGCGGCGGCGCGCATCACCTCGTTTCGGGCCGGGAGGCACCATGGACAAGTCCGATTCCGCGCCGCGGCTGACGCGCCGGAGCGTGCTCGAGAGCGGCGTCGCCGCCGCGGCGGTGCTCGGCTTCTCCGGATCCGCCCGGGCCGCGACCCCGCCGGCCCAGGCCCAGGCTCCTCAGGCCCCGGCCGCCGAGCCGGCGACGCCGCGCATGCCCGTGACCCTCCAGGTCAACGGCCAGGCCCGGCCCCTTGAGGTCGATCCGCGCACCACGCTGCTCGACGCGCTCCGCGAGCGCATCGGCCTCACCGGCTCGAAGAAGGGCTGCGACCACGGCCAGTGCGGCGCCTGCACGATGATCGTCAACGGCCGGCGCATCAACGGCTGCCTGACGCTGGCGGTGATGCACCAGGGCGCGGAGATCACCACCATCGAGGGACTCGGGCAGCCCGACGCGCTCCACCCGCTCCAGGCCGCCTTCGTCAAGCACGACGGCTACCAGTGCGGCTACTGCACGCCCGGCCAGATCTGCTCCGGCGTCGCGGTGCTGGCCGAGATCGCGGCTGGCATCCCGAGCCACGCCACCGGAGACCTCACCGCGCCGCCCGAACTCAGCGAGTCCGAGATCCGCGAGCGCATGAGCGGCAACCTCTGCCGCTGCGGCGCCTATTCCAACATCGTCGAGGCGATGACCGAGGTCGCCGGACACCAGACCGCGCGGGGGCAGGCATGAAGTCGTTCACCTACGAGCGCCCGGGCACCCCGGCCGAGGCCGCCGCGGCGGTGGCGCGCAACCCCGACGCCAAGTTCATCGCCGGGGGCACCAACCTGCTCGACCTGATGAAGCTGCAGGTCGAGACGCCGGCCCACCTCGTCGACGTCAACGGACTCGGCCTCGACACGATCGAGGCGACGCCGGAGGGCGGGCTTCGCATCGGTGCGCTGGTGCGCAACACCGACCTCGCCGCGGATGCCCGGGTGCGCAAGGATTACGGGGTGCTCGCCCGGGCGCTGCTCGCCGGCGCCACCGGCCAGCTGCGTAACCAGGCGACGACCGCCGGCAACCTCCTGCAGCGCACCCGCTGCCCGTATTTCTACGACACCGCGCAGGCCTGCAACAAGCGCCGGCCCGGCTCCGGCTGCTCGGCCCTCGACGGGGTCAGCCGGCAGCTCGCGGTGATCGGCGCGAGCGAGGCCTGCATCGCCACCCATCCGTCCGACATGGCGGTGGCGATGCGCGTCCTCGACGCCACCATCGAGACCGTCGACGCGGCCGGCGCGGAGCGAAACATCCCGATCGCCGAGTTCCACCGCCTGCCCGGCGACGCGCCGGAGCGCGACACCACCCTGAAGCGCGACGAGCTGATCACGGCCGTGACGCTGCCCAGGCCCCTTGGCGGGGCGCAGGTCTACCGCAAGGTGCGCGACCGGGCCTCCTACGCCTTCGCCCTCGTCTCGGTGGCGGCGGTGGTGCAGCCGGACGGGACCGGGCGGGTCGCGTTCGGCGGCCTCGCCCACAAGCCCTGGCGGGTCGAGGAGGCGGAAGGCGACCTCCCCCGCGGCGCCAGGGCCGCCGCTTCGGGCATGCTCGCCGGCGCCGCGCCGACCCACGACAACGCGTTCAAGCTGGTGCTGGCCGAGCGGACCCTCGGCGCAGCCCTCAAGCAGGCGAGGGCCTGAGCCATGAAGTTCGACACCCCGGCGGGCCAGAACCCCATCGACCAGCTCAAGGTCGTCGGCCGCCCGACCGACCGCATCGACGGCAAGTACAAGACCACCGGCACCGCGCCCTACGCCTACGAGCGCCACGACGTGGCGGAGAACCAGGCCTACGGCTACGTGGTGGGCGCCGGCATCGCCAAGGGCACCGTGCGGGCCGTCGACACGGCGGCCGCCAAGGCGGCGCCCGGCGTGCTCGCGGTGGTGACCACCCTCGACGTGCCGAAGCTCGGGCTCGGCACGATGAACTACGCCAACCTGTTCGGCGGCGACCGCATCCAGCACTACCACCAGGCGGTGGCCGTGGTGGTGGCGGAAACCTTCGAGCAGGCCCGGGCGGCGGCGTTCCTGGTCCGGGTCGACGCCGCACCCGAGGCCGGCCGCTTCGACCTCGCGGCCGAGGCGGATTCCGCGCCGCCGGTCAAGGCCGACAGCGGCGAGGGCAGCGGGGCCGACGGCGCCGAGCGGGTCGGCGACTTCGAGGGCGCGTTCGCGCAGGCGCCGGTGACGCTCGACGAGACCTACACCACCGCCGACGAGAGCCACGCCATGATGGAGCCGCACGCGACGATCGCGGCCTGGGACGGCGACCGGCTCACGCTCTGGACCTCGAACCAGATGATCGCCTGGGCCAAGGGCAGCATCGCCAAGATCCTCGGGATCCCGAAGCAGAACGTGCGGGTCGATTCGCCCTATGTCGGCGGCGGCTTCGGCGGCAAGCTGTTCGTGCGCGCCGACGCGGTGCTGGCGGCCCTCGCGGCGAAGGCGGCCGGGCGCCCGGTGAAGGTGGCGCTGACCCGCCCGCTCATCCCCAACAACACCACGCACCGGCCCGCCACGATCCAGCGGGTGCGCATCGGCGCGACGCCGGACGGGACCATCACGGCGATCGCGCACGAGAGCGTCTCCGGCAACCTGCCGGACGGCGGCCCCGAGACGGCGGTCGACCAGACGAAGCTCCTCTATGCCGGGGCGAACCGCCTGACCGCCCTGCGGCTCGCCCATCTCGACCTGCCGGAGGGCAACGCCATGCGGGCGCCCGGCGAGGCCCCCGGCATGCTGGCGCTCGAGGTCGCCATGGACGAGATGGCGGAGAAGCTCGGCATCGACCCGGTCGAGTTCCGCATCCGCAACGACACCCAGGTCGACCCGAACCAGCCGGAGCGCCCGTTCTCCCACCGCAACCTCGTCGGCTGCCTCAGGCTCGGCGCCGAGCGGTTCGGCTGGGACAGGCGCGACAGGCGGCCCGGGCAGGTACGCGACGGGCAGTGGCTCGTCGGGCTCGGCATGGCGGCGGGCTTTCGCAACAACCTGGTGATGAAGTCCGCCGCCCGGGTGCGGCTCGACGCGAGCGGCACGGTGACGGTCGAGACCGACATGACCGACATCGGCACCGGCAGCTACACCATCATCGCCCAGACCGCCGCCGAGATGATGGGCGTGTCCCTCGACCGGGTGGTGGTCCGGCTCGGCGATTCCGACCACCCGGCCGCCGCCGGCTCGGGCGGGCAGTGGGGCGCCAACAACGCCACCGCCGGCGTCTACGCCGCCTGCATGCGCTTGCGGGAGGCGGTGGCGCAGCGCCTCGGCATCAACTCGGCCGACGCGACCTTCGCGGACGGCGAGGTCCGGGCCGGCAACCGCGCCGTGGCGCTCGCCGTGGCGGCGGAAGCGGGCGAGATCGTCGCCGAGGACGCCATCGAGTACGGCGACCTGTCGAAGCGCCAGCAGCAATCGACCTTCGCGGGCCACTTCGTCGAGGTCGGGGTCGACGTCGACACCGCCGAGGTGCGGGTGCGCCGGATGCTGGCGGTCTGCGCCGCCGGGCGCATCCTCAACCCGAAGGCGGCCCGCAGCCAGGTCATCGGCGGGATGACCATGGGGGTCGGCGCGGCGCTGATGGAGAAGCTCTCGGTCGACAAGCGGCGCGGCTTCTTCGTCAACCACGACCTGGCCGGCTACGAGGTGCCGGTCCACGCCGACATCCCGCACCAGGAGGTGATCTTCCTCGACGAGGTCGACCCGACCTCCTCGCCGATGAAGGCCAAGGGGGTGGGCGAGCTCGGCCTGTGCGGGGTCGGCGCCGCGGTGGCGAACGCGGTCTACAACGCCACCGGCGTGCGGATCCGCGACTATCCCCTCACCCTCGACAAGCTGCTCGCGCGCATGCCGGACGCGGCGTGAGGCCGGCGCGTCCCGTGCCTTCGGGGGCCTGGACGACGCCGGCAGGCCGAGCCCGGGCTTCATCGGGTCCGCGCCGACGAAGCCGCCCCCGAGGGAGGCTGCCGGCCGCCCACGGTCGACCGGTCGAGGGCGTCAGACGAGCCAGGCGACCAGCAGCGAGACGGTGACGACCGAGACGAGGTGGGAGATGAGGATCGCCCCCGAGGTCACGCCGGCCTCGAGCCCGTAGAGCTTGGCCAGGGTGAAGGGCCCCGAGCCGATCGGCAGGGCGCTGAGCAGCACGGCCGCCCGCGCCCACAGGTCCGGCACCGCGAAGACCTGGTAGACGAGGAACGCCGTCATGGCCGGCTGCAGCACCAGCTTGAGGCCGACCAGCACCGCCATCGGGCGGACATCCGCCAGCACCACCCGCTCCTGCGCCAGGAAGAGCCCGATGCACACCAGGGCGCAGGGCGAGGCGGCCCCGCCGAGGAGCGCGGCGAAGCGCTCGACCGGTCCCGGCACCGGGATTCCGGCGAGCCCGACCGCGAGCCCGGCGAGGGGCGCGATCAGCAGCGGGTTGCGCACCAGCGCCAGCACCACCTTGCGGGCGGTGCCGGCCCGCCCTGCCCCCTTCTGCAGGTCGAGCTCGATCAGCACGATCGCGAACAGGAACAGCACGCAGGCGGTGAACAGCGTCGCGATGATCGCCGCCGGCAGGCTCGCCGGGCCGAAGACCAGCAGGCAGAGCGGGATGCCCATGAAGCCGACGTTGCTGTACCCGGCATCGAGCCCCTCGATGCAGGCCTGGGCCCCGCGCAGGCCCCGGCCGAGCCCGAGCACGAAGGCCGCCGCGAAGGCCGCCGCGATGCCGCCCGCGAAGGCCGCCGCGAACCCGACCTGGGCGACTTGGTCCGGCGTGATCTTCGCCATCGCGCCGAACATCAGGGCCGGCAGCGCGAGGTAGATCGCGAACCGGTTCAGGCTGTCGGCCGCCGCCGGCCCGAACAGCGCGGTGCGGCCGGACAGGAACCCCGCCAGGATCAGGGCGAAGATGGGAAGGACGGCGTTGAGGACGGCCTGCATCGGGGAGGAGCGCCGGGACCGGGCGGAGCGCCGGCGAGAGCCGCTTTGGTTCAGCTCGACGGGCGGCGCAAGGGTTGAAGCCCTGCACCCCCGGCAGGGCGGCCGGGCGTTGCGGTGGACCGGCAGGGCCGCCTGCCGGCCGCGACGGGCCGAGGCCGGACGCTGGATCGCCTCCGGAACCTGACGGCGTGCCGCGGGAACGGGACCAGGGCTGGCCGCCCGACCGCGCTGCGGCAGCACCCAGGGTGCGGTCGGAGCCGTCGCCGCTCGGGCCGGACCCGCACCGGCCACGCTTCATGCATCCAGCGCATGGCTGCCGACGCAGACTCGACGATTGTGCGGTGCGGCAAAGCGTGGGATACAGGATGCACGCAAGGACGCGATGGCGTCGCGGACTTGCCAGCCCTCTTGGGCGTTTCCTCCCTAGACTTCGGGCCACTCTCGCGAGTGGCCTTTTTTCTTGGCTCATCGGCAGTTCGGCCCGTTGCTCCGGGCTGATGTTTTCAGGCCTGCGGTTCTCCGGGCCCTGCCGTGGCGACGTCCCGCGCCATTCGCCGGCGAGCCTCTCGATTCCTGCCATCTCGTCGCTCAGTCCCGTCTGGGCGCCGCGTCCCCTTTCGGGCAAGGTGCCCTAGATCACGCCTCGGGATGAGGCGCCCCGGAGAGACATCCTTTTCTCGCCCGCTGCGGCCCGGCCGCGGCGAGGCCTCGCAGGAGATTGTCATGACGGGCCGAAACGTTGCCGACCTCTGCATCGAGACCCTGGAACACGCCGGCGTCGAGCGCGTCTACGGTGTCGTCGGCGACAGCCTGAACGGGCTCACCGAGGCGATCCGGGCCCGGGGCAAGATCCGCTGGGTGCATGTGCGCCACGAGGAGGTGGCGGCCTTCGCGGCCTCCGGCGAGGCGCAAGCGACGGGCGGGCTCGCGGTCTGCGCCGGCTCCTGTGGCCCCGGCCACCTCCACCTCATCAACGGCCTCTACGACGCCCACCGCTCCCGCACGCCGGTGCTGGCGATCGCCGCCCACATCCCCTCGGCCGAGATCGGCACCAACTACTTCCAGGCCACCCATCCCGAGGAGCTGTTCCGGGAGTGCAGCCACTATTGCGAGCTGGTCTCGGACCCGGCGCAGCTTCCCTTCGTCCTCGAGATCGCGATCCGCACGGCGATCGGCAAGGGCGGCGTGTCGGTGGTGGTGATCCCGGGCGACGTCGCCCTGAAGGAGGCGCCCGGGCGGGCGCTCGCCAGCCCGGCGACGCTGGCGCCGAAGCCCCCGGTCACGGTGCCGCAGGATTCCGAGCTCGACGCCCTGGCGGCGCTCCTCGACGGCGCCGAGAAGGTGACGCTGTTCTGCGGCCGCGGCTGCGCCGGCGCGCGGGAGGCGGTGATCGGCCTCGCCGAGGCCCTGAAGGCGCCGGTGGTGCATGCGCTCGGCGGCAAGGAGCACGTCGAGAGCGACAACCCCTACGACGTCGGCATGACCGGGCTGATCGGCTTCTCCTCCGGCTACGCCGCCATGGAGGCCTGCGACGCCCTGCTGCTGCTGGGCACCGACTTTCCCTACCGCCAGTTCTACCCCGAGAAGGCGAAGATCGCGCAGGTCGACATCCGGCCGGAGAATCTCGGCCGGCGCTGCCGCCTCGACCTCGGCCTCGTCGGCGACGTGGGGGCGACCATCGCGGCTCTGCGGCCGCGCCTCAAGGCCCGCGACGATGCGAGCCATCTCGAGCGCTGCCGCAAGCACTACGCGAAGGCCCGCGAGGGCCTGGACGACCTCGCCACCGGCAAGCCCGGCCGCAAGCCGATCCACCCGCAATACCTGACCCGGCTGGTCAGCGAGGCCGCGGGGCCCGACGCCGTGTTCACCGCCGATGTCGGCACGCCCACCATCTGGGCGGCGCGCTACCTGACCATGACCCCGGGCCGGAGGCTGATCGGCTCCTGGGCGCACGGCTCGATGGCTAACGCCATGGCGCACGCCATCGGGCTGCAGGCCTCGCAACCGGGCCGGCAGGTGATCGCGCTCGCCGGCGACGGCGGCTTCACCATGCTGATGGGCGATCTCCTGACCCTGGTGCAGGAGAAGCTGCCGGTGAAGGTGGTGGTGTTCAACAACGGCACCCTCGGCTTCGTCGAGATGGAGATGAAGGCCGCCGGCTACCTCGACACCGGCGTGGCGCTCCAGAACCCCGACTTCTCGGCCATCGCCCGCGCCGCCGGCCTGCACGGCCGCCGGGTCGAGGATCCGGGCGAGCTGGAGGGGGCTCTCGCCGAGATGCTGGCGCATGACGGGCCGGCCCTCCTCGACGTGGTCACGAACCGCCAGGAACTCGCGATGCCGCCCCGCCTCCAGGCCGAGCAGCTGAAGGGCTTCAGCCTCTACGTGATGCGGGCGGTGATGAACGGACGCGGCGACGAGATCGTCGATCTGGCCAAGTCGAACCTGATCCGGTGACGAACCTGATCCGGTGACGAACCTGATCCGGCCCTGAGCAGACTTGCGTTAGCCTGCCCACGACACCGACAGTGGCGGTCGGCTGTATCGGAGAGGCGAACGCCTCCTCGTCAGCCCTCCGCCCTGTCCGGGCCCGGACCGGGCCTGCACGACTGAAACGTAGTGGAAGGAGATCTGGGAAAGGGCGGAGAGCTCAGGACGGACCGGCTGTCCGGCAGCCTCCGGTCACCGACGTATGCCGTGGGGCGGGCCAACACTTCGCCCGCTCATGGGCTTGATATGACGCAGGATTGCTTCGCAGGACCGGCAATCGCTTCTGCGAAGCCTGCTCGGGGCGGCTACCCGCCGACCGGCCGCGTCGCCGCGATCAGCCACGCGCGGGTCTCCGGGTCGACCAGGCCCGCCAGCGCCTCGCGCACCCGGGCGTGGTAGGCGTCGAGCCAGGCCGCCTCCGCCGGGGTGAGCAGTTCCGGCGCCACCAGGGCGAGGTCGATCGGGGCGAGGGTCAGGGTCTCGAAGCCGAGCATCGGGCGCTCGCCGCCGGCGACCTCCCGCGGCTCGACCAGGACCAGGTTCTCGATCCGGATGCCGAAGGCGCGCGCCTTGTAGTAGCCGGGCTCGTTCGAGACGATCATCCCGGGCTGCAGCGCCACCGTCCCGGTCTTGGCGATGCGCTGCGGCCCCTCGTGCACCGACAGGAAGGCGCCGACGCCGTGCCCGGTGCCGTGGTCGAAGTCGAGGCCGGCCTCCCAGAGCGGGCGGCGGGCGAAGGCGTCGATCTGCGCCCCCGTGGTGCCGCGGGGAAACACCGCCGTGGCGATGGCGATGTGGCCCTTCAGCACGCGGGTGAAGCGGTCGCGCATCTCCGGGCTCGGCGTGCCGACCGCCACCGTGCGGGTGATGTCGGTGGTGCCGTCGCCGTACTGCGCCCCGGAATCGATCAGGAACAGCTCGCCCGGCTGCACCCGGCGGTCGGTGTCGCGGGTGACGCGGTAATGCACGATGGCGCCGTTCGGCCCGGACCCCGAGATCGTCGGGAAGGCGATCTCGCGCAAGTCGTTGGCCTTGGCCCGGAACCCTTCGAGCCGCACCACGGCGTCGATCTCCGACACCGCGCCGCCGGGGGCCTCGCGGGCGAGCCAGGCGAGGAAGCGGGTCACCGCGGCGCCGTCGCGCAGGTGCGCGGCGCGGGCACCGGCGATCTCGGCCTCGTTCTTGACCGCCTTCATGGCGGTGATCGGGTCCGGCCCGACATCGACCGCGCCGCCTGCCGTCTCGATCCGCTCCTTGAGCGCCACGGCGCCGGTCGCCGCGTCGAGGCGCACCCGCGCCTTGGCGCTCCCGAGCGCCTCGAGGGCGGCGGGCAGGGAGGCCGGCTCGTCGCGGTCGGCGAGCCCCTCGAGCGCGGTCGCCGCCTCCGGCGTGACCTTCTCGGGATCGAGGAAGAGGCGCGGCCGGCCCTCCCGCGGGATCACCGCGTAGCCGAGCGGCAGGGGCGTGTGCGCCACGTCGCCTCCGCGCAGGTTGAAGGCCCAGGCGAGGTTGTGCGGGTCCGACACCACCAGGGCGTCGAGGCGCGCCTTCGTCAGCGCCTCGCGCACCCGCCCGAGCTTCGCCGCCGCGGCCTCGCCCGCCAGGGTCTCCGGGTGGAGCACCACCGGCGCCCGCGGGGCGGCGGGGCGGTCGATCCAGACCAGATCCACGAGGTTCAGCGGCGTCGGCGCGAGGCGCCCGCCCGCGGCCTTGGCGGCGCGATCGAGCCGGGTGAGCCCGTCCGGCGTGTGCAGCCAGGGATCGTAGGCGAGGACCCCGCCGGCCGGCAGGTTCGCCTCGATCCAGGCCTCGACGCTGGTCTCGGCCAGCGGCACCGGGGTGATCACGCCGGTGTCGACCTGCTCGGCGGCCTGGAGGGTGTAGCGCCCGTCGACCACCAGGGCGGCCCGGTCGGCGAGCACGATCGCCGTGCCGGCCGACCCCGTGAACCCGGTGAGCCAGGCCAGCCGCTCGGCGTTCGGGGGGACGTATTCCGACTGATGCTCGTCGGCCCGCGGCACCACGAAGCCGGCGAAGCCCCGCTGGGCCATCGCGGCCCGGAGGGCGGCGACGCGGGCCGCGCCCTCCCGGTGGCTGGGATCCTCGAAGCTCTGGAAGCGGGCGGTCTGGCTCATGCCCCCTGGGGTACGACGCCGCGTGCGGGGCGGCAACTGCCGCCGGTCCTCAGTACAACGGCTGCAGCCGCACGTTCGGCACCGCGAACGGGCCGACGACCACCCGCCCGCCGGCGAGCCGCACGGTGGGCAGCACCTTGAGCGGCGGCTCGCCGGGGCGGTCCGGCGCGTCCGGCCCGGCCTGTCCCGGCGCCGGCTCCTTGCGGCGCCCGCCGAGGAACTGGCCGACGATGTTGCCGATGAGCGCCGCGCCGTCGCCGCCGAGGCGCGCGCCGAGCTGCTCGCTGATCAGCGGGGCGATCACCTGCTCGAGCCCGGCGGTGCGCACGTCGAGCTGGCCCGCCGGCCGGTGCTGCTCGTCGAGGGACAGGACGCCCTGCGCCCGCAGGCGGCGGCTGCCCTTCTCGGCGGCGAGGCTCGCGAGCTCCACCGTGCCGCCGGCGGCGCGCCAGCGCTCCAGCTCCTGGGCCAGCGTGCGGGTGCGGAAGCCCGCGGCCCGGGTCACCGTGGCGTCGAGCGCGATGCCGGCGGGCTCGGAGCCGCCGAGCACCGGATCGAGGACCGGCACCGCCGCCCGCATCACCCGGGCGCTCAGGTCGACGGCGCCGTCGCCGGCGAAGCGGCCCGGCGTCGGCCGGGCGTGCAGCTCGAGGTGGTCGGCGGAGAAATCGATCGGCGAGGGATCGGCGCCGGTGACGGCGCCCTTCAGCCGGTCCACCACCAGGGAGGCGCGCTGGAAGCCGTCGCCCGTCGCGTGCAGGCTCGCCTCCAGCTGGCCCCAGGTCACGTCGGCGGAGAGCCCGTCCTGCTGCACCCGGAACGGTCCGGTCGCCTCCAGGATCACGTGGCGCGGCTGATAGACCTGCGCCACCGCCACCACCGGGCCCACCGTGAAGCGCACGTCGGAGCGGGCGAAGCTCAGCGAGGTGCAGCGCAGCTCGAAGCGGAACGGGTAGCCGGTGAGCGAGCGGTCGGCGCAGGTCCATTGCCGGCCGGCCTGCGCCTCGCGGTTAAGCCAGCCGTCGATCTCGCCCTCGGCCCGGCCGCGGAGCCAGAACCAGCCCGCCGTCCAGGCGAGCGCCAGCAGCGCGAGGAGCACGAACGGCGCGAACAGGCCGAGGCGCAGGCCCGGCCCGCGGCCCGCCCCACCCGCCGTCGGCGGCGTCCCGTCCGTCGGCCCACCATTCGTCGGCCTGTCAGTCATCGGCGCGATCCCGGCTCTGCGGCGGCCCGACCTGGACCGTCCGGATTGAACCGCGTCCCCGTAGCTGCTACCGGCCGCGCCCGGCAAGGGAGGCACGCTCACGAGGTCGTGCCGGAACCGTCTTGCCGGGAGGATGCGGGGGCGCGAGGCGATGGGGACGGCGGATCCGTCGGATCTCTGGGTGTTCGGCTACGGCTCGCTGATGTGGCGGCCGGGCTTCCCCTTCGTGGAACGCGGCCCGGGCCGCCTGCGCGGCTATCACCGCTCGCTCTGCGTGCTCTCGCACGTCCACCGCGGCACGCCGGAGCGGCCGGGCCTGGTGCTCGGGCTCGACCGGGGCGGATCCTGCCGCGGCATGGCCTTCCGGGTGGCGGCGGACGACGCCCCGGCCACCCTCGCCTACCTGCGCGAGCGCGAGCAGGTCACGGCGGTCTACGTCGAGCGGGTCCTCGGCGTGACCCTCGACGACGGACGCCGCACCGAGGCCGTGACCTACCTCGTCGACCGGCGCCACCCGCAATATGCCGGCCGCCTGCCGGAGCCCGAGCTGGTGCGGCTGGTGCGCCAGGGCCTCGGCCGGTCCGGCGCCAACCCGGACTACGTCCGCCACACCCACGACCAGCTCGTCGCCATGGGCATTCCCGACCCGGTGCTGGCCCGCCTCGCCGCGGCCTGCGCGATACCGAGCCCCTGAGGACCACCATTCCTTCGCGGCACCTTCGCCTCCCGCGATGGCGCTGCGGGACGGGAGCCCAACCGCGGCGTTGCGATCATTTCCGGTTCAGGTGCGTTAGTCCGTCTGGGCCCTGACAGACCCGAACGGGCAAGCCGGAGCGTCTCCGCGTTGATGAATCCCACGACCCATCTCACCCTGATCAACGTCTTCGTCGGCGACATCCAGGGTGGGCTCGGCCCCTTCCTCGGCACCTGGCTGGCGCAGGCCGCGCAGTGGGGGCCGAGCCAGGTCGGCCTCGTCACCACGATCGTCGGCTTCGCCACCCTGGCCTTGAGCGGGCCGCTCGGGGCCCTGGTCGACCGGGCCGGCCGGCCCCGGATGCTGATCGCCGGCGCCTGCGCGATGATCCTCGTCGGCACCCTGCTGCTGCTGCCTGCCCGCGCCTTCATGGCGGTGCTGGCGGCGCAGTTCGTCGCCGCCGTCGGCGGCACCCTGGTGGTCCCGGCGGTGACGGCGCTGACCCTCGGCATGGTCGGCAAGCAGGCCTTCCCGAAGCAGCAGGGCCGCAACCAGGCCTGGAACCATGTCGGCATCCTGGCCGCCGCCCTGGCGATCAGCTTCGGCACGCCCTACACCGGCCCGAGCATCGCCTTCTGGGTGCTGGGGGGCCTGTCCGCCTGCGCCATCGTGGCCGCCGTGACGACGCCGAAGAAGGCCTGGAACGGCCGGCGCGCCGTCGGCTGGAAGGAGGACGACCCGGACGACAAGCCGGAGCGCTCCGCGATCCTGAAGGTCCTGTCCGACCGGCGCCTGCTGATCCTCTCGGCGGCGCTCGCCCTGTTCAACCTCGCCAACGGCTCGATGCTGAGCCTGCTCGGCCAGAAGCTGGTGGCGGCCGGCCAGGACGGCACCGGCTGGACCGCCCGCTACGTCATCGTCGCCCAGGCGGTGATGATCCCGGTGGCCCTGTTCGCCGGCTCGCTCGCCGACCGGCGCGGCCGGCGCCAGCTCCTGCTCGTCGCCTGCGCGGTGCTGCCGGCGCGCGCCCTGCTCTCGGCCTTCCTGTCCGACCCGTACTGGCTCGTCCTCGCCGAGGTGCTGGACGGCGTCGCCTCGGGGGTGATCGGCGTGGCGGTGCCGGTGGTGGTGGCCGACCTCACCTGGGGCTCGGGCCGCACCCAGACGGCGCTCGGCACCGTCGCGGCGGTGCAGGGCGTCGGCGGCGCCCTGTCGGGCTGGGTCGGCGGGCTGCTCGCGCTCCATCTCGGCTGGACCTGGGCCTTTCTGGCGCTCGCGATCCCGGCCGGCCTCGCCCTCCTGATGGCTTTGTGGCTGGAGGAGACCTGCGCCCCCGGCGGCCAGGACGGCGCCGGTGCGGCCTGCGGCGAGGCCGCGCCGGCGGAGCCGCGCGAGCGGCCGGTTGGCGCCCCGGCGGGCCCCTGAGGACCGGGGACACTGCGCCGTCGGGTCAGCCCCCCACTGGACAGGCCGGACGGCGCCGTGATGCTATTGCGGCCCTCGCCCGAGGCCTCTGAGTTGAGTGCGCCGCCATGAAGACGCTCCTCGTTCCGGTCGCCCGCCACACCCTGCTGGATTCGGTGCTCGACACCGCGGTCCTCACCGCCCTCCGCTTCGGGGCCAGCATCGAGGGGTTCGGCCTGCGGCCGGCCCTCGCCGAGTACGTCCCCGTCGACATGGTCGGGGGCATGACCTGGGTGCGCGACGAGGAGACCGACCTCGTCGAGGCCCGCGATTGCGGCGGGCTGTTCACCGCCGCCATGGAGCGGCACGGCATCGCCCGCGAGAGCGCCGACACAGCCAAGAACGGCCCGCGCTACCGCTGGCTGCCGGACGCGCCCCCCGGGGACGGCTTCCTCGCGCAGCACGCGCGCCTGTTCTGCGCCACGGTGGTCGGGCGGCCCGGCAGCGGCGAGAACGCGCCGCGGATGACCACCCTGGAGGCGGTGCTGTTCGAGAGCGGGCGCCCCCTGGTGATCGCCCCGCCGACGCCGCCCGCCAGCATCGGCGAGACCGTGGTGATCGCCTGGAACGGCTCGACCGAGACCGCCCGCGCGGTCGCCTTCGCGGCGCCGTTCCTGCGCGGCGCCGCCCGCATCGAGGTGCTGGGGGTCGATGCCGGCATGGTGCCGGGCCCGAGCGCTGAGGAGATGGCCGCCGCCCTCAACCGCGAGGGCCTCTCGGCGCAGGGGCGCACCCTGGCGGCCGGCCGCCGCACCGTCGGCGAGATTTTCTTGACCGAGGCCGAGGCGATCGGCTGCGACCTCCTGATCAAGGGGGCCTACACCCAGAGCCGCCTGCGCCAGATGATCTTCGGCGGCGCCACCAGCCACATCCTCGCCCACGCCACCATGCCGGTGCTGATGGCGCATTGACGGACCGCGATGACCTCCGATTTCAGCCTCGACCCGCGGCTCGCCGCCGACACGATCGCGCTCGGCGACCTTGAACTCTCTACGGTGCTGCTGCTGAACGACAAGCGCTTCCCCTGGCTCGTCCTGGTGCCGCGCCGGTCGGACGTCTCGGAGCTGACCGACCTCACCCCCGAGGACGCCGCCCGGCTGATGGAGGAAACCCGCCTCGCGGTCGGCGTGATGCAGGCGCTCGCCAAGCCCGACAAGGTGAATGTCGGGGCGCTCGGCAACATGGTGGCGCAGCTCCACGTCCACGTGGTCGGGCGGTTCCGGTCCGATCCGGCCTGGCCGGGGCCGGTCTGGGGGCACGGTACGCGGGAACCGTACCCGGCGCACGCGGCGGCCCAGCTGGTCGAGCGGGCGCGGGGGTTGTTCGCGGCGGCGTGAGGGACACTGAAAGCCGGATCGCGCCGTTCGAACGTTACGTCAGGCAAGAAACGCTCTAAGGTGGCGCCTGTCCCGATCCACTCGCCACCGGCACTCCCGATGTCCAGCACGCCGCCCGCTCCCCTCGCCGCCTGGGGTCCCCCGGTGATCCGCACCATCGCCATGCCGGCCGACACCAACCCGGCGGGCGACATCTTCGGCGGCTGGCTCATGGCGCAGATGGATCTCGCGGCCGGCAACGTCGCGGCGCGCCGGGCGCGGGGGCGCTGCGCCACCATCGCGGTCGAGGGCATGACGTTCCTGCAGCCGGTGGTGGTCGGCGACGAGGTCAGCCTCTACGCCCACATCGTGTCGGTGGGCCGGTCCTCGATCCGCATCCAGATCGAGGCGTGGCGCCGTGCCCGGGAGAACGAGGAGACGATCAAGGTCACGCAGGCGCTGTTCACCTTCGTGGCGATCGACGAGAACCGGCGCCCGCGGGCGGTGCCGCCGGACACCGCCGCGACCGGGGGCACCGGCTCCGATCCCGCGTGAGCCCGCGCTCCGGCCCGTCCGCCGGAATCGTCGCGCCGGGACGGCACGAGGCCGGGCAGGCTCTGCGTCCGGGGCAGTCTCACGGCGGCTGCACCGGGAGCATGGCGCTCCCCTCGCCCGCCACCTTGCTCTTGCATCATTTTGCCTGCCCATGCTCCCTCCGCTGCGAGGGGCCGCGCCGGGCTCCGCACGATGATGCATGAGGATCCGCCTTGCCCGCCTCCCTGCCCGTCTCCTTGGATCGCCTCGGCTACACCCACAGCCTGCTCGAGCGCCATTCCGCCGAGCGCAGCGGCCCGACCCCGACGCTGGCCGACACTCCCGACGCGAGCCTGCTGCTGTTCTGCGGCGACGTGCCGGTGCTGCGGGTGACGGACGAGCACGCCACCTGCCTGCTGAACCCTGAGGACGCGGCCCGGGCCGGCGCGCTGCCGCTCGAGCTCTTCCTCGGCCGGGTCGGCGGCCGTCCCGCCTTCGCCGGCGCCCTGCCGGCCGATGCGGCGGCCCTCTATCGCGACGATCCGGCCTACCGGGTGATCGACGCCCGCGCGGTCGCGGTCGAGGGCGCGGTGCCGGCGCCCGAGATGGGGGTGCTTGCCACCGCCAAGTCGCTGCTCGGCTGGCATGCCCGCCACGGCTTCTGCGCCAATTGCGGCCACGCCACCACCCTCTCCTGCGGCGGCTTCCGGCGCGACTGCGGATCTTGCGGCACCGAGCACTTCCCGCGCACCGACCCGGTGGTGATCATGCTGATCACCCGCGGGGACCGCTGCCTGCTCGGCCGCCAGGCCCGGTTCCTGCCCGGCGTCTATTCGTGCCTCGCCGGCTTCCTCGAGCCCGGCGAGACCATCGAGGACGCGGTGCGGCGCGAGACCTTCGAGGAGGCCGGAATCCGGGTCGGCGCGGTGCGCTACCACTTCTCGCAGCCCTGGCCGTTCCCGTCCTCGCTGATGATCGGCTGCGAGGGCGAGGCGCTCGGCGACGCCCTCGTCCTCGACCGGACCGAGCTCGAGGACGCCCGCTGGTTCACCCGCGAGGAGGTGCGGCGGATGCTCGACCGCACCCACCCGGACGGCCTGATGACTCCGCCCCCGATGGCGATCGCGAACGCCCTGGTGCGCACCTTCGCGGAGGCGTGAGGATGGCGCGGTTCCAGGGCATCATCCCCTACCTCGTCACGCCGCTCGACGCCGAGGGGCGGATCGAGGCGGGGGTGCTCGGCGCGCTGTGCGGCGACCTGATCGCGGCCGGCGTGCACGGCCTGACGCCGCTCGGCAGCACCGGCGAGTTCGCCTATCTCGACGAGGCGCAGAAGCGCGCGACCGTGGACGCCGTGGTGGCGGCCGCGGCAGGCCGGGTGCCGGTGCTTCCCGGCGTCGCCTCGACGGCGATCCGCGGGGCGGTCGCGCAGGCTCGTGCCTGCCGGGCGGCGGGAGCGGACGGGATCGTGCTGATCCTCGACGCCTACTTCCCGCTGACCGAATCGGAGGTCGAGCGCTACTTCCTCTCGGTGGCGGACGCCACCGACCTACCGATCATCCTCTACACCAACCCGAACTTCCAGCGCGCCGACCTGTCGGTAGCCTCGATCGCGCGGCTCGCCCGGCACCCGAACATCGTCGGCATCAAGGACGCCTCGACCAATACCGGCCGGCTGCTCTCGATCATGAACCGCGTCGGCGGCGACCTCGACGTCTTCGCCGCCTCCTCGCACATCGCCGCGAGCGTGATGATGCTCGGCGGCAAGGGCTGGTTCGCGGGTCCCGCCTGCGTCATCCCGCGGGAATGCCTGGCGCTCTACCGGCTCTGCCGCGAGGAGAGGTGGGGCGAGGCGGTGGCGCTGCAGAAGCGGGTCTGGGCCTTCAACGAGGTCTTTGCCCGCTACAACCTCGCCGCCTGCGTCAAGGCGGCGCTCAACCTGCAGGGCTACGCGGTCGGCGACCCGGTGCCGCCCCAGAGCCCGGCCTCGCCGGAGGCCCGCGCGGCCATCGCGGTGGCCCTCGCCGACGTCGCCGGCACGGGCGCCGACGCCGCGCCCTAGATCCCGGGCATCGTCGCGCAACCGATACCGGCGGCCGTGTAAGACGGCCGCTCCGATCGCAAGAGGATCCTCCATGACCACCGAGACCGCCCGGGCCGCCGCCGCGCGCCACGACCTCGCCCTCGCGATCGCCCGCGCGGCCGGCGAGACCGCGCTCGGCTTCTTCTCCGCCCGCGACGAACTGGTGATCGAGCAGAAGTCCGGCGCCCAGGACCTCGTCTCGCAGGCCGACCGCGAGGTCGAGCTCATGATCCGCGCCCGCATCGCCGAGGCCTTTCCGGAGGACGGCGTGATCGGCGAGGAGCACGCCCCGGTCCCGAGCCGGTCGGGCTACGTCTGGGTCGTCGATCCGATCGACGGCACCAGCCCGTTCCTCAACGGCCAGCCGAACTGGTGCGTGTCGATCGGCGTGCGCGGGCCGGAGGGCCTGGTGGCGGGCGTGATCGAGGCGCCGGTGCTGCGCGAGACCTACGCCGCCCTGCGCGGCGCCGGCGCGACCGTGAACGGCCGGCCGCTGCGGATCGACCCCGCCACGGTGCTGACCTCGGCCAACATCGCCTTCGGTGCCACGCAGAAGAACGACGCGGCCGAGACCGCCGCCTTCGTGCTCGGCCTCTACCGCGAGGGCGGCGTGATGTTCCGCAACGGCTCGGGCGCCCTGATGCTCGCCTACGTCGCCGCCGGCCGCCTCGCCGGCTACTACGATCCGGGCCTCAACGCCTGGGACTGCTACGCCGGCCTGCTGCTGGTGCGCGAGGCCGGCGGCGTCGCCGAGTATCTCGGCTCCGACGACATGCTCACCGGCGGGCTGCTCTATGCCGGAACGCCGGCGGTGGTGGCGGACTTGCGCCGGCTGGCGGAGGCGTCGCGGCGGGGCTGACGCCCGCCGTCAGGCCATCGACCCGAGCGCCGCCACGGCGGCGAGCACGGCCGCGGCCGGGGCCATCCAGACGACGGCCCGCGGCCGGTACGACAGGGCGACGATCAGGCAGAGGCCCGCCGCGATCAGGGAGCCGAGCCAGTGGACCGGCCCGAAGGTCCCGCCGTCGAGCCCGATCGCGGCGGCGAGCGACAGGGCGACCAGAACCCAGCCGGCCGCGCGCAAAGCGAGGGCGCGCCGCCGGTCCGGCGGTGCGGACCAGACCGCCTGATGGTGCCGGGAGAGGCTGAGGCAGAGGGCGGAAAGCCCGAGGAAGCTCAGGCCCGCGCTGACGAGGAGCGTCATGCCGGGCCCATCTGCGGCTCGCCGGCCTGTCCGCCCGCCGCGGCCCGTGCCCGCCGCGGCGCCGCGAAGCGGTCGACCTTGTGCGAGATGACCGCGAAGCCGGCGGCGAGGGCGAGGAGCGCGGCGTCGAAGCCGAGGAACCAGGCCGGATCGTCCCAGGTCGCCTGCGCGGTCGCCAGGTCGGCCACGACCACGGCGACGAACAGGGCCGCGACGAGCGCGGTCGCGCCCCGCCAGGCCCGGCGCGGCGCGGGCAGCGAGCCGGCCACGGCCACGACGATCCAGGTGCCGAAGAAGACCCAGACCTCCCGCTCGGCCCGGCCGGCGAGGTCGAGGGGCAGGAGCCGGTTGGCGAGGAGGTAGGCGGCGATGCCGGCCGGCAGGCCGGCGATCGCCCCGACGTTGAGGCCGTGGACGAGGCGCCAGCCGAGGCCCGCCGGCGCCCCGGCCTTCGGCAGGCGGGCGACGCACCAGAGCACCAGCCCGCTCCCGACCATGGCGCAGCCCATCAGCCCGCACAGGAAGAACAGCACCCGCAGGGCCGGGCCGGCGAAGTGCGCCTCGTGCAGGCCGACCATGGTGGTGAAGGTCTTGGCGGCCGGTCGCAGTCCCCCGGACAGCACCTCGACCACGGTCCCGCTCGTGCCCGCGAAGGCGACCTGCGGGTGCTCGTGCGAGAGGCCGTGCGGCTCCTCGAACACCGCCACCACGGTGGCGTTCGCGTCCCGGGGATTGATGATCGTGAGCCGCTCCAGCGGCTCCGGGATGCGGGCCATCGCCTCGCGCACCATCGGCCCGACCGGCGCCAGGGTGCCGGGCTGCCCGGCCGGCGGACGCCCCTGCGTGATCTGCCCGGTCTCGGCGAAGTACGCCTGCTGGTCGCCGTGATAGGCCGCGGTGACGCCCCAGGGCATGTACATCAGCGCCAGGGTGACGACGCCCGTGTAGGTGATCATCAGGTGGAACGGCAGCGCCAGAACGCCGCTGACGTTGTGCGCGTCGAGCCAGCCGCGCTGCGCCGCCTTGTCCCGCCGCAGGGTGAAGAAGTCGGAAAAGATGCGCCGGTGGGTGATCACGCCGCTCACCAGCGCCACCAGCATGATCATCGCGCAGATGCCGACGATCCAGCGGCCCCAGAGCGGCGGCAGATGCAGCTCGAAGTGGAAGCGGTAGAAGAAGTCGCCTCCCTTCGTGGCGCGCAGCTCGGCCGGGCCGCCGGTACGGGGATCGAGCAGCACGTGGCCCGGCGGGGTGCCGGGGCGGGTGCGCCAGAACAGCTCGACCAGCGGCCGCTCCGCCGTCGGCAGGGTGACGAACCACATCCGCGCCCCGGCGGCGTTCGCCTGCAGGTGGGCGACCGCGAGGTCGGCGGCCTGCGCCAGGGCGTCGGGGGTGACCGTCGCCTCGCGCCGCAGCTCAGGCTGCATCCAGCGCGAGATCTCGGCCCGGTAGTAGCTCGCCGTGCCGGTGACGAAGACCGCGAACAGCACCCAGCCGACGACGAGGCCGGACCAGGTGTGCAGCCAGGCCATGGACTGCCGGAAACCCTTCTTCATGGCGCAGCTCCGATGGGTCCTGCGCCCGCGACGAGCCAGAGGGCGAGGCCCAGGACGACGGCGAGGCCGCCGATCACCAGCGCTGCCCGCGCGAGCGAGCGGGCCGCGAAGGCGACAACGACGATCGCGATCATGATGGCGAAGCTCGCGAGCGTCGCCGTCGTGACCGCCTCGGCCCGGGGCATCGGCAACGTCAGCGACAGGAGGGCCGTCGACAAGGCCGCGATCCCGTAGCCGCCGCCGGCGGCGAGGACGACGCGTCCTGCCACCGCGGCGCGCCCCGGAAGGGTGGGTGAAAGGGCCATGGCGCCCCCTTACCAGCGGTAGCGCAGGGTCGCATAGACCGTGCGCGGCAGGCCGTAGAAGCAGGACGCGTAGGAGAAGCAGCCGGTCACGGTGCGGTCGTCGAGGAGGTTCTGGGCGTTGACCTGCAGGTTGAAGCCCTCGAGCTTCGGGTTCAGGTGCTTGAGGTCGTAAGCCGCCACCGCATCGACCAGCACCGCCTCGGGCACCCGGAAGGTGTTGGCCGGGTCGCCCCAGGAGCCGCCGAGGTAGCGCACGCCGCCGCCGAGGCTCAGGCCGAGGAGCGGGCCGGACTGGAAGCGGTAGTCGAGGAACAGCGAGGCGGTCCGGTCCGGCACCTGGACCGGGCGTCGGCCGACGATCGGGACCTGCTGGCCGGTGACCTGGTTGTAGGTCGTGTTGGTGTCGCGGGTGTTGCGCACGTCGAGGAACGACACGCCGCCGACGAGGTTCAGCCCCTCGGCCAGGTTGGCGCGGGCCTCGAACTCGACGCCCTGCACACCGATCTCGCCGGTCTGGAGGCTGAAGAGCGGGCCATTGACCGGATCGGGCGTCAGGGTGTTCGAGCGCTTGATGTCGAAGGCCGCCGCGGTGAGCAGGATGTCGGTGCCCGGCGGCTGGTACTTGATGCCGGCCTCGTACTGCCGGCTCGAGATCGGATCCGGGATGCGCCCGGTGGTGCCGAAGGCCGGATCGTAGATGCGCCCGCTGGCGATCGGCTCGAACGCCTCGCTGTAGGAGACGTAAGGGGCGACGCCGCTGTCGAAGAGGTAGAGCAGGCTCGCCCGGTAGGTCATCGCGTCGGACGGCACGTCCTGGAAGGCGACGGCGCCGGTGGCGAGCGTCCGGGTCGGCCCGTTCGTCCGCGCGGTGTCGTAGCGCCCGCCCAGCGTCAGGACCAGGCGGTCGAACTTGATCTGGTCCTGCAGGTAGACGCCGGTCTGCTGCGCGGTGATGCGGGCGTTCGTGGAGAAGCCCGGCACCGCGATGTTCATGTCGTAGTTCGGCGCCAGCAGGTTGAGGTCGGGCGCGGCGGGGAACGGGGTCCCGAGCGTGCGGGTCTTGATCGTCTGGTGGTCGACGCCGAAGAGCGCCGTGTGGGCGAAGGGGCCGGTGTCGAACTTCGCCTCGAAGTAGTTGTCCATGGTGTAGGCGTCGATCGCCACGTCGGTGGCGATGCGCGAACGGTTGAGCAGCGGTCCGGTCGTCAGCGCGGTCGACGGGAAGAGCGGCGTGACGGAGCTGAAGGCGCCGTAGACGCTGCGGTACTGCCCTTCCGTGCGCAGGAAGCGGCCGGACGAGTGGAACCGGAAGGCGTCGCTGAAGCGGTGGTCGAGGATGTAGGTGACCGCGGCCTGCGTGCGGTCGGACTGCTCGAAGTTGCGGTCGCCGTCGTAGAAGTCGACCGGCAGGCGCCCGACGACGCCGCTGCCGAAGTTGCGCGGGAAGACCGTGCCGAAGGCCGGGAAGCCGCCGTAGAAGCCCGAGAACGGGTCACGCTGGTATAGGCCGAGCACGGTCAGCGACGTGTCGGCGGAGGGACGCCAGGTCAGGCTCGGCTGGATGAAGGCGCGCTCGACCCGCGTCGTCACCGCCGGCCCGTCGCCGTTCCAGCCGAGGCCCGTCACCCGGTAGGCGAATTCCTCGGTTCCCGGAACGGTGGTCTCCGAGGTGATCGGCCCGCCGACGTCGAAGCCGCCGCGGACCTCGCTGAAGCCGCCGCCCTGGACGAAGACCTCGCCGTGACGGACGAATTGCGGCATCTTGGAGGTCAGGTTGACGATGCCGCCGGGGCCGGACTGGCCGTAGAGCACCGAGGCCGGGCCCTTGATGATGTCGATGCGCTCGATCCGGTAGGGGTCGACGGACGGGAAGGCGTCGCGGCTGGTCGGCAGGCGCATGCCGTCGAGGAACAGCGGCGCGGTGAAGCCGCGGATCGAGAACTGCTCCAGCCGGGTTCCGCCGGCGCCGCCGCGCTGCTCGGTCGTCACGCTCGGGCTGTAGCGCAGGGCCTGGTTGATGGTGAGCGCGTTCTGGTCCTCGATCTGCTGGCGGCCGATGACGGTGATCGACTGCGCGGTCTCGAGGATCGGGGTGTCGGTCTTGGTCGCCACCACGCTGCGCGAGGCGACGTAGCCCGGCACCGGCCCGCGGGCGCCGCCCGGCTGCGTCCCGGCGGCGGTCGCCGTGACCGGCCGGGCGACGCCCTCGACGTTGATGGTGTCGAGGGCGATTTCGGCGCCGCCCTGATCCTGGGCGTGGGCCGCCGAGACCATCCCGGCGGACAGCACCACGCCCGAGAGCAACGATCCGATCAGCCTATGCCGCCTCTGCGCGAGCGGGAGAGGAGTGGCGCGACGCAACGACGAAACGGGCATGACGGGATCCAGGACGAGCGAGCTTATTGATGCCGGCCGCTGCGATGCAGCGCGGTAGATCGGCAATCACGTCTGGAAACCCATTGGCAAAACGATGAAATCGCTACAAGTATTATGTTTTAAATCTATTATAATGTGAGGCTGACACGCCTGGTCTGATGCCTCACCGGTGCAAAAATCCCGCAACCTCTCGTGAATTGCTTTTCATGATTTATGAGAATACGAGCGTTCAAATGACACCGATGGCGTGGCTGTTCGATTGTTACTCCCGCCCTGCAACGCAAGGGAACACGCGTCGAATGCGAGCCAGCCTAATCCGAATGGTGGAGATGGTGAGATCCTCGGGTGCAAGCCCGGGACCTGACCGGCTCGGCCGGGCGACGGCACACGACGAGATCAGGTCGTCGCGTGGCCCGATCGTCCTCCCGCGGCTCCCTTGCCAGGATCTCGCACAGCGCCTGGCGAAGCCGGATTTGGTCGTGGACCGCGCGCTGCTGGAAGTCGGGATCCGGCACGTGCGTCATGCGCCGGCAAAGAGTGTGTTGGTCACGGGCGCAGCCGTGGCGCCATTCGCCACGGTCCTGTGGACAAGCGGGCACGCCCCGGGCCTGAAGGCGGCGTCGCCCGTCCCGGGGCGGGGTGCGTGTCGTCCCGAGCACACGAGGCGCCGGTCGCGTCCAGGTTTCTCCGCGCCGCCTCTCCGACCCTCGCATCAATCCTGTTGAGTGCGACAGCCCGGCCCGGACCCGCCGCAGCCGCCGGGCGTTTCTCCGCGCAAGGGAACGAGGAGCGGGAGCCGATGGCGAAGCGCAAGGCGAGACAGCGCGCACGGGCGGGGACCGAGGAGAGCGTGGCGCCGCTGGTGCCGCCCGGTGCCCTCGCGGTGGCGCTGCTCGGCCTTCGGAACGAGGGCCGCCCCCTCGTCCACGTCGCCCGCGACGCCCGCCGGCTCGAGGAGCTAGCGGCCGTGCTGCGCGGCCTCGCACCCGGGATCGGCGTCGCGGTCTACCCGGAATGGGACTGCCTGCCGTTCGACCGCGCCTCGCCCTCCCGCGGCACCATGGGGGCGCGGGCCGGGGTGCTGCGCTGGCTCACCGATGTGGGCGCCCTCCCGGACGTCCTGCTCACCACCGCGCCGGCCCTGATCCAGCGGGTGCCGCCGCCGGAGACCTGGGGCACGGCCCGGGTCGAGATCCGGGCCGGGGACGGGCTCGATGCCGGCCGCCTCACGGCGGAGCTGCAGCGCCTCGGCTACATCCTGGACGACCGGGTCGACGAGCCCGGGGAGGTCGCGGTGCGGGGCCGGACCATCGACGTCTTCCCGGCCGCGGCGCCCCGGCCCTGCCGGATCGAGCACGCCGCCGGGACCGTGACGGCGATCCGGACCTACGATCCGGTCTCGCAGCGCTCGCTCGACGAGGTCGAGACCCTGGTGGTCGATCCGGCGACCGAGGTGATCCTCGCGCCCGACTCGCCGGTGCGCCTGCGGCCCTTCACCGGCCAGGAGCACCAGCTGCCGACGCTCTACGGCCGCCTCGTCACCCTGCTCGACTACGTGCCGGAGGCTCGCCTGGTGGTCGAGGCCGGGGCCGAGAGCCGCGCCGACGCCTTCTTTGAGCAGATCGCGGAGGGGCGCGCCGGCGAGGCGGCGACCCGCGGCAAGGCCGTGCCGCTCTACCTCGCGCCCGCGGAGTGGCGGGCGCTGCGCGAGGCCCGCGCGGTGGCGCGCGCCGCCGACGACGACGCGGGCGCGATCGCGGTGCCGGCCTTCGTGCGCGAGCGGCGGCCGGGCCCGGCCTTCTCCGCCTACCTGCGCGAGCGCCTGAAGGGCGGCGAGCGGATCGTGCTCGCAGGCGACGCGGCGGCGCTCAAGCGCCTCGCCCGCCAGGCCGCCCGGGCGGCGGAGCGGACTGTGCGCCCGGTCGCCGAGTGGTCCGAGGCCGTCGCCGCCAAAGCTGGCGAGATCGTCGCGCTGCCCGCCCCCCTCGACGCGGGCTTCCGGGTGCCGGAGCTCGGCGCCACGGTGATCGCCGCCCCCGACGTCTACGGCGGCACCTCGGTCAAGCCCAGCGCCGGCCAGCCGGTGATCCTGCCGATGGGCGAGGTCGACCTGCGGGTCGGCGACGTCGCGGTCGACCGCGACCACGGCCTGTGCGTGTTCGAGGGGCTCGAGCGCATCGACACCGGCGACGGCGGCAGCACCGAGGCCCTGCGGCTGCGCTTCGCCAACGAGGCGATCCTGATGGTGCCGGTGGCCCAGGCCGACCGGATCTGGCGCTACGGCTCCGAGGAAGACGCCGTCGCCCTCGACAAGCTCGAGGGTGGCACCTGGCCGAAGCGCCGCCTCGCCACCGAGGCCGGGCTCGCCCGGGCGGCCCGGGCCATGCTGGAGGCGGCGGAGATCCGCCGCACCGCCAGGGCCCCGGCCCTGGCGCCGCCGGAGCGCGAGATGGAGCGCTTCGGCGCTGGCTTCGGCTTCCCCCTCACCCCCGACCAGGCGAAGGCCGTCGACGGGGCGCTCAAGGATCTCGCCGGCGAGCAGCCGATGGACCGTCTCGTCTGCGGCGATGTCGGCTTCGGCAAGACCGAGGTGGCCCTGCGCGCCGCCGCCGCGGCCGTGCTGGCCGGCCGGCAGGTCGCGGTCGTGGCGCCCACGACCGTGCTGGTGCGCCAGCACCTGCGCACCTTCGAGCGCCGCTTCGCCCGCTTCGGCATCGGCGTGGCGCAGCTCTCGCGCCTCGCCGCCCCGGCGGAGGCCAAGCGTGTGCGCCAGGGCCTCGCCGACGGCTCGATCCGCCTCGTCGTCGGCACCCACGCGCTCGCCGGGCGCGGCGTCACCTTCGCGGATCTCGGCCTCGTCGTGATCGACGAGGAGCAGCGCTTCGGCGCCGCCCTGAAGGAGCGCCTGCGGGCGATGGCCGGCGACGCCCACGTGCTGACGCTCACCGCGACGCCGATCCCCCGCACCCTGCAATCGGCCCTCGTCGGCCTCAAGTCGCTCAGCGTCATCGCGACGCCGCCGGCGGTGCGCCAGCCGATCCGCACGCTGCTCGCGCCCTTCCACGACGACACGGTGCGGGCGGCGCTGCTGCGCGAGAAGGGCCGCGGCGGCCAGAGCTTCGTGGTCTGCCCGCGGATCGAGGACATCGGCCCGATGGCCGAGCGCTTGAGGGCCCTGGTGCCGGAGCTCGAGACCGTGGTGGCCCACGGCGAGATGAAGCCGGCGGAGCTCGACGAGATCATGGTGCGCTTCGCCGACGGCGAGGGCGACGTGCTGCTCGCCACCTCGATCATCGAGAGCGGGCTCGACGTGCCGCGGGCCAACACCATGCTGGTCCACGACGCCGAGCGCTTCGGCCTTGCCCAGCTGCACCAGCTGCGCGGCCGGGTCGGGCGCGGCCAGCGCCGGGGCGTCACCTACCTGCTGACCCGGCCCGACCGCGAGCTGCCGCCGGCCGCCGAGAAGCGCCTGCGCACGCTGGAGGCCCTCGACCGCCTCGGCGCCGGCTTCGCCATCAGCGCCCGCGACCTCGACCTGCGCGGGGCCGGCGACCTCGTCGGCGAGAACCAGGCCGGGCACGTCAAGCTGATCGGGCTCGGCCTCTACCAGCACCTGCTCCAGCTCGCGCTGCGCGCCGCCAAGGGCGAGCCGGCGGAGGACTGGGCGCCGGAGATCAACCTCGGCCTCTCCGGCGACGTGCCGGAGGACTACGTGCCCGAGCCCGAGGTGCGCCTCGGCCTCTACACCCGCCTCCTGCGCCTCGGCAGCCTGGAGGAGGTCGAGGCCCTGCGCGGCGAGGTCGAGGACCGCTTCGGGCCGCTGCCGCCGGGCGTGCGGGCGCTGTTCACCCTGGGCCAGCTGCGGGTCGGCTGCCTCCACCTCGGCATCGCCCGCCTCACCGGCGGCCCCCAGGGCCTCGCCGTCGATTTCCGCCCCGGCTGCGCGCCGGTCGCCCTGCCCCTCGGGGACGAGGTGACCGCCCGGGACGGGCGGCTGATCCTGCGCCGCCCCTGCGACGACCCGGACCGGCGCGGCGCGCTCGCGGCGGAGCTGCTGCAGCTGATCCAGGACGCCCGCGACGAGGCCCGCGACCGACAGGGCTGACGGCACCACGTTCGCGGCGCGGGTTTCATCCCGCGCCGGAACGTTCGTCGGCGGCCAAGGTTGACTCCCATCGCGCCCTCACCGGGGCCGCCGACGAGCCGTGCCCATGGACAGACCGCACACGGACAGACTGCACGACATTCCCGGCAACGCCGCGACGGAGAGCGCCGAGGCAGCCTGCGACCGGGTGCAGGGGCCGGCGGAGGACGTCGTGCTGGAGCCCCTGGCCGACTTCCCGCACATCGACCTGCGCACGCCGGGCGAGCCGTGGGAGAAGCGCCGCGCCGCCGGCAAGTGCCTGCGGACCAAGGTCCCGCACGAGAGCCACGGCCCCGGGGCCCTGCCGTCCGACCGGCCGGACCCGGTGCGGCTGATCGAGGAGGCGCAGGCCGGCCGCCAGTCCCACCTGATCCCGCTCCGGGTCGCCCGGATGGCGAGCTCGCCCTTCGCCTTCCTGCGGGGAGCCGCCACCGTGATGGCCTGGGACCTGGCGCAGACGCCGCGGAGCGGCATCGACGTGGTGATGAACGGCGACGCCCACATCTCGAATTTCGGCCTGTTCGGCACGCCCCAGCGCGACATCGTCCTCGACCTCAACGACTTCGACGAGGTGACGATCGGCCCCTGGGAGTGGGACCTGAAGCGGCTCTGCGCCAGCATCGAGGTGGCGGCCCGTGACCTCGAGGTGCCGCTGGCCGAGCGGCGCGAGGCCGTGCTCGCCGCGGTCTACGGCTACCAGCACACCATGACCGACCTCGCCCCCCAGGGCGGGCTCGACGTCTGGCACCGGGCGGCGCGAGCCGAGGAGCTGGATTTCAGCGGCATCACGATCGACGACGAGTCCCGCGAGGTCGTGCGGCGGGCGGTCGAGAAGGCGCGCAAGCGCCACAACAAGAGCCTGCTCGCGCAGGTCGGCGAGCGCCGGGTCGACGGCGGCTGGCGCTTCCGCGACGCGCCGCCGATCCTGACCTGGGTCGAGCCCGAGATCCGCGAGGCGGTGACCGCCGGGCTCGAGCGCTACGCCGAGACCCTGCCGCGGGAGCGCCGCTTCATGCTGAGCCGCTACCACGTGGTCGACGTCGCCCACCGGGTCGTCGGCGTCGGCAGCGTCGGCACCCGGGCCTACGTGGCGCTCCTGTGCGGCAACTCGGACCAGGACGCGCTCTTCCTCCAGGTGAAGGAGGCGGTGCGGCCCGCCCACGCGCCGTACGTCGCCGGGATGCCCGAGCCCTACGCCTCGCACGAGGGCGAGCGGGTGATCTACGGGCAGCGCCTGCTCCAGGCGGTCGGCGACCCGCTGCTCGGCTGGACCACCATCGACGGCCGTCCGTTCTACGTGCGGCAGATGAAGAACATGAAGGGCGAGATCCCGGTCGCCTGCATGCGCGGCCAGCCGCTGGTCTACTTCTCCTGGGCCTACGGCGCGCTCCTCGCCCGGGCGCACGCCCGCACCGGCGACGCCGCGGCGATCGCCGGCTATTGCGGCCGCGACCGCCACGCCAATTTCCGCGAGGCCCTGGCCGACTGGGCCCACGCCTACGGCGAGCGCAACGCGGAGGACCACCGGCTGTTTCTGGAGGCGATCGCAGCCGGGCGGCTGGAGGCGGCGGAGGATCCGGAGCTTTAGGCCGAGCCCCGCCGGCGTGACGTTGCCGTGGCCCGCGCTCGGCGGTCCCTGACATCTCGTCTCGACGCGCATGTTCCGTTCGTGGCCCAGCCTCGCTTGAGCCACGGATCGGCCGGATCGTGCGAGATTTCGGCCCGAGACTGTTACGGTCCCATCAATATTCTAAGCGCGAATTTTCAAACCCGGCATGAACTACAGTTTCATGCGCGCCATTATTTCGATCTACGGTTTTGTCTTTGGCGCCGCCTGCAGGCTGATAATTTCTTCGCCTTGTGCAATGGCCTTGAACGTCGCCTCCGGCAAGCTCATCTCCTTGAAATACGCGAGGTTCATGCCGACCCAGGCCAATCGATAAGAATTGGCTCGCTGCCCAGGATCGATGATGGCATGAAGCGCACTGGTGATTGCGACCAGAAGAGCGATTTGATCCCTTATATTTTCTACGCGCCGCCATTTAGATGCAACAATGGCACTTCCTGCGGTTATAATAATAATGGAAAACCAATATATTATCTGCCAAATCATGTACAATGTGTACCACTGCATTCTTAAACTGAACACCGCGTCGGCCGCTTCGCTGCTCATTATATTCATCCCATGATTTTGGGAGATAGTTTTTATATATTATCGTTTCTGATAAAAATATCAACACCGCAGCCTACAATGTTGTTATTATAATATTTTTAGGAACATGCATGACAAATAGACAAATTTTATTGGCACTAAAAATATTGCGGCAATTTATATCTAGATTAAATTAAATATATTGAATGCCCTCTTCGAGATAATTCAGCCCAGCGCCCGGCCTCGCTTCACAGATTCACTCAACAGATGCTCGATCAAGTCCTGCTTCGATCTGGAAAACGCCTTGCGGCCCGAGTCAGCCCTCCGCCCGCTCCGTCAGGCACCGCCGATAGAGCGTGCTGCGGCTGATGCCGAGGCTGCGGGCGGCGCGGCTGACATTGCCGCCATGGGCCGCCAGCGCCGCCCGCATCGCGTCCCGGGCGATGGCGTCGAGCGGGCCGGCGGCGGGCGGCCGTCGCGGCGCCGGGCTCGCGGGACGCGGGGCCACGCCCTCGGGCAAGTCCTCCGGCCCCAGCACCTCCCCAGGCTCGGCGAGCGCCGCGAGGGCCCGCAGGCAGGAAGCGAGTTGGCGCAGGTTGCCGGGCCAATCCGCCTCGGCGAGGGCCGCCTCGCAAGCCGGCGACAGGTGCACATGGCGGGCCGGGCCGTCGGTCCGGGCCCACAGGCCCCGCACCAGGGCGAGGCGGTCCGGCCGCTCGCGCAAGGCCGGCAGGCGCACCCGGTAAGGGGCGATGCGGTAGTAAAGGTCGGCCCGGAAGGCGCCCTCGTCGACCATCCGGGACAGGTCGCGGTGGGTGGCGCAGATCAGCGCGAAGTCGACCTGCACCGGGCGGGTGCCGCCGACCGGCAGCACCTCCCGCTCCTGCAGCGCCCGCAAAAGGCGCGATTGCAGGGAGAGCGGCATGTCGCCGATCTCATCGAGGAAGAGCAGGCCGCCCTCGGCCTGGCGCAGCAGGCCCTTCGCCCCGTGCCGCGCCGCGCCCGTGAAGGCGCCGGGCTCGTAGCCGAACAGCTCGGCCTCGATCAGCGTCTCGGGGAGCGCTGCGCAATTCACCGCCACGAAGGGTTTTTGCGCGCGCGCACAGGCCGCGTGGGCGGCGCGAGAGAACACCTCCTTGCCGGTGCCGGTCTCGCCTTCGACCACCACCGGGATCCCGGCATCGATCAGCCGCACCGCCCGGGCGAGGAGCCGCGCGGTGGCGGGGTCGAGGATCGGCGCCTCGGGGTCCGGCCGCGCCGGCTCGGCCGAGGACCGGCGCGGCCTTGGGACCGGCGCGCCCTGGAGGTGGCCGTAGAGCGGCGCCCCGCTCGTGTCCCGCAGGGCCAGGGGACCGGGACCGGTGTCGCCGCCGTGGCCGGCCGCGTGCTCGGCGCCGAGATCGCTCCAGTCGAGGCCCAGCAGCGCCAGCCCGTGCCGGTTGGCGCCGACGAGGCGCCGCCCCTCGAACACCAGCACCCCTTCGCGGGGGGTGCCGAGGAGCCCTGCGTCGCGGGCAAGCCGCAGCACCTCGCAGCCCGGCGGCACCGCGTCGAGGAGGCGGTGCTCGATGGCGGCGACCGCGAGCCCGACGAGCCCGAGGGCGTGGCCCTGGTGGATTCCCGCCGGGCCGGTGAGGTCGAGGACGCCCAGCACCGTGCCGTCCGGGCCGACGATCGGCATCGCCGCGCAGCTGAGGATGCGGTGCGGCGCGAAGTAGTGCTCCGCCCCCCGCACCTCGACAGGGCGGCGCTCGACGAGGGCAGTGCCGATGGCGTTGGTGCCGGTCAGGCTCTCGCTCCAGAGTACCCCGGGGCGGAGCGCCACCTGCGCGGCGCGGCCGGCGAAGCTGTCGCTGCCGAGGGTGTCGAGGATCAGCCCGTCGGCATCGGTGAGGATCACGAGGCTGCCGGTCGCCTGCGCGTCGGCGTGCAGGGCCTCGATCTCCGACCGGCAGCGCCGGCGCAGCGCCTCGCTGCGGTCGAAGGCCTCCCGCATCGCGGCGGCGCTCAGCGGCTCGACCCGGGGCCTCTGCCCGAAATCGAGCCCGAGGGCGGCGCAGCGCTCCCAGGAGCGCAGGATCGGCGGCGGCGGCTCCGCCAGCCCGGTCCCGAAGGCCTGCCGCCGGGCGGCCAGCAGGGTGCGGGGCGTGGTCACGCGGCTGTGCATGCGCGGCTCGCCTCCGGTTCGCCGCCGCGCGGGCGGCCTGTCGCTCTCTGCGACAGGTGTCGCAGGTGTCGCGCGGGCGATCCAGCACCGCTGCGGCCGGACGAGGGCGGATTTTGGTCGAAGGTCGCGCGGCCAGTTCTCGAAACGCGAGACCGATGAACGGCTTGCCGGTCGCCGCAGGGGCCGGGCCGGCCTCCGCCGGCCGCCTGGCACGCGCGCTGCCGAGTGGTCTCCCGCCACCCCCGCGAACGGGATGAGTGGGAGGAACGCATGAACAAGCCGGAACTCTTCGCCGACGCCAAGAAACAGTCGCCCTTCTCGGCGCGCTACGACAACTTCATCGGAGGCCAGTGGGTGGCGCCCGTGAACGGCCGCTATTTCGAGAACACCTCGCCGATCACCGGCGGCGTGATCTGCGAGGTGGCCCGCTCGGACGCGCAGGACGTCGAGCGGGCGCTCGATGCCGCCCACGCCGCCAAGGACGCCTGGGGCCGGACGGCCCCGGCCGAGCGCGCCCGCATCCTCCTCAAGATTGCCGACCGGATGGAGGACAACCTCGACCTGATCGCGCTCGCCGAGACCTGGGACAACGGCAAGCCGATCCGCGAGACGACCCACGCCGACATCCCGCTCGCCATCGACCACTTTCGCTATTTCGCCGGCTGCGTCCGGGCGCAGGAAGGTTCGCTCTCCGAGATCGATCACGACACCGTGGCCTATCACTTCCACGAGCCGCTGGGCGTCGTCGGCCAGATCATCCCGTGGAACTTCCCGATCCTGATGGCGGTGTGGAAGCTCGCGCCCGCGCTCGCCGCCGGCAATTGCGTGGTGCTCAAGCCCGCCGAGCAGACCCCGGCCTCGGTGCTGCTGTTGGCCGAGCTGATCGGCGGCCTCTTGCCGCCGGGCGTGCTCAACATCGTCAACGGCTTCGGGCTGGAGGCCGGCAAGCCGCTCGCCTCCTCGCCCCGCATCGCCAAGATCGCCTTCACGGGCGAGACGACGACCGGCCGTCTCATCATGCAGTACGCCTCGCAGAACCTGATCCCGGTGACGCTGGAGCTCGGCGGCAAGTCGCCCAACATCTTCTTCGCCGACGTCTCCGCCGAGGACGACGACTTCCTCGACAAGGCGCTCGAGGGCTTCACGATGTTCGCCCTCAACCAGGGCGAGGTCTGCACCTGCCCGAGCCGGGCGCTGGTGCACGAATCGATCTACGACCGCTTCATGGAGCGGGCGATCAAGCGCGTCGAGGCGATCAGCCAGGGCTCGCCCCTCGATCCCGCGACGATGATCGGCGCGCAGGCCTCCTCCGAGCAGCTGGAGAAGATCCTCAGCTACGTCGATATCGGCCGCCAGGAAGGCGCCGAGTGCCTCACGGGCGGCGCGCGGAACGTCAAGGAGGGCGAGTTCGCCGGCGGCTACTACATGCAGCCGACGGTGTTCCGCGGCCACAACCGGATGCGGATCTTCCAGGAGGAGATTTTTGGGCCGGTCCTGTCGGTGACGACCTTCCGGGACGACGACGAGGCGCTCAGCCTCGCCAACGACACCCTCTACGGCCTCGGCGCCGGCGTGTGGACCCGGGACGGCACCCGCGCCTACCGCTTCGGCCGGGCGATCCAGGCCGGCCGCGTCTGGACCAACTGCTACCACGCCTACCCGGCCCACGCCGCCTTCGGCGGCTACAAGCAGTCCGGCATCGGCCGCGAGACCCACAAGATGATGCTCGATCACTACCAGCAGACCAAGAACCTGCTGGTCAGCTACTCGCCGAAGAAGCTCGGGTTCTTCTGAGAAAGGCGGGGTACATGCCCCGCCTCTTCCAGGGCTTCCGGTGAAAGAGGTGACGCGGGTCTTCCCCTCTCCCCGCGGGCAGGGAGAGGGGAAGACCCGCGCCTTTCTCGTCGTGGTTATTTCCACGCACAAACCCGTGTTCCCCAACCAAGGACGCCCGCATGACCGCTCCCCCACGCCGCGTCACCGCAACCCCGGCGGCCCTCGACCTGATCGCGAGCTTGCGCCGCGAGCACGGCGCGATCCTGTTCCACCAGTCCGGCGGCTGCTGCGACGGCTCGGCGCCGATGTGCTTTGCCGTCGGGGATTTCCTCGTCGGCGGCGGGGACGTGCGTCTCGGTGAGATCGGCGGGGCCGACTTCTACATCAGCGCCCCGCAATACGCGGTCTGGCAGCACACCCAGCTCGTCATCGACGTGGTGCCGGGCCGCGGCGGCATGTTCTCGCTGGAGAACGGCTCCGGCCTGCGCTTCCTGCTGCGCTCCCGCGTCTTCAGCGAGGCCGAGCGCGCCGCCCTGAACGGCTGACGGCGCGGGGCCGTGGCGGGGCCGGCGGCCGGCGTGCTAAGCGCGGACACGTTCTCCCGGAGCCAGGCCATGCCGTCCCTGACCCATCTCGACGCCGCCGGCGCCGCCAACATGGTCGACGTCACCGACAAGGCCGCGACCGATCGGGCCGCCCGCGCCGAGGGCCTGGTGGTGATGAACCCCGAGACCCTGCGGCTGATCCGCGAGGGCGACGCCAAGAAGGGCGACGTGCTCGGCACCGCGCGGCTCGCCGGCATCATGGCGGCCAAGCGCACCCACGAGCTGATCCCGCTCTGCCACCCGCTGCTGCTGACCAAGGTCCGGGTCGAATGCGAGCCCGACGAGGCCCTGCCGGGCATCCGCGTCACCGCCGAGGTGCGGGTGCAGGGACCGACCGGCGTCGAGATGGAGGCGCTGACCGCCGTCTCGGTCGCCTGCCTGACGGTCTACGACATGGTCAAGGCCGCCGACCGCGGCATGCGGGTCGAGGGCGTGCGGCTGCTGCACAAGAGCGGCGGCCGCTCCGGAACCTGGGAGGCCGGCCGGTGAGCGGGCTGCTCCCCGTCGCGGAGGCGCTGGCGCGCATCCTGGCCGGCGCGACGCCCGTCGAGGCCGAGACCGTCCCGATCCAGGCCGCCGCCGGCCGCACCCTGGCGCAGGACGTGCACGCCCTGCGCACCCAGCCGCCCTTCGCCACCTCGGCCATGGACGGCTACGCCGTGCGGGCCGCCGACGTCGCCGGTGCCGGGCCCGACGCGCCGGTGCGCCTGAGAGTGACCGCCGTCAGCGCCGCCGGCCACGGCGCCCGCGGGCCGGTGGGCCCGGGCGAGGCGATCCGCATCTTCACCGGCGCTCCCCTGCCCGAGGGCGCCGACACGATCGTGATCCAGGAGGACACCTCGACCGAGGGCGACGCGGTGCTGGCCCGGGCCGGCAACCCGCCCGGGCGCCACATCCGCGGCAGCGGGCTCGACTTCCGCGAGGGCGACCGGCTGCTCGCGGCCGGCGAGCGCCTCGACGGCTGGCGGGTGGCGCTCGCCGCCGCGGGCGGGCACCCCACCGTGAGCGTCCGGCGCCGGCCCCGGGTGGCGGTGCTCGCCACCGGCGACGAGCTGGTGCGGCCGGGCGAGCCGGCGGCCTGGGATCAGATCGTCGCCTCGAACGGGCTGGCGCTGGCGGCGATGGCCGAGACGGCCGGCGCCGAGGCGATCGACCTCGGCATCGCCGGCGACCGCTTCGCCGACCTCAAGGCCGCCATCGGCCGCGCCCGCGACGCCCGCGCCGACCTCCTCGTCACCCTGGGCGGCGCCTCGGTCGGCGACCACGACCTCGTGCAGTCCGCCCTCGTCCGGCAGGGCCTCGACCTCGGCTTCTGGCGGATCGCCCTGCGCCCCGGCAAGCCGCTGATGCACGGGCGCCTCGGGCCGATGGCGGTGCTGGGCCTGCCCGGCAACCCGGTCTCGTCGGTGGTCTGCGGGCTGCTCTTCGTGCATCCGCTGATCCGGGCGCTCCTCGGCGACCCGGAGGCCGGGGCCGACCGCAGCGAGCCGGCGCTCCTCGGGCGCGACCTGCCCGCCAATGACGGCCGCCAGGACTACGTGCGGGCGCGCCTCGACACCGCGCCCGACCGGCTCCCGGTGGTGCACCCGGCCGAGCGCCAGGATTCCTCGATGCTCTCGGTGCTGGCCCGCTCCGAGGCGCTGCTGATCCGCGCGCCCCACGCGCCGGCGGCCCGGGCCGGCGATCCGTGCCGCATCCTGCGGCTCGACCGGAGCCTGTGAGGCGGGGGCGCTGCCGGCCCCCTCTCACGGCTATTGCGGTTCGGCGGGACCGCCGGTCTTGCGGTCGTAGGTGTTGATCGCCGCTCGGCACTGGGCCGAGAGCTTGGCGCGGTTGCGCGTGAAGCAGCGCTCGACCTCCGGGCTGTCCGGATCGGCCCCGGCGCAGAGTTTGAAGTAGTCGCTGGCGCAGTTCATCTGCAGGCCCGGATCGTCCCGCTGGGCGAGGGCCGGCGTCGCCGCCAGGAGCGTCAGGAGGGCCGCGGTGGCGGCCGGCGCACGAAACGACTTCGGGTTCAAGGCGTCATCCCCGCTGGAGAAGCTGGAGCCCTAGGGTAGGTGCTGCGGGCCGCCGGGCAAGCGCGGCCGGGTCACACAAGCTCGGGAGACGTGCGGGCCCGCACCGGAGGCGGTGTGCGCATCCTGTGCGGGAGCGTCGGGCCACGGCCCCGCACGCGACGCTCTGACAATCTTACGGTCAAGCCCTCAGCATTCTTACAGACAAGCTCGCGTCCAACGGCCGCGCTTTGATTAAGATTGGCTGAATATCCTTTTCAGACCGCATTAAAATCCACGGCTTTATTGCGGCGCGCAACGAAGCATGAGGCGGCTCTCGATCGGCGCGCCGCGGTTCCGGCAGGCATCCCGCCCGCCGCGGCCCGGCCACCCGGCGGCCGCGAGGCGAGCGGCGATGCGCGACGACCAGAGAGACACCGACGGGCCGGCCGGACCGGCGCCGCGATCCCGCGGGCGGCCGGACGGGAGACCGGGCAAGGGAGAGCTGGCCAAGGGAGAGCCGGACAAGCCGCGGGGGGAGCTCGACGACGAGACCCGGCGCCGGCTCGGCCGGGCCCTGCGCGCCCACTACGCCGACCTCCTGAGCGCCCCGGTGCCGGAGCGCTTCGCGGCGCTCATCGCCGGGCTCGATGCCGGGCCGCGAAGGGCCAAGGTCGCGCCGCCGGCCGGGCCATCTGACGACAGTTCCGGGGATCTGCCCGGACGGGAGGATGCGCGATGACACCCGTCGATCCCGAGATGCGCGCGTTGCTGCTCGGCTCCATCCCGGCCCTGCGCGCCTTCGCGTTCTCGCTGACCCGCGACCTCGACCGCAGCGACGACCTGGTGCAGGAGACCCTGGTGCGGGCCTGGACCAAGTCCGACAGCTTCACCCCGGGCACCAACCTCTACGCCTGGCTCTTCACCATCCTGCGCAACCTGTTCTACTCCGAGCAGCGCAAGCGCCGGCGCGAGGTCGAGGATGCCGACGGGGTGATGGCCGGACGGCTGGCTGCCCTGCCGGACCAGGAGGCGCGGGTCGAGCTCTCGGCCTTCCAGGCGGCGCTGAGCACCCTGCCGGCGAACCAGCGCGAGGCGCTGGTTCTCGTGGGGGCGCAGAACTTCACCTACGAGGAGGCGGCCGAGATCTGCGGCGTCGCCGTCGGCACGATCAAGAGCCGGGTCAGCCGGGCGCGCGGGCGCCTGATCGAGCTGCTCGGCATGACCGGCCCCGACGACATCGGCAGCGACGGCACGACGCTGGCGGCCATGAGCCATCCGTGACCGGCGATCCGCGGCCCGTGCCCCCCGGGGATAAGGGCCGGGACGCCGCACCCTCGGAACACTTCGCCGGGCTGCGCAGTTTCGATGCCCCAGCGGCAGTCCTGCGGCGCTGCCCCCAACCGGTGAGGATGGTCATGCCACGCCCCTACGAAGCCGTCGCGGACGCAGTCCGCACCGCACGTGCCATCGTGATGCAGGAGGGCTCCGCGCTCGCCGTGGCGGCGCGGGCCGGGAACGATGCGGCGGTCGAGGCGGCGAGCTGCGACCTCGTCAGCCGGATCGCCCAGGCGATCCTGGACGCCGAGCACGAGACCCTGGCCCGCTCCCTCGTGGCCGCCGACTCCGTCCCGGCGACGCGCCTGAGCGCCTGAGCACCCTGGCCCATGCCTGTTCGGGTGAGGCCGGCGCCTCCGGACGCAGCCGTCCGAAGCCGCTGCGGGATCAGGCGCCCTCCCCCGCCGTCGCCTCGATGGCGGCCTCGTAGGCCGCGAGGCTCGGCACCGCCGCGGGCAGGGCCGGGATCCGGACCTCCGCGAGCTGGCCGCGGGCCGCCACGAGCGCGTCGAGCACCGCCCCGGTGTCGCGGCCGAACGGGATCAGCAGCCCGCCGCCCTCGGCGCGGATCCGCTCGGCCGGGGCGCCGATGTCGAAGGCGACGACCGGATAGCCCGCGGCCCAGGCCTCCGACAGGACGTAGGAGTAGGTCTCGGGCCAGACGCTCGACAGGAAGACGTAGTCCGGGTCGGCCTCCGCCAGCAGCCGCGGCAGGTCGCCGGGGTCGTAGGAGCCGGTCACCGCCAGGTTGCCGAGGCCGGACGCCCGGTGCGGGTCGGCGACGTTGCCGATCACCGTGAAGGCGATGGGCCGCCGCTCCCGCGCCGCCCGCTCCGCCAGGGCCACGACGAGCTCGAAGCCCTTGTGATGGCCGATGGCGCCGACGAGGGCGACCCGGACCGCACCCGCGCGGGGTTTCCGGGGCCGCTCGGGTGCCGGGGCCGGCGCTGCCCTGGGATGCGGCACCACCGCGATGCCGGTCAGGCCGAGCCGGCGCGCGTAGCGCTCGGCGGTGTCGCGGCTGGGCGCCACCAGCCGCCGGGCGCCGCGCAGGATGCGCTCGTTGGTCGCCAGCCAGCCGTCGAGGCCGCCGCCCATCAGGGCGTTCTGGTCGCCGTAATCGTGCGTCACCCCTCGGACCGTGCAATGGCGGCAGACGTCCGGGGGCGGCTCCTCGCAGTAGAAGTTGCGCCCGTCGACCAGGTGGACCTTCGGGCAGTACCACTGGAAGTCATGCAGCGTGACGACGTAGGGCCAGCGGCCGGAGAGCAGCCGGTCCAGGAAGGACGAGGCGTAGCCGAAGCGGGCGTTGAGGTGCAGGTCGATGGCGACGCCCTCTCCCTCCAGCGCCTCGAGCAGGGCGAGAAGGCCCTCGGGCCGCAGGGTCACGGTCGCTCCGGCCGCGTCCAGAGCAAGGGCCAGGCGCGCGCCGGCCGGCGCCAGATGGCCGATCTCGTGCTCCGGCGCCCGGGCGAGGCCGCGGATCTGGTTGACGTAGCGCGTCGCGCCGCCGCCGAGGCCGTGCCCGAGATGCAGCGTCAGGCGCCGGGCCGTCCGGGGGAGCAGCCGCACCAGGGCGGCGATCCGCAGGCCGTGGAGCGGGTCGGCGGCGATGAAGGCGTCGACCTCGTCCTGGTACTCGGGGTAGCGGCCGACGAGCCGGTCGTGGTTCTCCGCCAGGATCGCCAGCCGCTCGCCCTTGCCGAACGACACCGAGCCTTCGTGCTCGACGTAGGTGTCGGTGGCGGCGACGTGGATCCAGCCGAGGTCGCGGGCCTTGAGGCACCAGTCGACCTCCTCGCAGTAGCCCCGCCCCCATTCGGGCGAGAGCGCCCCGACCTCGTCGAGGGCCTGCCGGTTCAGGTAGAGGCAGAAGCCGACGCCCGTCGGGATCGTCACGGGCGCGGGTGCTGCGGCCTCGAGGGCGGCGTCGATCGCCTCCGGCGGGAGGCCGAGGACCGGCGCCTGCGCCTCCGGCATCCCGGGGAAGCCCAGGATCGTGGCGTTGTTCGAGAGCGGGGTGACGCTGGCGATGCCGGGGATCCGGTGGCAGGCGCGGGCAAGCTTCTCCAGCGCCCGCGGCGCCAGCACCGTGTCGGCATTGACGAGGACGCAGTCCTCGCCCGGCTCGAGCAGGGCGAGGCCGCCATTGACCGTGCCGACGAAGCCGAGATTCGCCTCGTTGCGCAGGACCGTCAGGCCCGGATGGCCCTCGGCCGCCAGGGCGTCGAGGTAGCGGGTGACGGCCGGATCGGGCGAGGCGTCGTCGATCACCAGCGCCCGCACCCGACCGGGCGCGAGCTGCGGCAGGAGCGAGGCGAGACATGCCCTGAGGTCGGCGAGGCCGTTATAGACCGGCACGATCACGCAGGCGGGGGGCGGGAGGCGACCGCCCTCCGGCGGCGGCGGCGGCTCCGGCGCCGACAGGACGAGGCGCGCCCCGCCGCCGGGCCGGATCGCCGCGACGATGCGGTCGCGCACCGCCCGGCGCTCCTCGCGCGTCGCCGCCGGATCGTTGCGGAGCAGGAGCGCGCGCGCTTCGCCCCGGGCGAGCTCGATGCTGCCGCGCAGGTGACCGATCACCTGCCCGTGCCCGACCGGCCCGACCGCGAGGTCGGTGCCCGGCGGCAGCGACCCGGGCGGGAAGGCGAAGGAGGCCGAGCGGCGGCCGAAGCGCGCGAGAATATCGGGCCGCGGATGGGTGACCGCCTCCGCCAGGGGCGTGCCGTCGAGGACGGCCCGCACCGTGGTCGGACGGTCGAGCCCCGCCGCGTCGAACACCCAGCCGGTGACCCGGCTCGGCGCCTCGACGTGCAGGCTCAAGCGCAGCTGCGGCGCGTAGGTGCCGAGCGCCGCCACGGTGTCACCGGCCCGCACGGCGAGGGCGTGGGGCGCTCCGTCGAGGGCGAAGGCCGGCAGGTGCAGGCGGAAGCCGTTCCAGCCGCCCTCGCGGCTGCCGTAGCGCAGCTCGGGCCGGTAGATCCCGGGCCGGACGGGCTCGCCCTCCAGGCCGTCGACGATCAGGCGCACCGCCGGCAGCGGCTCGGGCGAGAGCGCCGAGACCCAGCCCTCGAGCACGCCCTCGGCGACGCCGTCGAGGTGGAGCGTGTGGCGTCCCGGCCCGACCACGATCCGCTGCTGGTCGGCGCGGCCCGGCTCGACCACCGTGAGCCGGAGCTTGCCCGGGCCGGCGAGCAGCGCCGGATCGAGGGCGGCGTGCAGGTAGGTGGCGCCGTCCTCGACGAATCGGCGCTCGACGGGCAGGTCGCGCTCGCCCTCGCCTCCCCGGGCCAGGGTGAGGCCGACCCCCTCGGCCTCCGCCCCGGGATTCAGGGCGACCAGGACGCCGCAATTGTAGAGCCTGCCCCAGGCGACCGGGCCGGGAGGCGGCACGAACCACCGGCGCCCCGTCTCGGCGAGGTGCCGCGCGCGTTTCAGGATGGTCACGTCGCTTAAGACCGCACAGGAGGGGGCCGCCGGCCAGGGCTGGCGGGCATCGTCTCCCTCTAGCCGAGACCGGGGCCGACCGCGAACTGCCGCGGCGCCACATGCCCTCGCTTCCGCCGACTGTGCTCCCGCGGCCTCAGGCGGCCGCGAGCGCGGCCAGCACCCGGCCGGGGGCGATCTGGTGCAGCATGTGCCCGGCGCCCTCGACCGCGACGAGGCGGCTGCCCGGGATGTGGTGATGGAGCGCCACCGCCTGATCGGCGTGGGACAGCAGACGGTCGCCGGTGCCCGACAGGATCGTCACCGGCGCGCGCAGGCCGGCGTAGTGCGGCCGGAGCGCGAAGGCGTCGGGCACCAGCAGCACCGATTCGGCCGCCGCCGCGCGGAGCTGGGACGGGCGCAGCACCATCTCGACCGGGAACTCGCGGGCGAAGCGCTCCGGCACCGGGCTCGGCCCGAACAGGCGCGCCAGGATGCGGGGCCAGAGCAGGCGACTCGTGACCGGCGCGACCGTGTGGCTGAGGAGGTCGCCGAGGCCCGGCAGGGCCTGGGGCGCGAACAGCACGCTGTCGACCCGCGGCGACGGGAAGTAATAGCCCGATTCGAGGAACAGAGCCCGCACCCGCGCCGGATCCTGCAGCGCCAGCGCGATCGCCACCTGCGCCCCCCAGGAATGGCCGAGCACCGTCGCGGTCTCGACGCCGAGGCTGTGCAGGGCGCCGCGGATCAGGCCGGCCTGCATCATGGGCGTCCAGACCCGGCTGCGGGGCCGCTCGCTGTAGCCGAAGCCCGGCCGGTCGATGGCGATCACCCGGTGCGTCTCCGCCGCCCGCTCGACCAGGCCGCTCACGAGCCAGTCCTGGATCAGGCTGCCGTTGCCGTGCAGCAGCACCAGGGCCGGCCCCCGCCCGCGCTCGAGCACGTGCAGCCGGGTCCCGCCGACCTCGACGAACCGCCCGACCGGCGGCGTCGCCCGCTCGGCCTCGCGGGCGCGTCGGTTGTTCTCGACCGCGCCCGCCCCGAGGAGCGCGGCGCCCGCCAGGGCGAGCCCGGCGGCGGGGGGAAGGATGCGGGACGGCCGGTGCGGCGCGTCGACGAAATCGGATTGTGCGGCCATGCCGGCACAACGGCGGGGCGAGCGGATGGTTCGCGATTCACGCTTCCGGGAGCGGGCAGGCCTCGCCGGGGACGTCGGCTCCGCCGGCCGGCCCTTCCGCGAAGCCTGATCAGGCCACCAGTCCGCCCAGGGGCCGCACCGCCTCGCTGCCCGGGAAGACGCTGCGGGCGAGCACGAGCGGGGACAGGCCGAACAGGTCGACGGCCAGCCCCTTGGCGACCGCCCGCAGGTCGGTGACGGGGGCGAGGTCGCGGCCCTCGTGGAGCCGGCCGGATCCCAGGCCCGGCCAGTCCGCCAGCACCCGGCCGCCGCGCACCGCGCCGCCGAGGAGGAACGCCACCGTGCCGGTGCCGTGGTCGATGCCGGTGGTGCCGTTGACCCGGGCGGTGCGGCCAAACTCGGTGACGACCAGGATCGCGGTGTCGGCCCAGCGCGGGGCGAGGATCTCCGCGAAAGCGGCGTATACGCTGTCGAGGCCGCCGAGCAGCCCCGCGAGGCGGCCGGTGGCGCCGCCCTCGTTGGCGTGGGTGTCCCAGCCGTCGAGGGCGAGCGCGGCGATGCGCGGGCCGCCGTCGGCGGCGATCAGCCGGGCCGCGGCCTCGCCGAGGCCGCGCAGGCTACCCGCCCCTCGGCCCGCCCTGCGCCAGCGCATCGACGTCGAGGCCGCGGGCGAGCGCCGCCGCCAGGGCGGGATCGCGGGCTTCGTAGAGGTCGAGCACCCGTGTCGCGGCGAGGTCCGGGCCGCTCGGCATCGGCACCGTGCCCGACAGGACCTCGCGGCGCAGGGTGTCCTCGGCCGCCTCCCCGCGCGCGAGATCGCCCGGGCGGGCGCCGAGCCCGAACCGCCCGTAGGCCAGGGCCAGCCGACGCGGATCGACCGCCATGCGCTTCCCCTCCCCGCCGCCTCCCTACCCGCCAGTCCGCCATGACGCGCCGCGCGGACTTATACCCTCGCGCCTTCATCGACACGTCGATGCGAAGGCGTCCGGCGCTGATGCCCCGGACGCCTTCGCATCGACGTGTCGAGGCGAAGGCGTCCGGGGCATCAGCGCCGGCGCCCGTTCGGGCTTGCCTTGCGCCTTCGAACGGACCCGTTCGGAGGCGCGGCGGTATAAG
>NZ_LABY01000190.1 GCF_001043975.1 Methylobacterium variabile
GGGCGCTCGAGGCGGCCGAGGCCGAGGCCAACGCGGCGGTCCTGCGCCCGGTCGAGACGGCGCTCGACGCGGTGCCCCACGTGCCGGTCTCCCGCGACATGGCGATGCGCCTGATGCGCGGCCAGCCGGTGATCCTGCGCGGGCGCGACGCCCCCACCGAGGGCAAGGCCTACGCGACCTGCGGCGGCGTGCTGGTGGCGGTGGGCGACGTCGAACGCGGCGAGCTGGTGCCGCACCGGGTCTTCCACCTCGGCGGCACCGCCCCGCGCAACGGTTGAGGCTGACGGCGATGACGGACGGGCTCGAGAGCGATCCGCGGGTGCTGTGGAGCGAGGACGTGCTGCGCTATCGCGACACGGACGCTAACGGCCACGTCAACAACGCGGTCTTCGCGGCCTTCTGCGAGAGCGGCCGGGTGCAGTTCTTCGCCACCCACCTGACGCCGCTCCTGACCCGCGACACCTTCTTCGTCATCGCCCGCTTCGTCATCGACTACCGGGCGGAGCTGCACTACCCGGGCCGGGTCCGCACCGCGACCTGGCTCGCCCGGGCGGGGCGCACCTCGCTGGGCTTTCGCCACCGCATCCTCACCGGGGACGTGGTGGCCGGCGAGGCCGAGTCGGTCTGCGTTCTGCTGGCCAAGGACACGCGGCGGCCGGTCCCGCTCGGGGCGGCCGGCGAGGCGGCAGCGCGGCTGGTGGTCGGCGAGGGCGCGTAGGATCCGCGCCGGCATCGTCAGCCGGAGACGGTCTTCCTCTCCCGGATGGACGGGGAGAGCCGGGGTATCGACGTGAGCGCCCCCTCGACGTGCCTCGACGTCGGCCACGCCGTCACGGCCACACCTTGATCGCCACCGCTCGCCGCACGAGGTCGCGCTCCGAGGTCACCTCGCAGCCCTTGGTCTTGAGCGTCGCGTAGTAGAGCGTCGCCTTGTCGCCGACGGTGTCGAAGTTGCGGCCCGGGGCGTCGGGGTCGATGAGGGAGGGGTAGCTGACGAGTTCGCCGCCGGCCGTGCAGGGGTCGTCGTAGAGCGTCGGCCCGGCGATCAGCAGGCGCGGCGCGTCCCAGGCCAGGAGGTCGCGCGACGTGCTCCAGTAGATGCCGGAGCGCGGGAAGACCCCGCCGGCGGCGGCCTGGAACACCGCGATCCAGGCGCCGGTGCCGCGGTGGCGGCTCACCGAGCCGACCGGGGCCGGGAACGGCGCGACCGGGGCGCAGGTGCCGGTGGCCTTCGCGCCCTTCAGGGAGGGGTTGGGCAGGTAGGGGTTGGGGAACCGGGCGGAGTAGCCCTTGCCGTCGTAGGCCTGCCAGCGGGCGGGATCGGTCACGTCGTCGCTGCGAAAGAGGCAGACGCCGAAGGGCTGGCCGGCCCAGCCGGTGGTCGAGGCGTAGAAGTAGCGGTAGCGCCCGTCGGACACGATGTTCGAGGGATTGAAGAAGCCGCGGTGGCGGCCCTGCTCGACCTCCTGGCGGAAGGGCGGCGCCGCGACCACCGTCGGGGGCGTCGTCCGGGTGAAGCTGCGCCCGCCATCCTGGGAGCGGGCGGCCAGGATGGCGTTGTACCAGCAGGCGAGCGCCCCTGTGGTGCGGCAGCGGTTGTAGGTGTCGGCGTGGTACTCCGCGTGCAGCAGCGCCTCGACCCGCCGGCCGTCCTCGGTCCAGGTCGCGGTGATCCAGGTGCGGTCGTCGAAGGCCTCCGGCTCGGGCCTGAAGGCGGAATCGAGCACGATCCGGCAATCGAGCTTCAGGCTGTCGAAGTCCCGGCCGCGAAAGGCCCGGTTGCGGTAGTGCATCCCGAACAGGACGATGCCGCCGTCGGCCTCCCGCAGGGCGCGGGCCGGGGCGTCCGGCACGTCGTGGCCGTCGCAGGCGTCGCGCCCGGCCTTGAACACCGTCTGGGCCGGGCCGACCAGGGTCAGGGCCGAGAGCGGCGGCTCGGCGGCGGCCGGGGAGACCGTCACGGCCGCGACGCAGAGACACGCGATGAGGAGGCGTTGGAGCATGCGGCGTACCTGGACTCGGGGTCCGAGCCTGCCCCAGATTGCTTGAGGCTTGCTTTCGGCCCGCCGCGAGACCGGCCCCATTCCGGAAGGTTCCTCCCGATGCTGCTCCTGATCGCCGGCCTCGTGCTCTTCCTCGGCACCCACGCCTTCACCATGCTGCGCGGCCCCCGTGCCGCCCTGATCGAGCGGGTGGGGGAGGGGCCCTACAAGATCGGCTACTCCCTGGCCTCCCTCCTCGGCCTCGTCGTCCTGTCGATCGGCTACGGCCAGTACCGGGCGAGCGGCACCATCGAGGTCTGGTCGCCGCCGGTCTGGACCCGGCACCTCGCCCTGCTGCTGGTGCTCCTCGCCTTCATCTGCTTCGTCGCCGCCTACCTGCCAGGGCGGATCAAGGCGCGGCTGAAGCACCCGATGCTGCTCGGGGTGAAGATCTGGGCCACCGCCCACCTGCTGGCGAACGGCGATCTCGGCTCGATCATCCTGTTCGGGGCGATCCTGGCCTGGGCCGTCATGGCGCGCATCAGCGCCAAGCGTCGGGACGAGGTGAAGCCGCATGCCGGCCCGGTCGCCGCCCCGGCCGGCTGGCGCAACGACGCGCTCGCGGTGGTGATCGGCGTCGCGGCCTGGTTCGTCTTCGCGCGCGTGCTGCACCCCTGGCTGATCGGCGTCGCGGTCTGGCCAGGCCAAGCCTGACTTCTCGCCGGGCAAGCCTGACTTCTCGCCAGGACTGTGCTACGCGACCGGCCCTGTCGCGCGGTCGCGGCGAATGGCCCAGGCGGCGAGGCATGCGGCGAGTCCGGATATCATGAGCGAGAACGAGTTCATCCGCGAGGTCAACGAGGAGTACCGGCGCGACCGCATGGCGCAGATCTGGTCGCGCTACAGCGGCGTGCTCATCGGTCTCGCGGTGCTGGTCGTGCTGGGCGTCGGCGGCTGGCGGTACTGGGAGCACGCGCAGGCCCAGCAATCCGAGGCGGCGAGCCTGCGCTTCGAGGAGGCCCTGCGCCGGGCCAAGGAGGGCACGCCGGAGGATGCCGAGAAGGCGTTCGCGGGCGTCGCGGCCGACGCGCCGTTCGGCTACCGCCTGCTGGCGCGCCTGCGCGCCGCGGCGGAAGCCGGCAAGGCCGATCCGGCGGCCGGCGCCAAGGCCTACGCGGCGATCGCCGACGACTCGTCCATCGGCCAGTCCCTGCGCGACCTCGCCCGCCTGCGCGGGGCGCTGCTCCTCGTCGACAAGGACGATCCAGGCGCGCTCAACGCGCTCCAGAGCCTCGCCGCCCCGTCGAGCGCCTTCCGGCACACCGCCCGCGAGACCCTCGGCCTCGTCGCCCTGAAGAAGGGCGATTACGAGGGCGCCGGCCGCTGGTTCGACCAGATCGCCGCCGACCGCGAGACGCCCGCCGGCCTGCGCCAGCGGCTCGAGATCTACGTCGCCCTGGTGGCCGGCGGCCCGGTGCAGGTGAGCGAGGCGACGCCGCCGGCGCCGGCCGCGCCCCCGCCGCCCGTCCTCGGGACGACCGCGCCCGAGACGACCGCACCGGAACCGGCCGCGCCCGAAACGCCCGCTCCGGAGACCCCCGCCCCCGAGGCGACGCGCTGAAGCGAATCCCGGGGGCGCAAGTCCGCGCAGGCTCAAGTCCGCGCAGACTTGCGTTGCCGCATCATTTTCGCCGCCGAACCGGTGACCCCTCCGGCGAATGATGCTTAGAACTCTCCGGGTCGGCCATAGCGCGGGGCTCGCCCCGCACCATCTTCACACATCAGGGCGGCGCGCCTCGCGGCGTGCCCGCCCGCTGCTATTTTCAGGAAGACCTCCATGTCGATGCCCATCGTCGCGATCGTCGGGCGTCCCAACGTCGGCAAGTCGACGCTGTTCAACCGCCTCGTCGGCAAGAAGCTCGCCCTGGTGGACGACCGGCCCGGCGTGACCCGCGACCGGCGCGAGGGCGAGGTGCGCCTCGGCCACCTGCGCTTCCGGATCCTCGACACCGCCGGCCTGGAGGAGGCGGAGGCCGATTCGCTGGCCGGCCGGATGCGGGCCCAGACCGAGGCCGCGATCGCCGAGGCCGACGCGGTCCTGTTCGTGATCGACGCCCGTGCCGGCCTGCTGCCGGCCGACCAGCCCTTCGCCGAGCTGGTCCGCCGGGCCAACAAGCCGGTGATCCTGCTCGCCAACAAGGCCGAGGGCGGGGCCGGCATGGCGGGGGCCTACGAGGCCTTCGCGCTGGGCCTCGGCGATCCGGTGCCGCTCTCGGCCGAGCACGGCGAGGGCTTGGGGGATCTCCTCGACGCACTCGAGGAGGTGCTGCCGGAGCCCGACGACGAGGACGACGAGGAGGGGGCGGAGGGCAAGCCCCTCAAGGTCGCCATCGTCGGCCGGCCGAACGCCGGCAAGTCGACCCTGATCAACCGGATGCTCGGCGAGGAACGGCTCCTCGTCGGTCCCGAGGCCGGCATCACCCGCGACTCGATCTCCCTCGACTGGGAGTGGCGCGGCCGCCGGATCAAGCTGCACGACACTGCCGGGATGCGCCGCCGCGCCCGGGTCGACGACAAGCTGGAAAAGCTCGCGGTCTCGGACGGCCTGCGGGCGGTGCGCTTCGCCGAGGTGGTGGTGGTGCTCCTCGACGCCACGATCCCGTTCGAGAAGCAGGACCTGACCATCGTCGACCTGGTCGAGTCGGAGGGCCGGGCCCTCGTCATCGGCCTCAACAAGTGGGACCTCGTCGCCGACCAGCCGGGGCTCCTCAAGGAATTGAAGGAGAAGGCGACCCGCCTGCTGCCGCAGGTGCGGGGCGCCGCGGTGGTGCCGCTCTCCGGCCTTGCCGGCGAGGGCGTCGACCGGCTGATGCAGGCGGTGGTCTCGACCGCCGAGGTCTGGAACCGCCGCGTCTCGACCGCGCGGATCAACCAGTGGCTCAGCGAGGCGACGCAGGCCAACCCGCCCCCGGCGGTGTCCGGCCGGCGGATCAAGATCCGCTACGCAACTCAGGTCAAGGCGCGGCCGCCGCACTTCGCCCTGTTCGGCAACCAGCTCGACGCGCTGCCGAAATCCTACACCCGCTACCTTGTCAACAGCCTGCGCGAGGCCTTCGACCTGCCGGGCGTGCCGATCCGCCTGTCGCTCCGGACCTCGAAGAACCCGTTCGACAAGGGCGAGTAGGAGCAGCTTTCAGCGCGGCTTCTGGTCGGCCGGGAGGTTGCGGGCATAGGCCTCCCGCTCCTCCTTCTCCCGGATGAGCTTCTCGTAGGCCGCCTTGGCCTCTGCCGACACCGTGAGGGTGCGCGCCTGCGCAGTCTTGCGCTTCGGAGCGCGCTTGAACCGGTCGGTGGATTCGCCCATCGCCTCGACCCCTGTTCTGACGGATTGCCGACGGATTTACCGCACTCGTCCCGCCTTGGCGACAGCCAATGACGGCGCGGCAGGCGTGACCGCCGTCACGGCCGGGCGGTCGCGCACGGCCGGCGAGCGGGCGCCCGCGGTGAGCGTCCAGGTTGCGCATCGACTATGCAGAATGGTGCTGCGTCAGGTCGGGTAATGTAAAAAAATTCCGGTTCTTTCCATGTCGAACTGATAGTGCGTGCAAGGGCGCCGACAGATGGCGTCGAATTGTGCATCGGATCGATGTGAGTAAAGCAATGATCCTTTAATCGGGCGAGGATCATTCTGAGCACATCGATCGATCGCGGGACGGCACGGCCGGATGGCTGGGCCGCCGCGCGCCGGAGCCCCCGTGATGCGCGCCTTCAACGACCTCAAGCTCATCGCCAAGCTGGCCCTGCCGGCGGGACTCGTCCTCCTGGTCGCGCTCGGCCTGGTCGGGCTCGCCCGGGCCGGCCTCGACAGCATGGGCCGGACGATGGGCGAGATCGTCGACGTGAGGACGAACCGGGCGGTGGCGGCCCTGCGGGTCGCGAATGCGGTGGCCGAGGCGGCCATCGCCCAGAAGAGCGTGGTCATCGAGGGCAACGACGAGGTGCGCCAAGCCCTGGCCCGGCAGCACCGCGCAGCGGAGGAGCTCGCCGGGGCCGAGGCGGAGCGGCTCGTCGCCCTGGCCGGAACCGACGAGGCGCGGGCGCAGGACGAGGCGGTCCGCGCCGGCGTCGCCGACTACCTCGCCTTCTCGGCCAAGGTCGTGGCGAATGCGCAGCAGGGCATGACCGACGTCGCCTTCGCACTCTCCACCGAGCAGGATGCCGGCCGCCGGGCGCAGGTGACCGCCGGCGTCAACGAGCGGGTGCAGCGCACCCTCGCCGAGCTGGCCGCGGCCCGGGACGCCGCCGAGGCCGCCGCCGCCGCGACCTCGGGGCGCCTGACCCTGCTCGCCGGCCTCGGCCTCGTCCTCGCCTTCTCGGTGCTCGCCGCCATCGCGATCCTGGGCATCGCCCGGCCGCTCACCCGGATGGCGCGGGCGATGAACGACCTCGCGGCGGGCGACCTCGCGGTGGAGGTGACCGGCACCGGGCGACGGGACGAGGTCGGCGCCCTGGCCCGGGCGCTGCAGGTCTTCAAGGACTCTGCCGGCGAGATGCGCCGCTTGGCTTCGCGGGAGACGGAGCGGAACGAGGCCGCCGCCCGGCGCGCCGCCCTGGTGGACGGCCTCGCGAAGGAGTTCGAGACCAAGGTCGGGGACCTGAGCCGCGACCTCGCCGCCGCCGCCGGCACCATGGAGACGGCAGCGCGGGCGATGGCGGCGGGGGCCGAGCAGGGGGCCGGGCGCACGGAGGCCGCGGCCGGCGTCGCGCAGCGGACCTCGGGCCACGTCCACACCGTCGCGGCGGCGAGCGAGCAGATGACCGCCGCGATCCAGGAGATCGTGCAGCAGGTCGCCCGGTCCTCTCACATGGCCGGGCAGGCGGTGGAGGATGCCCGCCAGGCCGACGCGACGGTGCGGGAGCTCGCGACGGCCGCCGAGCGCATCGACCGCGTGGTCACGGTCATCGCCGACATCGCCGGGCAGACGAACCTGCTGGCGCTCAACGCCACCATCGAGGCGGCCCGGGCCGGCGCTGCGGGCCGCGGCTTCTCGGTCGTCGCCGCGGAGGTGAAGGCCCTCGCCGGCCAGACGACTCGGGCGACGGACGAGATCACCGGGCAGGTCGGGGCGATCCAGGCCGCGACCCGGGCCGCCGTCGCCGACATCGAGCGCATCGGCCGGGTGATCGGCGCGATGTCGGCCGCGGCCGCCTCCGTCGCGGCGGTGATGGAGCAGCAGGGCGCCGCGACGCGGGAGATCGCCCGCAGCGTCGGCGAGGCGGCGCACGGCACCGGCCACGTCACGGAGGTCCTGGCCGACCTGCGCCGGGAAGCCGGCGAGACGGGCGCGGCCGCCGGTCAGGTCCTCGACGCCGCCCTCAACCTCTCGCACCATTCCGAGGGGCTGACCCGGGAGGTGGGCGGCTTCCTGGCCGCCGTGAAGGCGGCCTGACGCTTCCTCCCGGGCCGCCGGGAGGAGGCCCTCATCCCCCGACATAGGCCGCCAGCTCCTCGGGCGCGCCGATGGGGAAGGTCTCCCTCAGGTGGTCCAGGAAGGCGGAGACCCGGGCGCTGAGCAGTCGCCGCGACGGGTAGAGCGCCCACAGGGCGATGTCCGACCCGTCCACGTCGCCCCAGTGGACCAGCCGGCCGGCGGCGAGGTCGTGGCCGACGAGCGACACCGGCAGGCGCGCGGCGCCGACGCCGGCGCGGACCGCGTCGCGGACCATCACGAGCGACGACAGGGCGAGGACCGGCGCGACGGCGATGCGCGACGGGCCGGCCGGTCCCGTCACCGGCCAGGCCTCCGCCCGGTCGTCCTCCCCGCGCACGACGGCCGGAACGCCCGAGCCGTCCCCGGGGCGGGCGAGGCCCGGGCACGCCACCACCACCAGCCGGTCGCGCAGGAAGATCCGCCCGACCAGGCCCTCGTCCGGATCCGGGTTGACCCGGATCACCAGGTCGTAGCCCTCCTCGACCATGTCGACGGCCCGGTCCTCCGTCGTGACCGCGAGGCGGACCTCCGGGTATTTCAGCGCGAAGCCTGCGGCCACCTTCCCCATGGCGACCTGCGAGAACAGCAGCGGCGCGCTGATCCGCAGGCGGCCCCGCGCCCGGCCTCCGCCCGCGGCGATCGCCGCTGCCGTCTCGTCGAGCTCGGTGAGCAGGGCCCCGGCCCGCTCTGCCAGCGCCCGGCCCTCCTGGGTGAGCGTCAGGACGCGGGCGCCGCGCTCGAACAGGCGCAGGTCGAGGCCGCTCTCCAGCTCCGCGACCCGGCGCGACAGGGTCGCCTTCGGCCGCCCGGTGGCGCGCGCCGCCCGCCCGAACCCGCCGTGGCGGGCGACGAGGATGAAGTCGGCGAGGGCGAGCAGGTCCATGGATCCCCCAACCGTTCCACCTGCGAGACGGTCCGTCCAGATCAGGCACCTATCGGACCGGGTATGGATCGCCCATTCTCCTCTCGTCATCAACGACGAACCGGAGCAAACCCATGACGATCCTGGTTACCGGCGCGACCGGCACGGTCGGCCGCCGCGTGGTCGAGCAGCTTGCGCAGCGCGGCGCCGACATCCGCGCCCTCGTCCGCGATCCCGCGAAGGCCGACCTCCCGGCCGGCGTCGCAGTCGCGCGAGGCGACTTCCTCGACGTCGACGCCCTGCGCGGCGCCCTCTCGGGCGTGTCGACCCTGTTCCTGCTCAACGCCGTGGTGCCCGACGAATTCACGCAGAGCCTGGTCGCTCTCAACCTCGCCCGCGAGGCCGGCATCGAGCGGGTGGTCTATCTGTCGGTGATCCACAGCGACGTCTACGTGAACGTGCCGCACTTCGCCGGCAAGTTCGGCGTCGAGCGGATGATCGAGCGGATGGGGTTCGCCGCCACCATCCTGCGCCCGGCCTACTTCATCGACAACGACCGCACGGTCACCGACGTGGTGCTCACCCACGGCGTCTACCCGATGCCGATCGGGTCCAGGGGCCTCGCGATGATCGATGCGGGCGACATCGGCGAGATCGCGGCCCTCGAACTGATCCGCCGCGAGCGGGCCGACGGACCGCTCCCCCTCGAGCGAATCAACCTCGTCGGTCCCGAGACGCTGACCGGTCCGGACGTCGCAGGCATCTGGTCGGAGGTCCTGGGCCGCCCGGTCGCCTACGGCGGTGACGACGCTGCCGGGTTCGAGCGCAACCTGCGGAGCGTGATGCCGCCCTGGATGGCGTACGACATGCGCCTGATGAGCGAGCGCTTCCTCACCGACGGCATGGTCCCGGAGGCCGGCGACCGCGAGCGCCTGACCGCGCTGCTCGGGCGCCCCTTGCGCTCCTACCGCGACTTCGCCGCCGCCGTCGCGGCCTCCGCCTGACGGCGCCCGTCACCCCCCACGACCAGAAGACCGGTCATGATCTTCTCGACCGCCAGCGTTCCGGTCAATGAAGCGTCCCGCTCGTTCAGCCCGGATATTACCGAGTGTCGTGGACCGTGGTCTGGGCCGGCCTGGTCTCAAGACCTGCGACGCGCGCCGGCTCCTGCCGCCGAACCTCTGCACACGGTGCGAGGTGATCGAGGACGGAGCGCCCTCACCCCCGCGGGGAATGCCGGCCGGGCGCGCTCAATCCCGCCCGCGGCCGACCAGCCAAGCCGGATCGAACCAGCGGTCGGCCTCGCCGTCATAGGGCAGGCGGGTGATGTCCCATTGCTGGATGAACGGCGCGTAGACGTTCCAGACCGCGATCCCGCCGCCGACGAAGATGCGTCGGCCGGGGTAGCGGGCCAGCACCGCCCGCGGGTCCTCGTGCGAGCGGATGACCGCGATGGTGCGGTCCTTGTGCGCGAAGTCCGGCACCGCCTCGATCGTCTTCGGCCCGGCGATCAGCACGTGGCCCTGGGTCTCGGCGAAGAAACGCGTCACGTCCTCGACGTAGAGCGGATCGGTGTTGCCCTCCCAGGGCAGCCGCCCGTTGAGGCCGAGCTGGCCCCGCTGCCCGATGGCGCACATCGCCCGCACGTCGATCATCGGCTCGCTCCCTCGGGGCCGAACCCTGGCGGGCGCGGAGAGGCTTTCCGCGCCCGGGGGTCCCGTGGCGTCCCCGCGCCTGATAGCCGGCCGGGTGCGCCCGGGCCAGCCGGCCGAAGGGGGCAGGCGGACGCGCCGGCCGCCGCTCGTCAGGCCGGCTTCTGCGGCGTCAGCACGCGCCCGGTCGGGAAGTCGAAGATCGTGCCGCTCTCGGTCCAGTCCGGGCTCGCCAGGCGGACGATATGGGGCGCCAGGTCCTCCGGCGTGCGCAGGGTCTCCGGGTCCTCGCCCGGCATCGCGGCCTTGCGCATCGCGGTGCGCAGCGGGCCGGGGTTGAGCAGCATCGTGCGCACCGGCGTCGTCGCGGTCTCGGCCGCGTAGGTGCGCACCAGGGCCTCGAGCGCGGCCTTCGACACCGCGTAGGGCCCCCAGTAGGCCCGGCACGACGAGGCCGCCCCGGAGGTCACGAACACCGCCCGGCCGGCCTCCGAGCGCCGCAGCAGCGGGTCGAGGGAGCGGATCAGGCGCCAGTTCGCCGTGACGTTGACGTCCATCACGCTGGCCCAGACCTTCGGGTCGATGTGGCCCAGCGGCATCAGGGCGCCGAGCACGCCCGCATTGCCGACCAGGATGTCGAGCCGGCCCCAGCGCTCGTGGATGGCGCCGCCGAGGCGGTCGATGGCGTCGTAGTCGCGCAGGTCGAGGGGCACCAGGGTGGCGGAGCCGCCCGCCGCCCGCACGGCGTCGTCGAGTTCCTCGAGCGCGCCCTGCGTGCGGGCGACCGCGATCACGTGAGCGCCGGCCTCGGCGAGCGCCAGGGCCGCCGCGCGGCCGATGCCGCGAGAGGCCCCGGTGACCACGGCGATGCGCTCGGCGAGGGGCTTGGGAGCCAGCGGCTCGGGGGCGGGAGACGCGGGAGGGAGAGAGGTGTCAGCCATCACGTGAGATCAATCGGCCTCGGCGAGGATCGCCATCCGGCGCGGCGAGGCGACCGCGAGGTCGGTGAGCGGCGTCGGATAGTCGCCGGTGAAGCAGTGGTCGGTGTATTGCGGGCAGGCCGGGTCGCGGCGCTCCTCGCCCATCGCCCGGTAGAGCCCGCCGATCGACAGGAAGGCGAGGGAGTCGGCGCCGATGTACTGGCGCATGCTCTCGAGGTCGTGGGTGGCGGCGAGGAGCTTCTCCTTCTCCGGCGTGTCGATGCCGTAGAAGTCCGGATGGGTGATCGGCGGCGAGGCGATGCGGAAATGCACCTCGCGGGCGCCGGCCTCGCGCATCATCCGGACGATCTTCACCGAGGTGGTGCCGCGCACCAGGCTGTCGTCGACGAGCACGATGCGCTTGCCCTCGACGGCGGCGCGGTTGGCCGAGTGCTTCATGCGCACGCCGAGCTCGCGCACCGACTGGGTCGGCTGGATGAAGGTTCGGCCGACATAGTGGTTGCGGATGATGCCGAGCTCGTAGGGGAGCCCGGTCTCCTGGGCGTAGCCGAGTGCCGCCGGCACGCCGGAATCCGGCACCGGGATGATGATGTCGGCGTCGGCCGGCGCCTCCTTGGCGAGCTCGACGCCGATGTTCTTGCGCACGGCGTAGACGCTCTTGCCGTTCACGATGGAATCCGGCCGGGCGAAGTAGATGTACTCGAAGATGCAGGGGCGCAGGGGTTGCGCCCGGGCGAAGCGGATCGACTCGATGCCGTCGTCCGAGATCACCACCATCTCGCCGTTCTCGACGTCGCGCACGAAGCGGGCGCCGATGATGTCGAGGGCGCAGGTCTCGGAGGCCAGGATGTAGCGGCCGTCGAGCTCGCCCAGGACCAGGGGGCGGATGCCGAGGGGGTCGCGGGCACCGATCAGCTTCTTGTTCGTCATCATCACGAGGGCGTAGGCGCCCTCGATCTGGCGCAGCGCGTCCATCACCCGGTCGACGATGCGCACGTGGCGCGAGCGGGCGACGAGGTGGAGGATCGCCTCGGTGTCGGAGGTCGACTGGCAGATCGCGCCGTCGCGCACGAGCTGGCGGCGCAGCAGCAGGCCGTTGGTCAGGTTGCCGTTATGGGCGACCGAGAGGCCGCCGGTCTCCAGCTCGGCGAAGAGCGGCTGCACGTTGCGCAGGATGGTCTCGCCGGTGGTCGAGTAGCGCACGTGGCCGATGGCGGTCTGGCCCTTCAGGCGCTCGATCGTGGCGAGGTCCGAGAACGAGTCGCCGACGAGGCCCATGCGGCGCTCGGAGTGGAAGACCCGGCCGTCGAACGACACGATGCCGGCCGCCTCCTGGCCGCGGTGCTGCAGGGCGTGCAGGCCGAGCGCCACGATCGCGGCGGCGTCGGGGTGGCCGTAGATGCCGAAGACGCCGCACTCTTCCCGCAGGGTGTCGCCGTCGAGGTCGAGGTCGCCGCCGAACGCCTCGCTCGCCCCGGGCGCACCCCGGAAGGTTTCGCTGCGTGCTGACATGATGAGAAGCCCCTGGTGGCCGGTCATCGCACGGCCTTCGCCTCGCCGACCCCGCGCGCCTCGCGGATTCGTCGTCCGCGCGCGGGCCTGATTCGCCCGCGAGGCAGGTTTCGGGCCGCGGCGGCCTGATTTCTCACCTCGCGCCGGCTATGTAGTCGTTGCCTTCGGCGGAACCAAGGCACCAGGACCGCGTTGCGGGGCGTACCTCACATGCAAAGGACGCCGGTCGGGCGTCCCTTCGCCGGTCCGGCTCAGCGCCGGGGGCTGGCGTCGGTGCGGCGCTGCGGCGGGGTGTCGGCCTCCGCCGGCACGTCGGTGCCGGGATCGGTCTCGGGCTTGGGCTTGCGGAACTGCTTGAGCAGGCCTTCCGGGTTGTCCGGCAGCATCGCCACCAGCTTCTGGCCGCTGTTCTCGAGGATCTCGCGGCTGCGCGCCTGCTGGGCCCAGTCCGGCACCTTGCCCTGCACCAGCCAGGCCAGGAACACCCAGCCGATGACGCAGATCAGGAAACCGCGGGCCGCCCCGAAGGCGAGGCCGAGGCTGCGGTCGACGGCGCCGATGCGCGAATCGAGGATCAGGTCGGAGATCTTCACGGTGATCACCGAGACCACCAGCAGGGTGACGAGGAAGATCGCGGCGATCGACACGACGAGCGAGACGGTGTCGCTGGAAACGTGCTGCTTCACGGTCGGCAGCAGCAGCGGGTGCAGGTACCAGGCCAGGCCCGCCGCCGCGACCCAGGCCACGATCGCCAGCACCTCGCGGGTGAAGCCCCGCACCGCCGCGAGCAGCGCGGAGATGACGACGACACCCAGGACGACGAGATCGAGAACGGAGAACGGCATCGGCAGGAACGGTTCGGGGGCTAGGAGCGTTGGCTCGGGTCGCGGCTGCCCTTCACCGCGAGGGTTGTATACGCTGCCGGACGCGCTTCGTCACCCTCGTGCCGGCGATACCGGTGCCGGCGATGCCGCTCAGACGTCCTCGTCGTCGTAGGCCGGCATCCGCTGCGGCGCCCGTCGTCCGCCCCCGACCGGCTTGCCGCTGGCGGCGACCCCGGCCACGAGGTCGGCGATGTGGCGCAGGGACTCCGCCGGGAAGCCCTTCTCGGCGCCGTCGCGGCCGGCGCCGCCATCGCGGCCCATTCCTTCGCGGCCTTGCGGCATCAGCGCCTTGGCGAAGCCGAGCTTCTGCGCCTCCTTCAGCCGCGCCGGTCCCTGCGCGACCGGCCGGATCGCCCCCGACAGGCCGACCTCGCCGAAATAAACCGCGTCCGAGGGGAGCGCCGCGCCCGAGAGCGAGGAGACCAGGGCGGCGGCCACCGCGAGGTCGGCGGCGGGCTCGCTGATGCGCAGGCCTCCGGCCACGTTGAGGTAGACGTCGTGGCCGCCGAGACGGATGCCGCCATGGGCTTCCAGCACCGCCAGCACCATCGACAGGCGGTTCGGGTCCCAGCCGACCACGGCGCGGCGCGGCATGCCGAGGGCCGAGGGCGCCACCAGGGCCTGGATCTCGACGAGGAGCGGGCGCGTGCCCTCCATGCCGGCGAAGACGGCGGTGCCCGGCGCCGCGAGGTCGCGCCCGGCGAGGAACAGCGCCGAGGGGTTCGGCACCTCGGACAGGCCCCCGTCGGTCATCTCGAACACCCCGATCTCGTCGGTCGGGCCGAAACGGTTCTTCACCGCCCGCAGGATGCGGAAATGGTGGCCCTGGTCGCCCTCGAAGGAGGCCACCGCATCGACCATGTGCTCGACCACCCGGGGGCCGGCGATCTGCCCGTCCTTGGTGACGTGGCCGACCAGGATCACCGCGGTGCCCGACGTCTTGGCGAAGCGGATCAGGCTCTGGGCCGAGCCGCGCACCTGGGTCACCGTGCCGGGGGCGGATTCCACCGTCTCGGTCCACATCGTCTGGATCGAGTCGATGATCGCCAGCGCCGGCGGGCGGCCCTGGCTCAGGGTCGCGATGATGTCCTCGACGTTGGTCTCGGCGGCGAGCTCGACGGGGGCGCTCGCCAGCCCCAGGCGCTCGGCCCGCAGGCGCACCTGGCCCACCGCCTCCTCGCCCGAGATGTAGGCGACGCGCTCGCCCCGCTTCGCCAGGGCCGCGGAGGCCTGCATCAGGAGCGTCGACTTGCCGATGCCGGGATCGCCCCCGAGCAGGATCACCGAGCCGCGCACGAAGCCGCCGCCGGTCACCCGGTCCAGCTCGGCGATGCCCGACGACGTGCGCGGCGCCTCCTTGACCTCGCCGGTGAGGCCTTCGAGCGGGAAGATCCGGCCGCGCGCCCGGCTCGGCCGGGTCGCGACCGGGCCGGCGACCGGGCTCGCGGCGCCGGTCTCCTCTACGATCGTGTTCCAGCCGTTGCAGGCCTCGCAGCGCCCGCGCCAGCGGTTGTAGACCGCGCCGCAGGACTGGCAGGCGAAGGTCTGGTGGTTCTTCGCCATCGGCGGCGGATCTCCGAAGGTAAGGCCGCGCTCCGGCAGCCCTCGTGCGTTCCTGATATGTCCCGGGGAGACCCCGGTTGCAACGGGGCGGCGCGCTTAGTCGGTCACGGCACCGCCGCCTCCGTTCGCGCCTCGGCCGGGGCCAAGCCGACGACCTGATCGCCCGCGCGGATGGACGTGGTCCGGTGCGTTGCCGCCACGATGGTCAGCCGGTCGGCGAGGCGGCGCAGGCCGTCCATGACCTGCCGCTCGGTGTCCTCGTCGAGGGCGGAGCTGGCCTCGTCCAGGATCAGGATGCTCGGCTCGCCGTAGAGGGCGCGGGCGATGGCGATCCGCTGCCGCTCGCCGCCGGACAGCTTCAGTCCCCGCTCGCCCACCACCGTGTCGAAGCCCTCAGCCATCGCCTCAATGCGGGCCAGGATCGACGCCCGCTCGGCGGCGGCGCGCAGGCGCCCGGCGTCGAACGGGCGGCCCAGCACAATGTTGGCGGCAAGGCTGTCGTTGAGGAGCACCACCTCTTGCGGCACGACGCCGACATGGGCGAACCAGGCCTCGGCCGGCACGCGGGCGAGGTCGACGCCGTCGACGAGGATGCGTCCCCGGGTCGGCGCCAGGCCCTTCAGGAGCAGCTTCAGGACCGTCGACTTCCCCGAGCCGGTCTCGCCGACGAGGAAGGTGGGTGTTCCACGCCGGGCGACGAAGGAGAGATCCGCAACGCCGCGGCCGTTCGGGTAGCGGAATGCGACCGCCTCGAAGGCGATCGTGCCGTCCGACGCCGGGTAGGCCAGGGGATCGGCCGGCGCGACCTCCTCGGGCGCGGTCCACATCCGCGCCAGGGGCCGGAAGCGCGCCGCCGCCTCCGTCGTCTCCTTGATCGCCATGCCGATGAGGCGGAACGGCTCGTTGAGCTGCAGGAGCAGCGTGTTGAACAGGACGATGTCCCCGACTGTGAGCAGCCCGGCCTCGTGGCGCGGCACGAGGAGCAGGAAGGTCGCGGCGAGCTGCACCGTCGCGGCGAGGCCCAGCGCGCCGCAGAAGGCGCTGCTCGCCAGGGCGTAGCGGCGCCAGTTCGCGAAGGTCTCCCCGGCGCCGGCCGCGAAGAGGCCCGTGATCCAGGCCTCGCCGCGGGTCTGGCGTAGGGTGTCGACGAGGGCGACGGCGTTGCCGACGAGCCTCGCATTCTCCTGGCTGCGCGCCATCGCGGCGTCCAGGAAGGGCCGCACCCGCCCGACGCGGAGGTAGTCGAGCCCGATCACGACGGCGCCGTAGACGAGCACGATCGCGGCCGTCTCCCAGCTCAGCAGGCTGCCGACGAGGGCGGCGCCGACCGCGATCTGGACGAGGCCGGGCAGGAGGCCGCCGAAGGCTAGCTGCGCGACGATGTTGATGGTCTGCGCGCCGGCCTGCCGGGCGTTGCCGATCTCGACCGGGTTGTGGTCGAGGAAGAAGGCGGGGGTCTTGCGCAGGAGGCGCGAGAAGAAGGCGGCGTTCGCGATGTAGCTCAGCCGCTCGGCGCACAGGAAGACCAGGAAGCGGGCGGCCTGGCCGAACGCCGTCGCGACGCCGAAGAGCAGGGCGTAGAGCAGCAGGAGGCGCAGGACCCCGGCGCGGTCCGACCCGCCCGTCAGGGCATCGACCGCGCGGGAGAACAGGTAGGGCGCCGCGACCGCCGCGAGAGCGCCGACGAGGGTGGCGCCCACGACCAGGAGGGTCGTCCAGCGCGCCTCGCGCCAGTACGTCCGCAGGAGCAGGCGGAGGATCGGCGTCATCGCGGCGCGCGCGGCCCTACCGCGCCGCCGGTGCGAACAACCCCAGGAACAGCGGCCGCGCGTAGAGGGCGGCCGCGGTGTCCGGCGTCACCCCCGGCACCCAGGCCGGCAGCTCCGCCGCGGCGTTGACCATGCTGGAGACGAGCTGCGCGGCGATGCTCGCGTCGAGCGGGCGCACCGAGCCGTCGGCCATGCCGTCGACGAGGCAGAAGCCGAAGCGCTCGGTCAGGCGGTTCATGGTGCGCCGCGTCTCGGTGCGCAGGGCTTCCGGCAGGGCGCTGAAGGCGGTGACGCGCAGCAAGGGACCGCCGGGCCCGAGCTGGTTGCGCACCAGGGTGGCCGAGGCGGTGCAGATCCGGTCCCAGCCGCTGCCGCCCCGCTCGTCCGCCGCGTCCTGCACCGCCCGGATCTGGGCGAAGCTGCGGGCGAAGCAGTTGGCGACGAGGTCGTCCTTGTTGTCGTTGTGGTGGTAGAACGAGCCCTTGGTGACCTTGAGGAGGCCGGAGATCTTCTCCACCGAGGCGCCGCGATAGCCCTGCTGGTTGATGAGGATCGTGGCGGCGCGCAGGAAAGCCTCCGGCGACACCTCGCTCTCCTCCGGCGGCGCCTGTTCGGGCAGCGGCTCCGGCCGCCAGCCGGAGCCCGGTGCCGCCATGCCGTTCGTGAGGAGGTCGGCCATCCGGGCGCCGGCCCGGGCGTAGTCCCGCGGCTCGTAGCGGTGGATCCACAGCCGGGTCGAGTGCATCACCGAGAGCAGCAGGTGGGTGCGGGCGTTGCGGTCCTGCCGGTCGAGGCCGTCGTCGTCGAACAGGCCGCGCAGGCGGCGAAAGAGCGCGTTGTAGGCCGAGAAGACGCTCTCGGCCTGGGGCGCGGGGAGCGCCCGCACGTCGTTGAGCACGGCGATGTCCGGCTCCTCGCCCGCCGCCATCGCGGCCCGGTGGGCGACCGCGAGGTCGAGGAGGCGGGCGAGCCGCGCCGGCCCGTCCGCCGCGACCTCGGCGCGGGCCACCAGCCCGTCGAGCACCCCGATCGTGTGCAGGAAGCAGGCCGCCGCCAGGTCCTCCTTGCGGCGGTAGTAGTAGGTCACGCTGTTGGTCATCAGCCCGACGCTGCGGGCGACGTCGGCGAGCGTCGTGCCCTTCACGCCGGCCTCGTTGATCAGGGCGGCGGCGGCGTGGAGGATCGCGTCGCGCTTCTGCGCGTAGCGCCGGGTCTGGCGCGGCGCCGCGTCAGGAGCGGGCGCGGGCTCGGTGTCGAGGCTGCGGGGCATGGGAGGATTGAGCACTGTCGCAGGCCCGCTGACAAGCCGGCGATCACGGGCCGTCGCCGTAATGCTCCCGGTACCAGGCGACGAAGGCCGGGATCCCGGCCGAGAGCGGCGTTCCCGGCACGTAGCCGACGAGGTCGCGCAGGAGGTCGGTGCTCGCCTCGGTCCGGTCCACGTCGCCGGGGGGCAGGTCGCGCAGGTGCCGCACCGCCTTGCGGCCGAGGGCGTCCTCCAGGGCGTCGAGCATCGCCCCGACGCTCACCGGCCGGCCGCCGCCGATATTGACCAGCCGGTAGGGCGCGACGGGGCTCAGGGTGTCGGCCGCCGAGACCGGCCCCGTTCCGGGGAGGGGAGGGGGAACGTCGACCAGCCGGACGATGCTCTCGACGAGGTCATCGACGTAGGTGAAGTCCCGCACCGCCCGGCCGTGGTCGTAGACCTCGATCGGCTCGCCGGCCAGGATCTTCCGGGTGAACAGGAACAGCGCCATGTCGGGCCGGCCCCACGGCCCGTAGACGGTGAAGAACCGGAACGCCGTGGTCGGGATCTTCCAGAGATGGGCGTAGGAATGCGCCATCGCCTCGCCGGCGATCTTCGAGGCGGCGTAGATGGTGAGCGGCCAGACCGCCCGGTCGGTCTCCCGGAACGGCACCGCCCGGTTGCCGCCATAGGCCGAGGAGGTCGAGGCGAACAGGAGGTGGCGCACCGGATGCACGCGACAGCCCTCCAGCACCTGGAACGTGCCGACGACGTTGCCCGAGACGTAGGCCTCCGGGTGCTCCAGGCTGTAGCGCACCCCCGCCTGGGCGGCGAGGTGGACCACCACGTCCGGCCGCGCCTCGGCCATCAGGCCCGCGAAGGCGCCGGGCTCCTCCAGCATGAAGGCGTGGGCCGAGAAGCCGGGCAGGGCCTCGAGCCGCGCCAGCCGGGCCCGCTTCAGGGCGACGTCGTAGTAGTCGGTCAGCCCGTCGACGCCCACGACCTCGTGGCCGGCGCCGAGCAGGCGGTGGGCGAGGTGGAAGCCGATGAAGCCGGCCGTGCCTGTCACGAGGAAGCGCATGGCGGGTCCCTGGGCGCGCGGGGCTGACGCGGGCCTTTAAGCGCCCGCCCGGGGCGGTTACACGTCCGCGCGCCGGGCCGCCAGCCCCGTGCGGACCTCAGAACACGTGCCGCAGCAGCCAGTAGAGCCCGCCCGCCAGCGTGATGGCGGCCGGGAGGGTCAGGATCCAGGCCAGCGCCAGGTTGCGCACCGTGGCGGCCTGGAGCCCGGAGCCGTTGGCCCACATCGTGCCGGCGACGCCGCTCGACAGGATGTGGGTGGTCGAGACCGGCAGGCCGTAGGCCTCGGCGAGCCCGATCGTGCCGGCGGCCACCGCCTCGGCGGAGGCTCCTTGAGCGTAGGTGAGGTGCTGCTTGCCGATGCGTTCGCCGACCGTGACGACGATCCGCTTCCAACCCACCATGGTGCCGAGGCCGAGCGCCAGGGCGACCACGACCTTGACCCAGGTCGGGATGTAGCGGGTCCCGTCGTCGAGGGTGTGCTGGTAGGCCTTGAGGGTCTTCTTCTCCTCCTCGCCGAACGGGGACCTGTCGCCGGTGAGCAGGCGCACCGCGTCGCTCGCGAGGTACATGTCGTTGCGCAGGTTCTGCGTCGCCTCCGCCGGCACGTGCCGGATGGCGCCGTAGTTCTGCACCTGGGCGGCGATGTCGTCCGCGAGGCTCGCCAGGGCGGCGTGGACCTCCGGCGCGTCGAGCGGCTTGGTGCGCAGCGCCTCGCCGACCCGGGCCCGGGCACCGGCGGCGTCCGGCACCGGCACGGACCCGGCGTGCTCGCGGAAGACCCGGCTCGCCGTCTGCGAGCCCTGCACGAAGGCCGGCGTGCTCGAATCCGGCATGGTGCGGTTGAGGGCGTAGGCGGTGGGCGCGGCGCCGATCAGGATCAGCATGATCAGCCCCATGCCCTTCTGGCCGTCGTTGCCCCCGTGCGCGAAGGACACGCCGGTGCAGGTCAGGATCAGGAGGCCGCGGATCCAGGGCGGCGGCGGCGCCTCGCCCTCCGGCGCGCGGTAGAGGTCGGGCCGGCGCACCACGCGCTTGAGCAGCAGGAGCAGTCCGGCCGCGCAGACGAAGCCGACGAGGGGGCTGAACAGCAGCGATTCGAGCACGGTGACGGCCTGCCCCCAGGCCACCCCCGAGGTGGCGTGGTCGGCCGGGGCCATCAGCTGGTTGGCGAGGCCGACGCCGATCACCGAGCCGATCAGGGCGTGCGAGGACGAGTTCGGCAGCCCGAGCGCCCAGGTGCCGAGGTTCCAGACGATCGCCGCGAGCAGAAGGGCGAAGATCATGGCGTAGCCCGCCCCCGAGCCGACCTGGAGGATCAGCTCCACCGGCAAGAGCGTCACGACGCTGTAGGCCACCGCCCCGGTCGAGGCCATCACGCCGAGGAAGTTGAACGCGCCCGACCAGATCACCGCCGCCAGCGGTGGCAGGGAGTGGGTGTAGATCACGGTGGCCACCGCGTTGGCGGTGTCGTGGAAGCCGTTCACGAACTCGAAGCCCAGCGCGATCAGCAGGGCGAGGCCGAGGAGCGCGAAGGCGCCGATCGCCAGCGGCGGCTGGCCGGCCTGGTGCATGTCGACGACGAGGTTGTAGCCCCCGTAGGCGAGGCCCGCGGCCAGCACCGCCAGGAACGCGACGAGCGCCGCCGGATGGACGCCGTGATCCAGGCGAGGGCGGCCGTGACCATGGGCCGCGCCGGGGTGGACTGGGGCGCGGACGGCGTCTGACATGGCGGACTCGCTGTGGCGGTGCTCCACCAAGGATAGGGCGGGTGGATGGCAAGTCGATGACGCCGCCGGATCCCGCCCGGGCCGCAGCAGGGGCCTCCGGGGCATCGAAAACCACGTGTAAATGCTTAAGGGGCTTGCGTTCTGCGGGACGCAACCCCAAATTCACGAGACTACCGCTGCCCCTGCGACGCGTGTGCTCACGGGTCATGGGACCGCGGATCTCATGGGCGTCTCTGCCCGCAACGAACCGGCCCGGTGCCCTTCTGGTCGAGGGTGACGGAAGGCCAGCGAGTCAGTACCCGATGAACCAGCTCGTGCGCATGTCGCATATCGTGACCGCAGACGCCGTCGAGGAGCCCTCCCCGAGCCTCCGGGTTCCGTTCGCCCAATCGGGCGCCTTCGTGTGCAAGTTCATCATCGGCGAGCCGAACGACCGTGCGGTCTGCTGCGGTGCGCCGGTGCAGGACGGCAAGAGCTGGTGCGCCTTCCACCGCCGGATCGTGTTCGAGCCGACCCGTCCGGGCCGCCTGCGCTGACGCCCCGCGGCCGGGACGGGGTCTCCCGCCTCAGGCCGCCCGCCCATAGATCGGGAACGCCTCCTGCCGGCCCCGCAGGGCCGAGCGGCTGACCTCGCGCCATCCCGCCCCCGACGCCTGCGCCGCCTCCAGCGCGGCCTGCGAGACCAGCGTGGTCACCCCGAAGGTCTTCGTGGCCTGCTCGAGCCGTGCCGCGACGTTGACCGCGTCACCCAGCACGGTGAACTCGAGGCGGTCGTCGTCTCCGACCACGCCGACGAACACCTCGCCGCAATGGACCCCGATGCCGATCCGCACCGGGTCCTGCGCCGCGCCGGCGTTCCACGCCGCCACCTCGGCTTCCAGCCGGTCCGCGAAGGCGAGGGCCTGCGCGGCGGCGTCCGCCCGCGCCTCCGGCACGCCGAACACCACCAGGGCGCCGTCGCCCATGAACTTGTCGATCACGCCGCCGGTCTCCCGGGCGGCCTGCGCGACGCAGCGGCGAAAGCCCGTGACCAGGATCGCCACCGTCTCCGGGTTCGCGCGCTCGGCGATCGCGGTCGAGCCGCGCATGTCGACGAAGGCGATCGCCGCGTGTCGCCGCTCGCCGAGCCGCAGGCCTTCGCCCCGGTCGATGCCGCCGCCGCGCTCGAGGAGCGGCGCCAGCTCGGCGGGGAGGAAGCGCGACAGGGCCGCCCGCCGCGCGGCCTCGCGCAGGGTCATCACCGCGAGCAGCGCCATGATGCCGACGGACAGGATGCTGCCGATGCCGACGAGCGTCTCGATCCGATGGGCGTGGCGCTGGTCGCCCATCAGCATCTCGTCCTCCTGCATCCGCATCGACTCGATGATCCGGCGGATCCCGTCCATCTCGACCTTGCCGCCGCCGGCCCGCACCAGGGCCAGCGCCCCTTCGCGGTCGCCGGCGCGGTCGAGGGCGAGGGTCTGCTCGAGCTCGGCGAACTTGCGGGCGATGGCGGGCCTCAAGGCGTCGAGCCGGGCCGCCTGGGTCGGGGAGGCGCGAAGCTCCGCCTCCAGGAGCGGCAGCTCCGCGGTGATCCGGGCCAGTCCCGCCGTGTAGGGCGTCAGGAAGGCCGGATCGCCGGTCAGCAGGTAGCCGCGCTGCCCGGTCTCGCTGTCCAGCACGTCCGCCAGCACCTGCATCAGGCTGCGGTCGACGGAGAGCGTGTGGGTGATGCGGTGCTGCACCGTGCTCTGCCAGGCGAGCAGCAGCCCGTTGGCGGCCCCGACCAGGAGCAGCAGCATCGCCCCCACAGTCGTCAGGCCGAGCCGGGTGCGCAGGGGGCCGAGCCGCCGCAGAAGCGGCGGACGCGCGCGGGCCGCGGAGTCCTGGGCGGGATCGGGGGGCATGGCGAGGTCGTCCGGCGCCGGGCGCGGTCCCTCGGCTCCGGGCGATATAGGGGCACCCCCGCGCGCCGCAATCGAGCGGCCGGCCTACGCCTTCCCGTCCTCCGGCGTCACGGACCGCCCGCCGCCCGGCGCCGCGGGGCCTGCGCGCCCTCCTCCCCCGGCCGCGCCGCGCCCGGCTCGCCGAGGGGGGCCACGATGGTGCAGATCACGCCCTCCCGCGGGAAGCTCAGGCTCACCGTCCCGTCGAGCTCGCGGGCGAGGCTGCGCTCGATCAGCCGGGAGCCGAAGCCGGTGCGGGTCGGGGGGACGACCGACGGGCCGCCCCGCTCCTGCCAGCGCAGCGAGAGCCGCCCCTCGGCGACGCCCCAGGTCAGGGCGACCTGCCCGGCCGGCACCGAGAGGGCGCCGTACTTGACCGCGTTGGTGGCGAGTTCGTGCAGCGCCATGGCGATCGAGAGGGCGATGCGCGGCGGCAGGCGCACCGCCGGGCCGCGGACCGCGAAGCGCGGCTGCGCGCCCGGCGCGTCCAACGGGGCGAGCGCGTCCTTCACCACGTCGGCCAGCTCCGCCCCCTCCCAGCTCTCGCGGGTGAGCACGTCGTGGACGCGCGCGAGCGCGATCAGCCGGGCCTCGAAGGCCGCCTTCGCGGCGTCGATCGTGGCGGCGTCGACGGCCGGCCCGTCGAGGCCGCGCAGGCTCTGCATCGCGATCGACTGCACGGTGGCCAGGGTGTTCTTCACCCGGTGGTTCAGCTCGTGCACCAGGAGGCGCAGGTGCTCCTCGGCGCGCTTGCGCTCGGTCACCTCCTGGTGGATGCCGATCACCCGGCGGGCCCGGCCGCCGGCGTCGCGCTGCACGATGGCCTGGGCGCTGACCCAGCGGGCGCCGTTCCGGCGCGGGGGCGCCTCCTCGGGCCGGATCCGGAACTCGGTGCGGTACTCCGCCTCCCCCGCGAGCAGGGAGGCGAGGGCCGCCTCGATCCGCGCCCGGTCCTCCGGGTGCACGGTGCGGGTCCAGGCCTCGTGCGAGAGGGGGGCGGCGCCGAAGATCTCGGCCGAGCGGGCCGAGAGGCGGTGCTGCCCGGAGGCGAGGTCGATCTCCCAGGTGCCGAGCCGGCCGGCGGCCAGCGCCAGCCGCAGGCGCTCCTCGCCCTCCCGCAGGGCGGTCTCCGCGACCTTGGCCTCGGTGATGTCGACGTTGCAGCCGGTATAGCCGAGGAAGCGGCCCTGGTCGTCGAGGCGGGCCACGCCCTCGCACAGGATCCAGCGCGTCGCCCCGTGCTTGTCGATCACCCGCGTCGCGCACCGGAACGGCCGGCGCTCCGCGAAGGCGTCCTCGAACGCGGCCTCGAAGCTGGCCAGGTCGTCCGGGTGGATGATCTCGCGCCAGCGGCCCCGGGTCAGGGTGTCGGTCGAGCGGCCGAACATGTAGCCGTAGTGCAGGTTGACGAAGGTGATCTCGCCCTCCGCGTCCGTCATCCAGATCAGGGCCGGGGCGGAATCGGCCATGTGGCGGAAGCGCGCCTCGCTCTCCCGCAGGGCGGCGAGGCTCCGGCTCTGCTCGCCGAGCGCCTGGTCGCGCTCGGCGATGCGCCGGCGCAGGCTCTCGGAGGCGTCCGCGAGGACGTCGGCGAGCTGGCGGATCTCGCGGATCGGCGTCGAGACCCGGGGCACCGGCTGGCCGGCGGCGAGCGCCCCGCCGGCGGCGGCGAGCTGGCGCAGGGGCTCGGCGACCCGCGCCCAGAGCCGCACGGCCAGGACCGACGAGATCGCCAGCGCCAGGAGCCCGAACCCGCCGAAGGCCACCACCCAGTGGCGCAGCGGCGCCTCCACCCGCTGCTTCGGGATGCTCGCCCCCACCGTCCAGCCCGCGGCGCGGACCTTGGTCTCGACGTAGAGGACCGGCCGCCTTTGCCGGTCGGTCCCCTCCCAGATGTCGGCGGCGGCGGTCGGGTGCGCGCGCAGGGTGGCCTGCATCGGCTGGCCCGCCAGGCTCGCGTGGTCCGTCGAGCGGGCGAGCAGGATGCCGGCCCGGTCGATGATGCCGGTGGTCCAGCCCGGCGCGAGGTCGTGGATCAGGATCTGGTGCAGCCGCTCCACCGGCACCGTGACGCTCAGCACGTAGGCCGGCGCACCCTCGGCCATCACCGGCACCGCCACGTCGTAGGTCGGCGGCCGGCCGGCCGGGCCCGGCCGCGCCCCGCCGATCACCGGGCGTTGCGTCGCCACCACCTCGCGGTCCTCGGGGTGCGGGTCCTGCGGCAGCGGCGCGCCGGGCGGCAGCGCGGTGTTGAGGAGCTGGCTGCCGTCCGGCCGGCGCAGGGACAGGTCGAGGCCCGTCGTGTCCCTCACCGCCCGGGCCTCGCGCTCGAAGCTGGCGAGCCCGCCCTCGCGCAGGCGGGGCGAGGCCGCGAGGGTCTGCAGCACCGAGACGAGCCCGGCCATGTCGCGGTCGATGCTGAGCGCGATGCCGCGCACGCTCTCGCGGGCGTCCTGCTCGAAGCGGGTCCGCTCCAGGGCGGCGTAGCGGCCGAGCAGCACGGCGGTGAACAGGAGCCCGGGCCCGATCAGGGCGATCGCCAGGGCGACGAGGTAGACCTGCGTCGAGAGCCCGTCCCGCCGCAGGGCGTTGAGCCGGCGGCGGATCATCGCGCCGCTCCTGCGGCGCGCGAGGGGCCGGCGCGCGGGCGGCGCGGCGACGTCAAGGCGTCAGGCCCTGTCGAGATGACCGAGATCGCGGCCGGGCTCGATCCGGTCGCGCACCCGCTGCTTGAGGGTCTTGATGTCGGGAAAGCCCCCGTCGCGCTTGCGCTCCCAGATCAAGGCGTCGCCGCAGGTGATCGCGAAGGCGCCGCCGCTGCCGGGAATGAGCGCGACCTCGCCGAGGGCGTCCCGGAAGGTCGAGAGCAGCTCCTGCGCCATCCAGCCGGCCCGCAGCAGCCAGTTGCACTGCGTGCAATAGGTGATGGCGATCCGGGGTTTCTCGGCCTCGGCGTCCAGACGGGGGGCGGTGTCGCTCATCTCGGGCCGACTCCGCCCCCGATCCGCCCGCTTGTCAACCGTGTTCGGCCGCGCAACCCTCGGTTCCCCCGAGGACCCCCGCGCCGGCCGGGCTCACGCGAGCTGGCGCAGCACCGTCAGGCTCGTCGCGACGCCGGCGATGCCCGCCGCCACCGACACCGCCACGTAGGCGAGCGCCGCCCCGTGGGCGCCGCGTTCCCAGAGCAGGAAGGCCTCGAGCGAGAAGGTCGAGAAGGTGGTGAAGCCGCCGAGGATCCCGGTGGTGAGGAAGAGCCGCCAGGCCTGCGGGACCCCGCCCCGCGCGGCGAACCAGCCGGTCAGCGCGCCCATCAGCACCGAGCCGACGATGTTGATCAGCATCGTGCCGAACGGGAAGCCGCTGCCCGCCCGCGCGGCCCAGACATTCACGCCGTGGCGCAGGGCCCCGCCGAGGCCGGCCCCGAGAAAGACCACCAGGTAGCTCACCGTCCCGCCGCCTCCGCGCCCGCGCGGCTCCCGCCGTGCCATCGGTGCTCATGCCACGGATGGCCGTGCCAGGGCGACCGTCTCTCTGGGCGCAACGATGGCTCCCACGGGCGCAGCGTCTTCTCCGCGCCAGCGATGGAGACGCTGCGCCGGTCCCGCCGAGGGGGCTCGCGCCGCCGGTCACATCAACGGTCCGATGCGTCAGCATCTTGGGCCGTTGGTATCAGCCTCCGAACCGATCCCGCCACGCTGCCTGCGCCCCCGCCACCGGCAGGGCAGTCGCCCGATGCACGCCCAGCGCCACGGCGCGGGTGCAGCACCCGGGCCGTGGCGCTGGGCGTGCAT
>NZ_LABY01000191.1 GCF_001043975.1 Methylobacterium variabile
GGCGTCGAAGGCCGCCTGCGCGGCGACCAGCGGCGCATCGCCGACGTGGTGATGGTAGAGGCGGAAGCGGTAGACCGGGTCGCCCGGTGCGATCAGGCAGTTGCTCACCGCGCAGCGCTTGCGCGTCCGGCCGCCCAGCACGCCGGCATGCAGGGCTCGGAACGGACCGGGCGGGGCGCGTCCGACGGGGGCGGCTTCGGGGACGAGGTGACGGGCGTGCAGCGTCCGGTAGGCGGGGACGGCGTCGAGCGCCGCCAGCCAGCCGAGCTGGCCGCTCTCCGTCGCCCACGCCGTGGCGGCGGCGCTGTCCCGGTTCAGGCGCCACAGGTCCCAGTAGCCGCGCCGGACGAGTTCGCGCGCGGCCGCCGCCGCCGCCTCGACGCGCCCGGCATGCGCGAGCACGCAGAGAGCGTTGAGGTGGTAGTTGCCGGTCTCGTGGCCGTCGTCGCAGATCCGCCGCGCGGCCTCGGCCTTCGCCGCGACGAGGGCCAGCGCCGCCCCGGTCTCGCCGCGCCGCAGGGTGACGAGGAGATGGTCGGCGTAGAGGTTCCAGACATGGGCGTGCCGCTCGTCGAGGCTGCCGGCGGCGACGATCGCGCTCCCGCGCGCGAAGGCCCAGGCCTCGTCGAACCCGGTGGGACCGAGCCAGTCTCCCGCGTCGGCGGCGGCGAGCGCCTCGGCGAGCGCCGGGACGGCGAAGGCATCCTTGCCGCCGTACGGCGCGGTCTGGTGGGAGAGATCGTTCAGCGCGTGCGCGGCGTCCGACCAGCGACCGCCCGCGATCAGGGCTTCCGTGACCGCGACCCGCAGGTTGGGATAGGCCTCGAGGGCGTCGTCGAGCGGGGAGTGCCAGCGGTAGAAGCGGTGCCCGCGCGGGTGGGTGGCGGCGTAGGCGTCGAGCCCCGCCTCGAACCAGGGCCAGGCGCGCTCGCCCTGCCCCGAGCGCACGAGGGCGACCATGCCGGAAAACAGGGCGAGCGCGGCGATCGGCGGCAGCGCCGGCTGGTCGGGCTCGTCGTCCTCGCAGGCGGGCGTGAGCGCGACCAGCCAGTCCCAATCGCGTCCGAGCGCCTCGACCGTCACGGCAGGATCGCGATCCGCCAGCAGGCTCGCCAGGCAGCGGACGAAGACGAGGTCGGATTCCGGCATGTTCCTCTCGGTCAGGGATGACGAACACCGTGCCGACATGTCGACACCGCGGCAAGACCTTGCCGCAGCGTCCGTGCATGCGCTCTCGACGTGACGTCCAGTCGACGGGCGGGTCCGGAGCACGCTTCGCCTTCGAGGTTTCGCGGTCGCGCAGTCTGGTCGAGGAGCGGACGCTCAGCCGATGCGGGAAACGGGCGCCCGATACACCTCGAACTCGAGGCGGAGAAGGTCGAGCGCGGCGGTGCTCTCGGGCCCCCAGGCGTAGCCCTCCAGCAGGCTCAGCCGTCCCGCCTCCAGGAAGAGGACGAAACCCAGGCCGTCCCTCAGCCGGGGATGCGGGCGGGCGTCTCGCAGCCCAGCACGCGGGGGCCGTCGACCCGCGGCACGAGAGACGGCACGGCGATCGCCGTGAAGAATCCGGCCCCGGTGTTCTCGCGCCGCGTCACCGTGGCGGCGATCATCTGCCTGTCGAGCGCCCGGGCCAGAACCGGCGTCTCCGAGACGATCGACTGCAGCGCCGCCCGCTCCAGCGTGATGAATGCAGTCATGCCGCTCAGAATCACGACCGGGACCGGATCAGCTTGACTGGGCGAAAGCGCGCACCGGGCGGGGGCCGAGCCGTCCAGCTCGCTCTCGCGTCTCGCAGCCGGCGATCATCAGCCACCGCATGGGTCGTGGTTTCTCACCACGGTCTAACATCTCTCGCCCGTCATGCCCTGGATCGAAGAGCGCCAGCGGCTGTCGAAGGCGGCGACTGCCGGATGCCGCAGAGTAGGATTGCCTGATATGAATTATGATGCTGGCACTCGTGAATTAGCGTCGGATTTCCAAATTATATTTCCGGCCTCGAAAATGTGCCTCATGTGCAAGGCACAACAAGGATGCCGTCGCCGGGTGCAATGTTAACTATATATTTCAGTGATCGTTCCACCATCATGATCCTCGCGTTGGAGGTTTCATGCCCAAGATTTCACTGAGCGTCCGAGCCTCGCTCGGATGCCTTTTCGCATCGATGCTCGTCGTTTCGATTTTGCAAGGCGTGGCCGCCTACCACAAGCTCAGCAATGTCTCGGCGGTCACGGCAACGCTCCTTGAGAACACGATTCCGTCGTTGAACGAAGCGCACGCAATCAATGCATTGGTGCTGCGCACCAGACTCTGGCAATTCCGTTACATGACGGCAGAAAACGAGGTCGCAAAATCACAGAGCAGGGAGAAGATCATCGAGTTTGCCGGCGATCGCGACACAAAGATTGACGGATATCGATCTTTGATCACCAGCCCGGAAGAGCAGCAAGCTTACGATGCATTGAAAGCGAAGCTCGAGACGCTGAAGGTGGACGGAGAACGCCTGCGCGCCTTCCCGGCCGAGCGCTACGAAGACGCCATGACCTTCTTCCGTGGGCCGATGAACACCAACTACCTCGCCGTCTCGGCCGCCGCGCGTGTGCTCGTCGACATCAACATCGCGGCCAGCAAGCGCGCCGACGCCGCCATACGGTCCGAGCAGGCCTCGGCGCTGCAATCCACGGTGCTGATGCTCTGCCTCACCGTCCTCATCACGTTCGGTGCGATGGCCTTCTGCTTCCTCGGCGTCTCACGCCCGATCGAACTCATGACCCGGGCGATGGGCCGTCTGGCCGGCGGGGACACGGTCTCGAAGATCCCGTATGGCGGGCGCCGCGACGAGATCGGCGCGATGGCCGGCGCCGTGGAGGTGTTTCGCGAGAACCTGATCCGCACCCGCCGGCTGGAAGAGGAGACGGCGCTCGCCCGCGCCTCGGCGGAAGAGCAGCGCAAGGCCGGCATGCGCCAGATGGCCGACGGGTTCGAGGCGGCGGTCGGCGGCATCGTCGGCATGGTCTCCTCCGCCGCGAGCGAGCTGCAGGCGACCGCCCAGAGCATGAGCGCGACCGCCGGCGAGACCGCGGCCCAGTCGACCAGCGTGGCGGCTGCCGCCGCCCAAGCCGGAGCCAACGTCACCACGGTGGCGGCGGCTGCCGAAGAACTCGGCGCGTCGGTGGCCGAGATCGGCCGGCAGGTCTCGAGCTCGGCCGATCTGGCCCAGGCGGCTGTGACGGAAGCCAACGCGACGGCGGGGCTGGTGCAGGACCTGTCGCAGGCGGCGAGCCGCATCGGCGACGTCGTGGCGCTGATCTCGCAGATCGCCAGTCAGACCAACCTTCTGGCCCTGAACGCCACCATCGAGGCGGCGCGCGCCGGCACGGCGGGACGCGGCTTCGCGGTGGTCGCCGCGGAGGTGAAGGAGCTCGCCGCCCAGACCGCCCACGCCACCGACGAGATCGGCCGTCAGATCGGCCTGATCCAGGGCTCGACGGATCAGGCTGTGGGCGCCATCAACGGGATCGGGGTGCGCATCCGGGAGATTGCCGGGGTGGCGGCGTCGATCGCAGCCGCGGTCGAGCAGCAGGATGCGGCGACCCAGGAGATCGTTCGCAACGTCGCCCAGGCCTCGGCCGGCACCGGGGAAGTGACGGCGAATATCGCGGGCGTGGCAGGCGCGGCCGAGGAGACGGGTGCGGCTGCGGCTCAGGTGTTGACGTCGGCCTCCGAACTGTCGCGCCAGTCCGAGCACCTGTCCGCTGAGGTGCACCGCTTCCTCACGACGGTGCGGGCTGCCTGACTCGATGCCACGCCAACGGTCACTGAGGGTGACCGTTGGCTCCATCCTCGAATTGTCGCCACGCTTTTCTCGTCAAGCCTTCGTGCGGTGTCGAGAATTCGAGATGGATCAGCGGCCCGATCCGCCAGCATCCCGGGCCATTGGCATCAGCACCGCCTCCGCCCGCGGCAGCCCGCCGGGCGCGGGCCGCGCGAACGGGCTGTCCGGAACCCGCGGCGAGAACCGGAACAGGCCGGGCGGCGCCACGCCCTCCAGCTCTCCCGCCGCGAGGTCGCGGGCGATCACAACGACGAACGGCGCCGGGTCCTCGCCGGGACGGCCGAACGGCCGCGGGGGCGAGAACAGCGTGCCGACGCTCTCGACCAGCAGAGGGCGGCCCGACTCGACGACCCGCACGAGGCCCTTGAGGCGCAAGAGCCGCTCGCCGAGGCGGCCGGCGAGGTTGTCGAGCCAGGCGGCGAGGTCGTCGTAGGGGAGGGGACCGGCCGGCCGGGCGAGCCAGACCGCGACACGGGGATGGGCGCCGGCGGGCTCCGGCGCCAGCAGCGCCGGATCGAGGCCGGCGCCGGAGAGCGGCGCGAACGCCGCCGCCACGGCGGCCGCGCGGTCGGGATCCGCCACGGTCTCGGCGAGCGGGTTCAGGCCGGCGATCTCGGCCCGTGCCTGCGCGCGGCGCTCCGGCGATGCGGCATCGAGCTTGGTCAGGACGATGCGGTGGGCGGCGGCCCATTGCGCCGCCGCCTCCTCGAAGGCGGTCGTCTCGGGGCCGCGCAGGGCGTCGTAGGTCGCGAGCACCGCGACCCGCAGAGGCAGGCCGGCAAGGCTCGCGAGCTGGCGCAGGACCGGACCGGGCTTCGACAGGCCGCTCGTCTCGAGCACGATCCGGCGCAACGGGCCCGAGGCCTCCGGCCGCTCGGCGGCGAGCAGGGCCTCGACGGTGCGGGCGAGGTCGCTCGTCATCTGGCAGCAGACGCAGCCGTTGGCCAGCATGGTCATGGGGACGTCGCCGCCGGTCTCGCGCAGGATCATCCCGTCGAGGCCGATCTCGCCGGCCTCGTTGACGATGACCGCGGTGTCGGCGGCGTCCGGACGGCCGAGGAAGTCGCGAAGCAGCGTCGTCTTGCCCGAACCGAGGAAGCCGGTCAGGACGACGAAGTCGAGCGCGCCGGTCACGGCGCCGCCTGATCGGCTTGCGCATACTTGGCCGGCACCGCCTCGTCCCAGGTCGCCTTGACCAGCTCGCGGACGTCGGCGAGCAGCTCGGCGGTGTCGTAGATCACCCCGTCCTTGATCGTGTACTTCAGGCCCCGGTGCCAGGTGGCGCCGTTGGTCGCCTCGTCGAGGCGGAGCGCCCCGGTGCCGTAGAGCAGCTTGAAGTCGGTGAGCGGGTTGTGGTCGTGGACGAGCAGGTCGGCGCGCTTGCCGACCTCGACGGTGCCGATCTCGTCCTCGAGCCCGCACAGGGCCGCCCCTTGCGAGGTCGCGGCGCGCACCACCTCGAGCGGGTGGAAGCCCGCCTCCTGCAGGAGTTCCAGCTCGCGGATGTAGCCGAAGCCGAAGATCTGGTAGATGAAGCCCGAATCCGATCCGGCGCAGACCCGGCCGCCGCGGTTTTTGTACTCGTTGATGAAGGCCATCCAGAGCCGGTAGTTCTCCTTCCACTCGATCTCGTTCTGGGTCGACCAGCGATACCAGTACGAGCCGTGGCCGCCGCGCTGCGGCGTGAAGTAGTCCCACATCGACTTCCAGGTGTACTCCTTGTGCCAGTCGGCCTGGCGCGCCCGCATCAGGTCGCGGTTGGCGTCGTAGATCGTGAAGGTCGGCACGAAGGTGAAGCCGAGCTCCAGGAAGCGCTCCAGGGTCTCGTTCCACTTGGCCGATCCGGGCTCGGCGCCCTGGCGGAACATCTGGCCGGAGACCGAGAAGCGAAAGTACTCGTCGTTATAGTCGTAATCGAGCGGGAAGTTCTGCACCACCCGGTCCTCGAACAGCGCCTCGGGCAGACCGTAATAGTGCTCGGCGCTGGTGAGGCCCCAGCCCGCGGTGGTGAGCGCGTTCATGCGCGTCACCGCCATCTGGGCGTGGTGGCAGCCGGATTTCAGCCCGAGCTTGCGGCACTCGTCGAGGGCCGCCTCCATGATGGCGGGCGGCGCGCCGAAGAACTTCACCCCGTCGGCGCCGCGCTCCTTCAGCTGGCGCAGCCAGGCCCTCCCCTCCTCGGGGGTGTGGACGAGCTTCAGCATGTCGTTGACGGCCGGGAAGTAGCTGTAGGCCAGCAGCCGCGGCGCGGCGATCTCGCTGGCGTCCGAGCGCCGCTTCTGGTCGAGCATCCAGTCGAGGCCGTTGAACGAGCCCATCTCGCGCACGGTGGTGACGCCGTGGGCGAGCCAGAGCTTGTAGACGTACTCGACCGGCGGCACCCAGCCGTTGGCGGCGTGGTAGGCGACGCCCGCATGGGCGTGGCAATCGACGAAGCCGGGCGTCACCCACTTACCGCGGCAATCGATCTCGTGGTCGCCCGGCGCCGGCCGGCTGGTGTTGGTCGCGAGGTTGCCCGTCACCTTCTTCATCAGGGTGATGCGGCCGTTCTCGACCACGATGTCGGTCGGGCCGATCGGCGGTGCGCCGGTGCCGTCGATGACGGTGGCGCCGCGCAGCACCAGCCGCCGGTGCGGCCCGATCCCGCGGTCGCGGGAGGTCGACGGCACCAGGGGCGGCTGGCCGGCCTTGGCCCGCTCGGCCGCGAGCTCGTTGCCGGGCAGGGTGCCGGCCGGAATCGCCGCGTCGCTCATGGGTGTCCTCCCGTTCTTGTTCAGGTTCAGCGGGCGTAGCGGCGGCCGAGGAGCGCGGTGCCGAGCACCGTCAGCACCAGGGTCGCGGCGAGCAGGATGAAGGCGAGGGCGGCGCCGAACGGCCAGTTCATGCCCTTCGAGAACTGGTCGTAGACGGCGGGCGCCATCATCTTGAACTGCGACCCGCCGAGCAGCACCGCGGTCGCGTAGGTGTTCATGCACAGGATGAAGACGAGGACGCAGCCCGCCACCGTGCCGGGGAGCGCCAGCGGCCACACCACCCGGCGGAAGACCGTGAGCGCGCTCGCGCCGAGATTGGCCGCCGCCTCCTCGACCGCCCGCGGGATGCTCTCGATCACCGAGGACAGGGTCAGGATCATGTAGGGCAGCACCACCGCGATCGTGCCGACCGCGACCGCGCCCGGCGTGTAGATCAGCTGCAGCGGCTCCGAGGTGATGCGCAGGCCCCGCAGGGTCGCGTTGATCAGGCCGTCGTTGCCGAGGAGCCCGAGCCAGCCCGCCGCCCGCACGACGTTGCCGACGAGGAGCGGGATCAGGGTCAGGACGGTGACGAGGCTCTTCCAGCGGCTCTCCATCCGGGCGAGCCGGTAGGCCGCCGGGAAGCCGAGCGCCAGGGTCACCGCCGTGCAGGTGAAGGCCATGACGAGCGTCGTCGCCATCACGCCGCGATAGTATGGGTCGGCCACGGCGTTGAGGTAGTTCTGCGCCGTCGTCGCCTCGATCATCAGCTGCGTCGCGCTGTACTGGTTGAGCGAGATGCGCGCGAGCAGCACCATCGGGCCGACCAGGAGCGCGGCGACGACGAGAACGGCCGGCAGGATGAGGGCGAACACGGGCTGGGGTCTCTGTCTAAGGGCCTGTCTGACTGCTCGAAGGGCGAGGTTCGGCGCTTACCTCTCCGCCCCACAGGGTCGTCCCGGGGCCGCGCAGCGGAGCCCGGGATCCAGAAACTCAGGTGGTTCAGGAGGAGGCGGGCGCGTTCCGCTCGATCCTTCCGTACCTGCGGCTCTGGATTCCGGGCTCTCGCCTTCGGCGAGTCCCGGAATGACGCAGTGGGTCGGATTTCCGTGGCGCAGGTCGATCCGAAAGCCTTACGCCTTGAACTCCTTGTTCCAGAAGTCGGTGAAGGCGGCCTGCTGCTGCTGCATGGTGGCGTAGTCGAGCGGGCGGAGCTTGGCCTGCTGCGCCTCCGTCAGGCTGATCTGCCGGGCCAGGTCCTCGGGGAGCTTGGCGTCCTTGACGGTGGGCACGTAGCCCATCTTCTGGGCGAAGGCGACCTGCGCCTTCGGGTCGAGCATGGCGTTCAGGTACTTGAAGGCGCCGTCCTTGGCGCGGGAGTTCTTCGGCACGCCGGCCTCGAACAGGATCGGCACCGCGCCCTCCTCCGGCACCGCCATCTCGACCGGGATGCCGGCCTGCTTCCACATGAAGCCGCGGGCGAGCCACATGATCGAGAGCCACACCTCCTCGGACTTCAGCGCCGCGGCGAGCGCCTCGTTCGAGGGGTAGACCTTCGGCCCGAGCTTCTTCAGGTCCATGAGCGCCGCCTTGCCCTTGGTGAAGTCGCTCGGCGTGCCGCCGGCCCCGATATTGGCGCCGGCCATGTTGTAGCTGGTGAGGATGTCCGAGAAGCCGACCCGGCCCTTGTACTTCGGGTCGAAGATGTCGGCGTAGCTCTTGGGCGGCGTGGTGACCTTGCCCGGGTTGTAGAGCACGACCAGCGCCGAGTAGATGTGCGGGATCGAGTGCGGCTTGGCGAAGACGTCGAGCACCTCGGCCAGGCGCGGCACCTCGGCGCTCGGCACGGTCTCCAGCACGCCGAGCTGGCTCAGCATGTAGCTGTCGATGTCGTTGATGCAGGCGACGTCCATGCTGCCGCGGCGGCTGGTCTTCTCCGAGATCAGCTTGGTGCGGCGCGGGTCGTTGTTGGCGATGTCCTGCGACACCTCGATGCCCTGCGGCTTGAGCAGCGGCACGTCGATGTTCTGCTGCAGGAGCGCGCCGTAATCGCCGCCCCAGGTGCCGACGACGATCGAGGAGGACTGGGCCCGGGCCGGGAGGGTGCCGGCGAGGCCGAGGGCGGCGCCGCCGGCCAGGCTGCGGGCCATGAGTGTGCGACGGGTGATCATCGGGCGGGGCTCTCTGCGCTGTCGAGGGGGATGACGCGGGCGGCGTCGGGGACCCAGGTGATGCGGACGGGATCGCCCGCGGCGAGGCGGCGGCGGGGATCGTCGGGGAGCGGCGTCGGCGTCACCGCGACGATCGCCTCGCCGGCGAGCTCCAGGTGGTACTCGGTGCGCGCGCCCAGGTAGGTCAGGGCCTTGAGCCGGCCCGCACCGGCGGGGTCGGGCGCGACCTCGATCCGCTCGGGCCGGATCGCCAGCATGCCGCCGCGGGCGGTTGCGTCCGGCGCGCAGGGGACGGCGGCGCCGCTCGCGAGCCGGAAGACGTCGGTGCCCTCGCGCGTGCCGGCGAGCAGGTTGCAGCGCCCGACGAAGCCGGCCACGAAGGTGTTGGCCGGGCGCTCGTAGAGGTCCTCGGCGCTGCCGACCTGGAGCACGCGGCCGTGCTCCATCACCACGAGCCGGTCGGCCATGGCCAGCGCCTCGTCCTGGTCGTGGGTCACCATCAGGGTGGTGAGGCCGAGGCGCTTCTGCAGGTCGCGGATCTCGAGCCCGACCTCCGCGCGCAGCTTGGCGTCGAGGTTCGACAGCGGTTCGTCGAGCAGGAACACCGCCGGGCTCACCACGAGCGCCCTGGCCAGCGCCACGCGCTGCTGCTGTCCCCCGGAGAGCTGGCGCGGCAGCCGGTCGGAGAGCGCATCGAGGCGCACCAGCCGCAGGGCCTCGGCGATGCGCCGGTCGCGCTCCGCTCTGCCCACCTTCCGCATCTCGAGCCCGAACCCGACATTGTCGGCGACGCTCATGTGCGGGAAGAGCGCGTAGGACTGGAACACCATGCCGGTGTCGCGGCTGTGCGGCGGCAGCCGCGTCACGTCGCGCCCGCCGATCACCACCCGGCCGGCGGTCGGCTCGATGAAGCCCGCGACCATCCGGAGGGTCGTGGTCTTGCCGCAGCCGGAGGGCCCCAGCAGGGCGACGAGCTCGCCCTGGCGGATGTCGAGGTCGACGCGGGCGACGGCGGTCGCCTCGCCGTAGCGCTTCGAGACGCCGTCGAGGAGGAGGGTGCCCATCAGACGATCCGCGACAGCTTCACGAAGCGGTCGGTGACCAGCATCAGGATCGACACCATCACGATCTGCGCGGTCGCGACGGCGGCCAGGGTCGGGTCCATTCGGAATTCCAGGTAGCTCAGCATGGCGACGGGCAGCGTGGTGCGCCCGGGGCCGACGAGGAGGAGGTTGAGCTCGAGGTTCTCGAAGCTCGCCACGAACGAGAACAGGGCCGCCGCCACGATGCCGGGCCGCAGCATCGGCAGGGTGATGCGGCGAAAGACCGTGAGCGGCCGCGCCCCGAGATTGGCCGCCGCCTCCTCGGCGGCGCGGTCGAGCCCGGCGAGGCTCGCGGTGACGAGGCGCACCGTCCAGGGAATCGTGATCAGGACGTTGGCGGCGACGAGGCCGCCGAAGGTCGCCTTGATGTCCATGTCGAGCCAGTCCTCGGCCCGCAGGTAGAACATGTAGAGGGCGGAACCCGCGACGATCGCCGGCACCGCCAGGGGGGCGAGCAGGAAGGTGTTGATGAGCCCGCGTCCCGGGATCCTGGCCCGCACCAGCGCGAGCGCCGCGGCGGTGCCCAGCGGCACGCCGATCGCGGTGGCGGCGAGCGCGATCTGGAGCGAGGTGACGAAGCCGCGGGCGAAGTCGCGCTGCGCCCAGGCGTTGACGTACCAGCGCAGGGTCAGGGCGTCCGGCGGGAAGGAGACGATCTCCTGGTCGAAGAACGAGGTCACGACCACCATCACGATCGGCGCGAAGATGATCGCGTAGGCGAGGACCACCAGGGCCAGGAAGGCGATGCGGCCGAGCCGGACCGACAGGCCGGGTCCGGCCAGGGCCGGGGCCGCGGCGGGGGAGAGGGAGGCGACGCTCATACGGTTCACGGCTTGCGGGGTGACAGCTTTCCGGGGCTGCGCCCCGTGGCAGCTGACTCATCGGTAGGACAGGTGTCGAGTCTACTGGCAAGACAGGTGCTGGCAAGACGGGTGCCAAGGCGAGGCGCGATCCGCCCCGTGCGCCGGGCCGCGGTCCGCGCGGGGCCGTCCCGCCTCACGCCACTGCCTCGCGGAAGCGCGGACCCGCGAAGGCGGCGTCGCCCGCCGGCCCGCCGATCAGCTGCGGCAGCACCGCCTTCCAGGCCTCGATCAGGTCGCGGTAATAGTCCGGGTCCGGCCGCAGCACCGTCTGCACGCCCATGCCGCGCATCAGGTTCACGGTGAGGTTGAGGATGATCCGCGCCTCCCGGGGCGGCCGGGCGTCGGCGTCGCAGAACTCGGCCCAGATCGCGTCGAGGGCGGCGTGGAAGCGCTGCACCACCGGGATCAGGCATTGCCGCAGGTCCGGATCGGTGCGGGCCTCGTTGATCATCTCCATCGAGAGCTGGAAGAACCGGCCGGAGAAGAGCTGCCACAGGAACTCGACGAAGTCGGCAAGCGGCAGCGCCCCGGTGCGCACGTCGTGCGACACCGCCTTGATCTCGGCCGTGCCGTCGGCGAGCAGCGTCTCGAGCGCCGCGAGCACGATGTCGGCCCGGGTCGGGAAGTGGTGGAGCAGCGCCCCGCGCGAGACCCTGGCGCGCTCGGCGATCTGATGGGTCGTGGCGGCGTGGTAGCCGACCGCGTGGATCTCATCGAGAGTCGCGCGCACCAGCCGCTCGCGGGTCGCGAGGCTGCGCGCCTGCTGCTGCCGTCCGCTCTGCGACACCTCTCCTCCAGGCCTGGCTGCCGGCGCGGGGCGCCTGCGAAAAAAACAAGCTTGCCTGTTTTTTTCGCTCTGTCCAGTCTGTCCCTCGCGCCGCCAACAACCTCGGAGGGCCCGATGGACGATTATGCGAACCGCAGCTACGGCGAGATCCCGGTCGGCTTCGGGGCGAAGCCCGGCATCGTCGTGGTGGATTTCCAGGTCGGGTTCACCGATCCGCGCTACCCGCTCGGCGGCGCGCCGCTGGTCGCCCGCGCGGTCGAGAACACCGCGCGCCTCCTCGAGGCCGCCCGCGGCATGGGCGTGCCGGTCGCGACCTGCAACACGGCCTACATGAACGAGCGGGAGATGCCGTACTGGAAGATCACCGCCGTGCGCGAGACCTTCCTGCACGACCACCCGAGCGTCGCCCTCGATCCGCGGATCTACCGGGCGGATTACGACCTCGCGGTCACCAAGAAGGGACCGTCGATCTTCTTCGGCACCGGCGTCGCCGACTACTTCGCCAAGGAGCGGGTCGACACCGTGATCGTCACCGGCTGCAACACCAGCGGCTGCATCCGGGCGAGCGCGATCGACAGCTTCAGCCACCGCTACCGGACGCTGGTGCCCGAGGATTGCGTCGGCGACATCGAGGAGGGGCCGCACCGGGACAACCTGCGCGACCTCGGGCGGCGCTACGTCGACGTCACCGACCTCGCCACCGTCCTCGGGCATCTCGAGGAGTGGCGGCGGCGCAACGCCGCCTGAGCGCTGGGCGCCCCGACGCATTCGCCGGGCCCGTTCCGGGCCCGGCTCCAACCGTGAGAGACCAGACGACCATGACCGCCGACCTCGTTCTCTTCCGCAACGCGCGGGTCCTCGACGGCCGCCACGACACCGGCCTCGAGGGCCACGACGTGCTCGTCGAGGGCGGCACCATCCGGGAGGTCTCGGACCGGCCGCTGACCGCCGCGTCGGCCCGGGTGATCGACCTCGCCGGGCGCACGCTGATGCCGGGCCTGATCGACTGCCACGTCCACGTCATCGCGACGATCCCGGACCTCGGCGCCAATGCCGACCTGCCGGATTCCCTCGTCGCCCTGCGCACCGCGAAGATCATGCGCGGGATGCTGATGCGCGGCTTCACCACCGTGCGCGACCTCGGCGGCGCCGACCACGGCCTGGTGATGGCGGTGCGCGAGGGGCTGATCGACGGCCCGCGCCTCGTGATCTGCGGCAAGGCCCTGTCGCAGACCGGCGGCCACACCGACTATCGCGGCCGCTACCACGCCCGGGACGTCGGCCACTACGCCACCAAGCTCGGCGCGATGGGCCGGGTCTGCGACGGCGTCGACGCCGTGCGCCGGGTCGCCCGCGAGGAGATCAAGGCCGGGGCCGACTTCATCAAGATCATGGCCAATGGCGGCGTGTCCTCGCCGACCGACCCGATCGCGTTCCTCGGCTACTCGGTCGAGGAGGTGCGGGCGATCGTCGAGGAGGCGCAGAACGCCCAAACTTATGTCGCCGCCCACCTCTACACCGACGCGGCGATCCGCCGGGCGGTCGAGTGCGGGGTGATCTCGGTCGAGCACGGCAACCTGGTGACGGCGGAGACGGCGCGGCTGATCCGCGACAAGGGCGCCTACGTGGTGCCGACCAACGTCACCTTCGACGCGCTCGCCAAGGAGGGCGCCAGCTTGGGCCTGCCGCCGGCCTCGGTCGCCAAGATCGAGGACGTGCGCGAGGCGGGGCTCAATGCCCTCGAGATCCTGCGCGACGCGGGCGTGATGATGGCCTACGGCACCGACCTGCTGGGCGAGATGCACCGCCACCAGTCGGAGGAGTTCGTGATCCGCGGCCGCTGCCTGCCGGCGATCGAGGTGATCCGCTCGGCGACCGTCAACGCCGCCAAGGTCGTGCGCCTCGAGGGCAAGGCCGGCGTGGTGGCACCGGGCGCCTTCGCCGACCTGATCGTGGTCGACGGCGATCCGCTGGCCGACCTCTCGCTCCTCACCGGCCAGGGCCGGCACATGAGGGCGATCATGATCGACGGGCGCTTCGTGAAGGACGAGCTGGCCGCCTGACGCGACGGACGGTGGGGCGTCCCGCCGGACGCCCTGCCTCAGGGCGCCGCCCGCACCACCCGGGCGCCGGCCGCCTCCGCCTCCGCGCACTGCGCGTCGGTGGCGCCGGCATCCGTCACCAGCGTCCAGCGCCGCGGCAGCGGCGCCCAGGCTCCCTGCGTCGCGCGCCCGAGCTTCGTCGCGTCCATCAGGACCAGCACCTCGCCCGCCTGCTCCATCATCAGTGACTTGAGGGCGACCTGCTCGAGGGCCGCCTCGCACAGGCCGCGGCCGGCGACGAAGCCGTCGCCGCTCACCACCGCCTTGTCGGCGGTGAGCCGCCGCAGGGCGGCCTCCGCCAGCGGTCCCATCGTGCTCATGCTCCCGGGCCGCACCGCGCCGCCGAGCACCGTCAGGGTGAGGCCGGGCGCGCCCGCCAGGGTTCCGACCAGCGGCAGGTTGTTGGTGATGACGTGGTGGCGCCGCCCGGCGAGGCCGGCCCCGAACGCCGCCACCGTCGAGCCGCCGTCGAGGACCAGGATGTCGTCCTCGGCCAGCAGGCCCAAGGCGGCGCGGGCGATGGCCGCCTTCTCGGGCCGCGCCTGCGCCTCGCGCTCCGGCAGGCTCGCCTCGGGCAGCGGGTGGGCGATGACCGCGCCGCCATAGGTGCGCCGGATGGTCTTCTCCGTCGCGAGGTGCTGGAGATCGCGCCGGATGGTCGAGGCGGAGACGCCGAAGCGCTCCGCCAGCTCCTCGACCACGACCTCCCCCGCCTGGAGCGCCTCCAGGAGGAGCGGGCGCCGGTGCCGGCCCCGGGTCACGGCGTCAGACCGCCCGGCGCGGCGCGAGGTCGACCGCCTGGCGCAGGGCCTCGACCAGCGAGCCCGCGTCGGCGATGCCCTTGCCGGCGATGTCGAAGGCGGTGCCGTGGTCGACGGAGGTGCGGATCACCGGCAGCCCCACGGTGATGTTCACGCCCGATTCGAGGCCCAGCACCTTGATCGGGCCGTGGCCCTGGTCGTGGTACATCGCCACGACGATGTCGTAGTCGCCCCGCCCGGCGAGGAAGAACAGGGTGTCGGCGGGCAAGGGCCCCTCGACCCGCCAGCCCCGGGCCCGGCAGGCCTCGACCGCGGGGGCGATCTTCTCGCCCTCCTCGCCGCGGCCGAACAGGCCGTTCTCGCCGGCATGCGGGTTGATCCCGCAGACGCCGATCCGCGGATCGTCGATGCCGGCCTTGACCAGGGTGTCGTGGGCGCGGCCGATCACCCGCTCGACCAGGCCCGGCTCGATCCGCTCGATCGCGTCGATGAGCCCGATATGCGTCGTGACGTGGATCACCCGGAGCTTGGGCGAGACCAGCATCATCGAGACCTCCGGCGTGCCGGTCAGCTCGGCGAGCAGCTCGGTGTGGCCCGGATACCTGTGCCCGGCGGCGTGCAGCGCCTCCTTGCTCAAGGGCGCGGTGCAGATCGCGGCGGCGTGGCCCGCCTGGACGATCTGGACCGCCCGCTCGATGTAGCGGAACGCCGCCTCGCCGGAGACCGGCGAGACCCGGCCGAACGGGTGCCCGGGCGGGATCAGCCGCAGGTCGACGCACTCGACCTGGCCGTCGGCGTGGACCGCCTCCTCGGGCGAGGCGATCGACCGGACCGAGAGGCCGGAGCCGACGATCCTCCCCGCCTCGCGCAGGCGCTCGGCGTCGCCGACGACCAGCGGCCGGCAGAGCGCCGCGACCTCGGGCAGGGCCAGCGCCTTCATGATGATCTCGGGCCCGATGCCGGAGGCATCGCCCATGGTGATCGCGACGGTCGGTTGGCTCATGTCGGAGACCCCCAGGCCTCGGGCGCCGACGCGGCGAGCGGTTCGGCGACGAGGCTGATGCGAGAACAGGAAACTAAGCGGAACCACCCCCGGCAGTCCCGCCGGTGCGGGCGGCCCGCAGGTGATGGACGGCGCGCACCAGCGTGCCCTCGTTCCCGAAGGCGCCGGCCTTGGTGACGATCGGCACGGCGAGCCCGCCCCGGGTGAGGCCGAGGGAGACGCCGGGCTCGATCTCGTCGACGAGCCTGATCCCGTCGACCCTGAAATGGCCGAGGAGCGCCGCGGCGGTCTCGCCCCCGGTGGCCACCAGGCCGCCGAGATGGGGCGCCGCTGGTGCGAGCAGCGCGCCGAGGGCGGCGGCGAGGCGCGGCCCGAGGACAAGGTCCGGAGACGCGCCGACCGCGACCTCGACCAGCACGTCGTCCCCGGCGCGAAGGGCCGCCGCCACGGCATCGCGGCAGCGCGCCCGCTCCGCCTGCCGATCGGCGTCGAGCAGCAGCCCGGGCGCGACCGGAACGTGGCGCAGCCCCGGCTCGTCCGCGAGCCGGCGCGCCGCCGCCCGGGAGGTCGCCGCGAGGCTCCCGACCACCACGAGGGTGCCGCCCTCGCCCGCGAGGGACGGCGCCGGCCCGGCCCGGGCCGGCGCGGCCCCGGCCGCCGCCAGGGCGTGGGCGAGCCCGGCGCTGCCGATCCAGAGCAGCCCCTCCGGCCCGCCCGGCGCGCGACCCGCCGCGGCCAGGCCCGCATCGGCGATCCGCCCGAGGTCGTCGTCGTGCTCCGCGTCCAGGATGGCGACGGCGTTCCCCCGCGCGGCGGCGCCGGCGAGGGCGTCCCGCAGGGCGTCCGCTCCGGCCCGCACGGTCGCGAGATCGATCATCGCGCCCGGGATGCCGGCCGCGTCCAGCATCGCGGGCAGGGAGCCCGTCGGGTAGGTGTGGTCCCGGCGCCAGAGCTCCGTCTCCTCGAGGGGGCGGCCTTCGACCTCGACCCGCCCCGCCCGGGTGGTCCGCCCGGTGGCCGGGAAGGCCGGCGCCAGGATCCCGAACGCCGCCCCGCTGCGCCGGCGCAGCGCCGCGAGGGTGGCGGCGAGCTCGGCCGCCGGCTGCCCGCGCAGGGTCGAGTCGATCTTCTTGAACACCGACCGGTCGGGATCGTGCAGCCCGTCGATCAGGGCGGCGTGACGGGCCGCCGCCGCCTCCGGGCCGAGTTGGCGGCTGTCGGCGTCGTGGGAGAGGACGTCGTCCTCCGCCCCGCCCCGCGCCGCGCCCCACTGCACCGAGGCGGACAGGCCGCGCCGGGCGAAGGCGATGGCGCAGTCGGCCGCGCCCGTGAGGTCGTCGGCGAGGACGAGCCAGCGGCGCGCCATGGTCAGGCGCGCCCCGCGAGGGGCGGGGCCTCCGGCGCGGCCGGCTCCTCCGCCCGCTGCGCCTCCGGCTCGCCGAAGCGGCGCGCCGTCCAGGCGGTGGCGAGGGGCGTCAGGATCGCGGTGACGACGACGGTCGCCGCCACCAGCACCGTCGCCGGCGCGGCGGCGTCGGCATAGGCCGGGTTGGCCGCCGCGATGATCGCCGGGACTGCGGCGGCGTTGCCGGCGGTCGAGGAGGCGGCGACGCCGGCCACCCCCGTGCCGCCGGTGAGCCGGTCGGCGAGGAAGAGCGGGATGCCGGTGATCACGACCACCGCGACGCCGAGGCCGAGGCCGAGCAGCCCCGCCTGCCAGATCTTGGTCAGGTCGAGCCCGGTGCCGAGGGCGAAGGCGAAGAACGGGATCATCACCGGCACGGCGCGGCCGAGGAAGTCGCGCATCTCCCGGTCGAGGTTGCCGAGGATCATGCCGACGAGGAGCGGCAGGATGCTGCCGACCATCGTCTGCCACGGAAAGGCCGACAGGCCGGCGACGCCGAGCGTCACCATGGTGAGGAAGGGGCCGGATTCGAGGCACATGATCGTGTAGGCGCCGACGTCCCGGGGCCGGCCGTACTGGCCCATCAACGCCATGTAGAGGCCGCCGTTGGTGTCGTTCATGGCGGCCACGATCGCCAGCGTCGAGAGGCCAGCAAACAGCCCGCCCGTGACCGGCGCCTCGCCGATCAGGCGGCCGAAGACGACGCCGAGGATCATCGCGATGCCGACCTTCACGACGAGCAGGGTGCCGCCCTTCTTGACGATGTAGGGCGTCGCCCGGAAGTCGATGCTCGCGCCCATGCAGACGTAGAACACCGCCAGGATCGGCAGCGCACCGGTGAACAAGGCCCCGGTGAACGAGCCGAACACCTTCGGGGTCCCCGGAAACAGGGTGGCGATCACCGCGCCGACGAGCAGCGGCACCACCATCATCCCGCCCGGCACGCGCTCGATCGCGCGCTTGATCCGAACCTCTCCCATGCGTTCCTCCTTGCGCGGATCGCGCGATGAGATGCGCGATTTGCCGGCCGTTAGCGCCTGATTCGCGCAATCGATGGCGGGCGTCAACCGCCCGCTTGCGCGATATGCGCGGATGGCGGGGCTGGAGCACCATACCGAGCGGGGTGAGGCCTGCGAGCCGGTCGACCGGCTCGCCGACGACGACCTCCAGCGCGTCGTCGTTCCCGACGGCCGCTCCGTCCCGACCGGCGTATCAGGCCGCCGGGCGCCGGCTCGTGCGCCGCAATCCCATGAGGGTGGCCTCGACGGCGATCATCGCCAGGATCGCGAGGCGGGTGAGCGGAAAAGACGATGCCGAGGGCGACGACGCCGGTGACGGCGACGACGAGGGCGCCAGCTACAACGGGGCCGACCTCTACGCCCGGCTCCCGCGCGAGGGGCGGCTCCGAACCCTGCTGCGGGAAGTGCCGGCCCGGGCGCGGCGCGACGGCATCTCCCTGGGCCGAACGATCCGCGGCCGGCTGCTCGTGCCGTTCCTGCCCGCGCGCCTGCGGCGGCTCGTCTTGCGGAGGCACGGCCGTCTCCTCCTCTCGGACGCCTGGCGAGCACGGGCGCGCGTCCTCAACCCGGCCATTCTCGACGCCGTGAGCCGACGGCGCATGCTGCAGGTCCTGCAGGACGACACGCCCGCCGACCGCGTGCGCGCCTTCTGCGACCACCACATCCCCTCGCGCTGCACGTACTCCGCGATCGCGGCGGCGCGGCAGGGGCCGGCGGTCAGCCTCCCGCTCCTCGACCGCCGCGTGGTGGATTTCGCGCTGTCCCTGCCGATCTCGCACGTCCTGGCGGACGGGCTGAGCCGCCAGCCCTTCCGCATCGCCATGGAGGGCATCCTGCCCGATCGGGTCCAGCTGTCGCGGCACAAGGTGGGGCGATCCGGCGATTGGATCACCCGCTCCGCCGCGGCCAAGCCGGCCCTGCTCGCCGCGCTGGAGCAGTTGCGCGCGAAACCGCCGCCCGCCGTCTCCGCGCTGTTCGACCTCGACGCGATCGGCGAGGGACTGGCCCTCGTGCCCGAGCCGGACGAGGCGCTCCAGCGGATGCGCAGCCGGGCCGACGAGGCCCGGCCCTGGCGCCGGCAAGCCCTCACGGCCGTGACATGCCTGAATGTCGCCTGCCACCTGGCGCAGCGGCCGGCGCCGGGACCGGCTCCCCTGCGCTGACGGCGCTCGGGCCCGCCATGCGCGGGCGGCCCTCGCGCCCTGCTGCGGCTCTGGTATGGAGGACGCCCATTCCCGCCCGCCGCCCGGGCGCCGCACGAGGGCACGAGCCACCGATGAGCATCGCGGACACCACCCCGCCGGACCTCTCCGGCGCGCTCTCAGCCCGGATGCGCGGGGTCGGCACGAGCCAGATCGGCCTCGTCGCCGACAGGGGCCGGGACGATCCCGAGGTGGTCAAGCTGTGGATCGGCGAGGGCGACCTGCCGACGCCGCCCTTCATCGTCGAGGCGGCCCACCAGGCGATGCTGGCCGGCCACACCCGCTACGCCACCTCGCTCGGCCTGCCGCGCCTGCGCGAGGCCTTGAGCGCCTACCACGCCCGGCACTGGGGCGTTGAGGTGCCGCCGGAGCGCTTCGCCGTCACGGCCGGGGGCATGAACGCGATCATGCAGGCGGCGCAGGCCCTGCTCGAGCCCGGCGACGAGATCGTCATCCCCTCGCCGGCTTGGCCGAACCTGGCGGAAGCCGTGCGCATCACCGGCGGCGTGCCGGTGACGGTGCCCTACCGGGTGCAAGGCGACGGGCGCTTCGCCCTGCCGCTCGCCGACATCGAGGCGGCGCTCACCCCGCGCACCCGCGCCGTGGTGGTGAACTCGCCCTCGAACCCGACCGGCTGGACCATGCCGCTCGACGAGATGAAGGCGCTGCGTGACCTCGCCCGGGCGCGGGGGCTGTGGATCGTCTCGGACGAGGTCTACGCCCACTTCACCTACGGCAACGCCATCGCGCCGTCCTTCCTGCAGATCTGCACCGAGGACGACCGGCTGATCGTCACCAACACCTTCTCGAAGAACTGGGCGATGACCGGCTGGCGCGCCGGCTGGCTGGTCTGCCCGCGCGGGCTCGGCCCCACCTTCGCCAAGCTCGGCCAGTACAACACCACCTCGATCCCGACCTTCATCCAGCACGCCGCGGTGACGGCTCTGGAGGAGGGCGACGGCTTCATCCGCCAGATGGTGAGCCGCTGCGCCGAAAGCCGGGAGATCCTGGTCGCGGGCCTGTCGCGCCTGCCCGGCGTCACCGTGTCGGTGCCGGAGGGCGCCTTCTACCTGATGGCCCGGGTCACCGGCCCCGGAACCCCGCGCGCGGAAACCAGCCTCGACCTCGCCTTCCGGCTCCTGCACGAGGCCAAGGTCGGCGTCGCGCCGGGCACCGCCTTCGGGCCGGAAGGGGAGGGGTTCATCCGCCTCTGCTTCGCCATCAGCCCGGGCCTCGCCCGGGAGGCGGTGGCGCGCCTGTCCGCCGTCCTCGGCCGCTGAACAAGGAGGGACCGATGCCCGAGCCGATCGCGTTTCTCGGCACCCTCGACGCTGAGGAGGAGGCGGACTTCCTGGCAGCCCTCGCCGAGGCCCTGCCCGAGGAGAGCATCCGCCCGTTCCGGACCCTGGATGCCGGCGCGCGCGAGGCGGTGCGGATCGCGATCGTGGCCAATCCCGACCCCGCCGAGGTCGCGCGCCTGCCGAACCTCGCCTGGATCCAGAGCCTGTGGGCCGGGGTCGAGCGCCTGGTCCGCGACCTGGGGACCGGGGCTGCGCCGATCATCCGCCTGATCGATCCCGAGCTCGCCCGCACCATGGCCGAGGCGGTGCTGGCCTGGACCTACTACCTGCAGCGCGACATGCCGGCCTACCGGCGCCAGCAGGAGGCCGGGACCTGGCGCCAGCTCGCCTACCGCCCGCCCGCGGAGACGCATGTCGGGCTCCTCGGCTTCGGCGCCCTCGGCACCGCGGCGGCGGAGCGGCTGACGCAGGCGGGCTTCCGGGTCGCGGCCTGGAGCCGCTCGCCCAAGGCCCTGCCGCCCGGCGTCGCCGGCTTCTCGGGCGCGGACGGCCTGCCGTCCCTGCTGGCGCAGAGCGACATCGTCGTCTGCCTGCTGCCGCTGACCGGGGAGACGCGCGGCCTCCTCGACGCCGCGCGGCTCGCCGCGACGAAGCCGGGCGCGGGCCTGATCAATTTCGGCCGCGGGCCGATCGTCGCGACCGACGCGCTCCTGGCGGCGCTCGATGCCGGGCAGCTCTCGCACGCGGTGCTGGACGTGTTCGAGGTCGAGCCGCTGCCGCCGGGCTCGCCGCTGTGGCGCCACCCCGGCGTGACCGTGCTGCCCCACATCTCCGGCCCGACCACCCCGCGCAGCGCCGCGGCCGTCGTCGCCGGCAACGTCCGGGCCTATCGCGAGACGGGCCGGATCCCGGCGGCGGTGGACGTCGGGCGGGGGTACTGAGCGCGGCCTCCCGGCGGCGCGGGGCGCCGTGAGGCCGCTCAGGCCGTGACCGCCCGCAGCGCCCGAAGGGTCGGCAGGTCGGCGCCGAGACGGGTGCAGGTGAGGCTCGCGGCCGCCACCGCCTCGGCGACGAGGGCGCCGATCGCCTCGCCGTCGAGGGCCGCGAGGGCCGCCCGGGTCAGCCGCCCGTCCCGCGCGAGGCGCGCCAGCAGCGCGGCGTGGAAGCTGTCGCCGGCCCCGACGGTGTCGATCACCGCGACCTTGCGCCCCGGCACGGCGATCATCGGCCCGCCGGACCGGTAGGCCCGCGCGCCGTCGGGGCCGGCGGTGACGACGACGAGGGCCACCCCCGCCGCGAGCCAGCGTGCCGCGATCTCGCCCTCGGCGGCGCCCGCCCCGTAGGCGGCGCGCAGGTTCTCGTCCGAGAGCTTGACGATGTCGGCGTACGGCACGAGGGCGTCGAACCGCGCGTGCCAGCGGCCGAGATCCGGGATCAGGCCGAGGCGCAGGTTGGGATCGAGGCTGATGACCCGCCGCCGCGCCTCCCGGGCGGCGAGGGCCGCGTAGGCCGAGCCGACCGGCTCCGCGACGAGCGAGAACGAGCCCATCGCGACGGCGCGGACGGACTCGGGCAGCATTGCCGGCAGGTCGGCCACCGCGAGGTCGGCATGGGCGCAGGCCTCGGCGTGGAACGTGTAGGCGGGGTGCCCATCCGGCCCGGTCGACACGATGGCGAGCGGGGTCGGCCGGGCGCTCTCCTTCGCAAGGGAGAGATCGACGCCCTCCGCCGACAGCCTGTCCGCCAGCATCCGCCCGAAGGCGTCTCCCGACAGGCCGCCGAGGAAGCCGCTCGCCACCCCGAGCCGGGGCAGGCCGATCGCCAGGTTGAACGGCGAGCCCCCGGCCACCGCCAGGGCCGGCAGGCCGCCGCGCTCGGGGTTCGGGCGGCCCGTCTCGACAAACAGGTCGATCAGCGCCTCGCCGCAGACCAGGATCATCGGAGCCTCCTCGGGCGGCCCATGGGCGGCGCGCCGCCGTCGTGCCCTATCTCGACACGCCTAATGCTGCCCGACCTCGCCCAGATGGGTGAGCAGCGCCTCCGCCACCCGGTCGGGCGCCTCGCGGGTCGGGAAGTGGCCGACGCCGTCCAGCTCCACCTGCCGGTAAGGGCCGGTGAAGTACTGCTCCTGTCCGGCGAAAGAGGCCGGGAGCAGGCAAGTGTCTGTTCCGCCGTGGATCACCAGGGTCGGCACCGCGATGCTGCGGGCCGCCTCCGCCTCCTGGGCCAAGGCGGCGAAGCGCGGGTCCGGCGCGTCGGCGCCCCAGCGCGAGCGGTAGAAGTTCAGGGTCACCGCGGCCCAGTCCGGGTTCTGGAACGACGGGGCGGTCTTGCCGAAGGTGTCGTCGGTGAACCAGGGGCCGGGCGGGCTCCACGCCACCCATTGCTCGCGGGCGAAAGCGGTCGGGTTCTCGCGCACGAAGGCGGCGCCCGGCTCGGTATTCATGAACCACTGGTACCAGAAGGCCCGCACCTGCGACAGCGGCGGCACGCCGATGCGGCCGGGCGCCCACGGCACCGAGAGGGCGGCGATCGAGGCGACCCGCTGCGGCCGGGCCGCGGCGAGCAGGTAGGCGACGCGCCCGCCCCAATCGTGCCCGACGACCGGGAGCCGCGAGAAGCCGAGCGCATCCATGAAGGCGAGGATGTCGGTGGCCAGCGCCGCGGTCTCGCCGGCCTTCGGCCCGTCCGGGTTGACGAACTTGGTCGGGCCGCAGCCGCGCCAGTACGGCACGATGGTGCGCCAGCCGGCGGCGTTCAGCTTCGGCACCACGCCGTCATAGGTGCGCGGATCGTCCGGCCAGCCGTGCAGCAGCAGGATCGGCTGGCCCTCGTCGGGGCCCGAGGCCTCGTAGGTGATCTCGACCTCACCGGCGGTGACGCTGTTGACGTCCATGGCAGTACTCCCGTCACACACGTAAGGGGCGGCGCCCGCGAAGGCCCCGCCCCTTGCTCCCCTTCAGGTGACGAGATGGGTCAGCCGATGATCTTGTCGATGGTGATCGGCAGCTCGCGGATCCGCTTGCCGGTGGCGTGGAACACCGCGTTCGCCACCGCGGCGGCCGCACCCACGATGCCGATCTCGCCGAGGCCCTTGACACCGAGCGGGCTGGCCTTGTCGTCGTGCTCGTCGACGAAGAGCACCTCGATGTCGTGGATGTCGGCGTTCACCGGCACGTGGTACTCGCCGAGATTGTGGTTCATGATCCGGCCGAGGGTGTGGTCGAGCATCGACTCCTCCTCCAGCGCGGCGCCGATCCCCATCACCACCCCGCCGAGGATCTGGCTTCGGGCGGTCTTGAGGTTGAGGATCTTGCCGGCCGCGATGGCGCTGACCACCCGCGTCACCCGGACCACGCCGAGCTCCTCGTCGACCTTCACCTCGGCGAACACCGCCGAGTGGGTGTAGGCCGAGAAGCGCATGTTGGTGAGCATGCTCGGCTTGACCGTCTCGGTCGCCGCGACGGTCTCGGCGCCGCCCGCCCGCATCGCCTCGGCGATCCCGACCTTGCGGTCCGGATCGTTCTGGAGCCGGATCTCGCCGTCCGCGAAGGTGACGTGGGCGAAGTCGGCGTTGGCGAGCGGCGAGTTCGCCATGCCGCGGGCGTAGCCGAAGAGCGTCTCGGCCACTGTGCGGCAGGCCGCCTGCACGGCGGCGCCCGAGGAGGCCGCGGTCCAGGAGCCGCCGGCGAGCGGCGCCTCCGGCAGGGCGGTGTCGCCGAGGCGCGTGGTGACCTGGTCGAGGGGCAGGCCGAGCGCGTCGGCACCGACCTGGGCCAGGATGGTGTAGGTGCCGGTGCCGAGATCGGCGGTGGAGCAGGCGATCTCGAGCTTGCCGTCGGGCGTGAGCGTGGCGCTCGCGCTCGACTGCTGCATCATCGCCTCCCACACGCCGGTCGCCATGCCCCAGCCGACGAGCTCGCGCCCGTCGCGCATCGAGCGCGGCTCCGCCTTGCGCTTGCCCCAGCCGAAGCGCTCCGCGCCCTGCTCGTAGGCCGCGCGCAGCGCCTTCGAGGTGAACTCCTTGCCCTCGCCCTCGTCGCGCTCGGCGTAGTTGCGCAGGCGCAGCTCCAGCGGGTCGACGCCGGTGGCGTAGGCGAGCTCGTCCATCGCCGATTCGAGGGCGAAGACGCCGGTGAACGCCCCCGGCGCCCGCATGTCGGACGGGGTGTAGGTGTCGATCTTGGCGAGCTTGTAGTCGAACGCGACGTTGGGACAGTGATAGAGCAGGCCCGACCAGTTGACGACGGTCTCCTGGTAGTCCTCGAAGGTCGAGGTGCCGGCGACCGCGTCGTGCGTCAATGCCTGGAGCCGCCCGTCCTTGTCGGCCCCGAGCGCCACGGTCTGGTAGGTCTCCGGCCGGTAGCCGAAGGTGAACATCTGGTCGCGGGTCAGCACCACCCGCACCGAGCGCTTGAGGTCGAGGGCGGCGGAGACCGCGAGGTAGAGCTGGTATTGCGGCCGCAGGCCCGAACCGAACGCGCCGCCGACGTAAGGGGTGATCACCCGCACGTCGTCGGGCTTGAGGTTGAACACGCTGCAGACGTAGCCCTGCGTGTTGTTCACGCCCTGGATCTTGTCGTGGATGGTGAGCTTGGACTCGCCCTCGTAGACCACCGTCGAGGCGTGCGGCTCCATCGGGTTATGGTGCTCGATCGGCTGCTTGTACTCCTGCCGGAGCTGGATCGGCGCCCCGTCGAAGGCGCTGCCTGCATCGCCGCGCGGGTCCGGCGGCGGCTTGATGCCGGAGCGCTTCTTCGGCGGCACGTAGGCCGCGTCGCGGTTCTTCTCGAGGTCGGTGTTCGGCACATCCTCGGCATAGGTCACCTTGACGAGCGTCGCGCCGTAGCGGGCGAGCTCGAAGGTCTCGGCCACCACGAGCGCCACCGGCTGGCCGCCATAGACGATCTCGGGCCCGTTCAGCGCCCGGAACGGCGAGCCGGGGGGCGCGACCTGGTCGCGGTAATTGTAGTCGAGCCAGGCGGTGCGCGGCTTGTTCTCGTGGGTGAACACCTTGATGACGCCGGGCACCGCCTCGGCGGCGCTCGCGTCGATCGCGGTGATGCGGCCCTTGGTGATCGCGCTCGAGACCACGACGCCGTGGGCGAGGTCGGGGGCGGTGAACTCGGCGGCGTACTTCGCGGCGCCCGTCACCTTGGCGGGGCCGTCGATCCGGCTCTGGGCGGTGCCGACGACGCGGGAGGGGGTGGCCATGGGTTACCTCAGGCGATGCGCTTGTCGGTCTGGGACTGGGGCGTGGCGGCGGCGGCCTGGGACAGGCCCCGCACGATGGCGCGCCGCGCCAGCTCGACCTTGAAGGCGTTGTGGGCGTAGGGCCGGGCCTCGGCCAGGATCACGTCCGCGGCCTCGCGAAAGGCCTCCGGCGAGGCGGGCCGGCCGGCGAGGCGCGCCTCGGCCTCCGGGTTGCGCCAGGGCTTGTGGGCGACGCCGCCGAGCGCGAGGCGCGCGGTGCGGATCGTGTCGCCGTCCATCTCCAGGGCGGCGGCGACCGAGACGAGCGCGAAGGCATAGGAAAGCCGGTCGCGCAGCTTCAGGTAGGTGTAGTGCGTGGAGAAGTCTTCGTCCGGCAGGTCGACCGAGAGCACGATCTCGCCGTGCCGGAGCGTGGTGTCGGTTTGCGGCTCGTCACCCGGCAGGCGGTGGAACTCGGAGAAGGGGATCGCGCGGCGCCCGTTCGGCCCCTCGACCTGCACGGTCGCCTCGAGCGCCGCCAGCGCCACGCACATGTCGGAGGGGTGCGTGGCGATGCACGTCTCGGAGGCGCCCAGGATCGCGTGGATGCGGTTGACGCCGGTGATCGCCGGGCAGCCGCTGCCGGGCTCGCGCTTGTTGCAGGGCGTGCCCTCGTCGTAGAAGTAGTAGCAGCGGGTGCGCTGCAGCAGGTTGCCGCCGGTGGTGGCGGCGTTGCGCAGCTGCGGCGAGGCCCCCGCGAGGAGCGCGCTGGCGAGCAGCGGGTAGCGCTCGTTGACGAGCGGGTCATATGCCACCGTGGCGTTCGGCACCAGCGCCCCGATCCGCAACCCGCCGTCGTGCTGGACGATCTCGTCGAGCGGCAGGCGGGTGATGTCGACGAGCCGGGCGGGCCGCTCGACGTTGTACTTCATCAGGTCGACGAGGTTGGTGCCGCCGGCGATGAAGCGCGCCGCCGGATCGGCGGCCAGCGCCTGCACGGCCTCCTGCACGGTGCCGGCGCGGGTGTAGTCGAACCGGTTCATTCCGCGGCCTCCTTGAAGGACGACGCCTTGTTCTTCAGAACGTCCTCGACCGCGTCGACGATGTTGGAATAGGCGCCGCAGCGGCAGATGTTGCCGCTCATGTGCTCGCGGATCTCCTCGCGCGAGCGGGCGCGGCCCTCCTCGATCAGCGCCACCGCCGACATGATCTGGCCCGGCGTGCAGTAGCCGCACTGGAAGGCGTCGTGCTCCAGGAACGCGGCCTGGACCGGGTGGAGGGCACCGATCGACAACCCCTCGATGGTGGTGACCGTGGCGCCATCCTTCTGCACCGCGAGCGCCAGGCAGGAATTGATGCGCTTGCCGTCGACGATCACCGTGCAGGCGCCGCACTGACCGTGATCGCAGCCCTTCTTGGTGCCGGTGAGGTCGAGCTCCTCGCGCAAGAGGTCGAGGAGCGTGGTCCAGGGCGCCACCCGGAGCCGGCGCTCCTGCCCGTTGACCGTGAGGGTGACGGGAATCGTCCCCGGTGGGGCGGAGGTGCCGCTTTCGCTCAGCATGGGCCTGCCATCGATCCAGAGGAGGGGGCCCGCACCGGCGCGCGCCGAGGGCGGCGCATGGCCTCCGGCCGGGCGGCATACCCGATAACCGTTCCAGGGTACGGGCGTTCCCCCGAGGGCGTATGGCGGACGGACGGTCGGGTGGTCGCAGGCAAATGTCGGGGCGGTATGCGCCGGAGGCGGCTCGGCGGCTGCCGGCTGCGCACGGCGCGGCTTCTGGCGGCCGGCCCGCTGAGCTAGTGATACCGTGAAAGCCCGGCCCCGTGGGCCGGCTAGACCGGAGACACCGCATGGCCGCGCCCGACCGGATCCTCAACGACATCGACCGCGACCTCGACAACTCGCTGGAGCGGCTGTTCGCCTTCCTGCGCATCGAGTCGATCTCGACCGATCCGGCCTACGCCGCGCAGTGCCGGAAGGCGGCGGAGTGGCTGAAGGGCGACCTCGCGGCGATGGGCTTCGAGGCGTCCTTGCGCGAGACCGGCGGCCACCCGGTGGTGCTCGCGCATTACCGCAAGCCCGGCGCGCCGCACGTGCTGTTCTACGGCCACTACGACGTGCAGCCGGTCGATCCGCTCGAGCTGTGGGAGACGCCGCCCTTCGAGCCGCGCATGGCGACCCTGCCCGACGGCCGGAAGGTCATCAGCGCGCGGGGCGCCTGCGACGACAAGGGCCAGGTGATGACCTTCGTGGAGGCCTGCCGGGCCTTCAAGGCGATCGACGGCGAGCTGCCGGTCGGCGTCACCATCCTGGTCGAGGGCGCCGAGGAGGACGGCTCGAAGCACCTGCCGGAATGGGTCGCGGCCAACCGCGACGAGCTGACGGCCGACCTCGCCCTCGTCTGCGACACCGGGATGTGGGACCGCGACACCCCGGCCGTCACCTCGTCGCTGCGGGGCCTGGCCTATTTCGAGGTCACGGTCACCTGCGCCGACCGCGACCTGCATTCGGGCCTGTTCGGGGGCGCCGCCGCCAACCCGATCCGCGTGCTGTCGCGCATCATCGCCGACCTGCACGACGACCAGGGCCGGGTGACCGTGCCGGGCTTCTACGACGGCGTGCCGGAGACGCCGGAGGAGGTGCTGGCGCAGTGGCGCTCCTTGAACCTCACCCCCGAGAGCTTCCTCGGCACCGTCGGCCTGAACCAGCCCGCCGGCGAGCGCGACCGGATGCTGATCGAGCAGATCCAGTCCCGCCCGACCTGCGACGCCAACGGCATCATCGGCGGCTATACCGGCGAGGGCACCAAGACGGTCATCGCCGCCAAGGCCAGCGCCAAGATCTCGTTCCGCCTCGTCGGCGAGCAGGACCCGGAGGCCCTCGACCGCAACTTCCGCGCTTTCGTCCAGGAGCGCATCCCGGCCGACTGCTCGGTCGAGATCATCACCCACAAGGGCTCGCGGGCGCTGGCCCTGCCCCACGGCATGCCGGCCCTTGAGGCGGCCAAGCAGGCTCTCGCCGAGGAATGGGACAAAGCGCCGGTGACGATCGGCTCCGGCGGCTCGATCCCGATCGTCGGCGACTTCAAGCGCACGCTCGGCCTCGACACGCTCCTCGTCGGCTTCGGCCTCGACGACGACCGGGTCCACTCGCCGAACGAGAAGTACGACCTCCAGAGCTTCCACAAGGGCACGCGCAGCTGGGCGCGGATCCTGGCGGCCCTGGCGAAGTAGGAAGGCGCGCCTGCCGTCGGACGACCGGCGGCAGGCAGTCCCGGCGCACATCGTCCATCGAGAAGGGACCCGCGGTGCAGAAGGTCATCGGCCTGATCGGCGGGATGAGCTGGGAGAGCTCGGCCGAGTACTACCGCCTCATCAACGAGACCGTCCGGGCCCGCCTCGGGGGCTATCGCTCGGCGCGCTGCCTGATGTGGTCGTTCGACTTCGGCGAGATCGAGGCGCTGCAGCACGCGGGGCGCTGGGACGAGGCGGCGGCCGAGCTGGTCGCGGCCGCCCGGCGGCTGGAGCGGGGCGGGGCCGACTTCGTGGTGATCTGCACCAACACCATGCACCGCATGGCCGACGAGGTTCAGGCGGCGATCGGCCTGCCGCTCCTGCACATCGCCGACCCGACGGCGGCGCGGATCCGGGCCGCGGGCCTGCACCGGGTCGGACTCCTCGGGACGGCCTTCACCATGGAGCAGGACTTCTACAAGGGCCGCCTCGCGGAGCGCCACGGCCTCGACGTGCTGGTGCCCGACGCCGACGACCGGGCCGAGGTCCACCGGGTGATCTACGAGGAGCTGGTCCAGGGCCGGGCGCTGCCGGCCTCGCGCGAGGCCTACCGGGCGATCATCGCCCGCCTCGTCGCACGCGGGGCGCAAGCCGTCATCCTCGGCTGCACCGAGATCATGCTGCTCGTGCGCCCGGAGGACAGCCCGGTGCCGCTCTTCGACACCACGGCGCTCCACGCCGAGGCGGCGGTGGAGTTCGCGCTGGCGGGGTCGTGACCCGGGCCGCTACGCGCCGTTCACCAGGCGCCGGCTGAGCACGTTGTGCCGCTCGGCCAGCTTTCCCGTATCGACGGTCAGCAACCGCCCATCCCGTACCACGATCCGCCCGTTGATGACGCTCAGCGCCACGCCGGGCGGGGCGCAGAACACCAGGGCGGCGACGGGGTCGTGCCGGGCGCCCGCGAGGCTGAGGCCCCGCAGGTCGAAGGCGACGAGGTCGGCCGCCATGCCGGGTTTCAGGGCCCCGATGTCGTTGCGCCCGAGCACCCGGGCCCCGCCCAGCGTCGCGATCTCCAGGGCCTCCCGGGCGGTCATCGCCGCCGGGCCGAAGCCGACGCGGGCCAGCAGCATGGCCTGGCGCGCCTCGCCCAGCAGGTGGCCGGCATCGTTCGAGGCCGAGCCGTCGACGCCGAGGCCGATCGGCACCCCCTCGCAGCGCATCCGGGGCACCGGGGCGATGCCGGAGGCGAGCCGCATGTTCGAGCACGGGCAATGGGCGACGCCGGTGCCGGTGCGGGCGAACAGCCGGATGCCGGCCTCGTCGAGCTTGACGCAGTGGGCGTGCCAGACGTCCGGCCCGACCCAGCCGAGATCGGCGGCGTACTCGGCGGGCGTCAGGCCGAAGCGCGCGCGGCTGTAGGCGACGTCGTCCTGGTTCTCGGCGAGGTGCGTGTGCAGGCAGACGCCGTAGGCGCGGGCCAGAGCGGCCGCGTCCCGCATCAGCCCGGGACTGACCGAGAACGGCGAGCACGGCGCCACCACGATCCGGCGCATCGCGAGGGGCGCGGGGTCGTGCCAGGTCTCGATCAGGCGGCGGGTGTCGGCGAGGATCGCGGCCTCGTCCTCGACGAGCGCGTCGGGCGGCAGGCCGCCGGCGCTCTCGCCGAGGCTCATCGCCCCGCGGGCGGCGTGGAAGCGCAGGCCGATCTCGTCCGCGGCCTCGATGCTGTCGTCGAGGCGGCAGCCGTTCGGGTAGAGGTAGAGGTGGTCGCTCGAGGTGGTGCAGCCCGAGAGCATCAGCTCGGCCATCGCGGTCTGGCCTGAGACCCGCACCATCTCGGGCGTGAGCCGGGCCCAGATCGGGTAGAGGACCTTCAGCCAGCCGAACAGGTCCGCGTCCTGCGCCGCCGGCACGGCGCGGGTGAGCGACTGGTACATGTGGTGGTGGGTGTTGACGAGGCCGGGCAGCAGCACGTGGCCGGCGAGGTCGATCACCGTGTCGGCGGTCTCGGGCAGCGCCTCCGGTCCGCCGACGGCGACGATCCGGTTGTCCTCGACGAGCACGAAGCCGCCGTCGATCTCGCGCCGCGCCTCGTCCATGGTGACGACGCGGTCGGCGTTGCGCAGGAGAAGCGTGGCCATGCGGGGCTCCGGCGGGGAAGGCGGCATGCTGCGCGTGCGAGACGAGGCGGGTCAAGCCGGGCTTGCAAGCCCGGC
>NZ_LABY01000192.1 GCF_001043975.1 Methylobacterium variabile
GGGGTGGGGGCTTCCACGGAGGCGGTTTCCGCGGAGCTGGCTACCGCGGTGGAGGCTTCCACGGCGGGCGCGTCGCGGGGATCCGGGGTGGCTACCGCGGCGGCTACGCCTACCGGGGCGGATACGGCGCCTACGGTTACCGCTATCGCCCCGTCGGCTACGGACTGGCCGCGGCCGGCGTCGGTGCCGCTGCAGCGGCCGGCTACTATGGGACCACCTACGGCCGTTGTGGTCCCTACAGCTACTGGGATTCCTATGCTGGCACCTGCCGCCCGTACTGACCCGCGCCATGGCGGTCAGGGCCGTGACCGCAAGCCGCGAGGGAAGCCGCCCGTCGGCATCCTCGCGGCCTACCCGCACGGACCATCATGGAGACGTCGACCATCGTGAGCGCTTCAATGCGCAATACGCCCCTCCGCCCGACGCTCCCGGCACGCCTCCTCGCCGCCGCGGGCTGTCCCCGGCACGGGCGCAGACCGTGGGGGGACCGGCCCTCCTCGTCCACGATCTTTGCTGCGGCCTCAGGAGCCGGGCGCTGCGGCCGCCGGTAGACACCCTCGATGCGGCATGGGCCCGGCACGACGCCTGTACGCCTCCGGAAGGCCAGTCTTCACCGGAGGCATCGGCGAGACCGACGCCGGGGGCCGCGCCTCACGAGAAGTCCCGGCCCGCAGGCCTTCGTCATCCCTGCCGACGAGGAGGCCATGATCGCGCGGATGCGCGCGGTGCTCGCGCCGGCATCCCGGCCGGCGCCCCGTAGAACGGAGACCCGCGATGGAGACGCAGACGACACCGGCCGTCGACCTCGGCAACGAGCCGTTCATGTCGGCCGACGACCTCGATGCCTACTCGGCCCGCGTGAAGGCAGCCCGGGCGACGAGGGAGATGGAAGGACAGGACCGCGCCGGCAAGGCGCGCGAGGAGCTCGTCAGGCAGCTCGCCGAGCCGGTCGCGCTGACGCCCGAGAAGGTGCAGGAGATCACCCAGACGCTCCTGCACCGGCTCCGCATCGCCGCCGAGCAGGGCAAGAAGGAGCTCCTGGTGATGCGCTTCCCCAACCTGATGTGCACCGACAAGGGACGGGCCATCAACAACGCGGAGCCGGGGTGGCCCGCCACCCTGACCGGCCGGCCGCGGCAAGCCTACGAGTTCTGGCACGCGCGCCTGCACCCGGCCGGCTACGGCCTGCGGGCGATGATCGTCGACTGGCCGGACGGCATGCCGGGCGACGTCGGCCTCTTCCTCACCTGGGAGATCGCGCGGCACTGAACGCCGCCGGAGCAAGGGAGACGACCAGGGCCGCGAGACCCCGAGCCGGCCTCGCGCGGGCCCACCCTGACGGCCGCTGCGACGCGGCGATCCGGCGCCTCGAGGAGAGCAAGGCGAGCCTCGGCCTGTGAGGCCGCCCCAGGTGCTGAAGAACGGGACCCGGTCCGGGTCGGCGTCAGTACAGCTCCGGCACGAAGCGCCGGTTGCGCAGCGTGTCGTCGTAGGCGTTCTTCTTGCTGCGCTTGGGCAGGTCCACCGGCTCGGCCTCGCGCTCCTCGTAAGGGATCAGGTGGAGGAGGTGCGCGATGCAGTTCAGGCGCGCCCGCCGCTTGTCGTCGGAGCGCACGACATGCCAGGGCAGGTCCTCGGTGTCGGTCGCCGCCAGCATCGCGTCGCGGGCGCGCGAGTAGTCGTACCAGCGCCGGTAGGACTCGATGTCCATGGGGCTGAGCTTCCACTGCCGCAAGGGATCGTGGATGCGGGCCTCGAAGCGGCGGCGCTGCTCGTGCCGGCCGACCTCGAGCCAGAACTTGACGAGCCGGATGCCGCTGCCGGTGATCACCCGCTCGAACGACGGGCACAGGGCGAAGAAGCGCTGCCGCTCGGCCTCGCTGCAGAAGCCCATCACGGTCTCGACGCCGGCGCGGTTGTACCACGAGCGGTCGAAGATCACGACCTCGCCGGCGGCCGGGAAATGCGCGAGGTAGCGCTGGAGGTAGAGCTGTGTCTTCTCCCGGTCGGAGGGCGCGGGCAGAGCCGCGACCCGGAACACCCGCGGGCTGACCCGCTCGGTGATCGCCTTGATGGTTCCGCCCTTGCCGGCTGCGTCGCGGCCCTCGAACAGGACGACGATCCGCGCGCCGGTCTCCCGCACCCAGGTCTGGAGGTAGCTCAGCTGCACCTGAAGCTTGTGCAGCTCGCGCTCATAAGTCTTACGCTTGAGCCGTCGGCCCCCTGCGACCTGTTCGGACTCGTCATCGCGGACCTCGGCCAACAATCCCTGGTCGGTCTCGTCCATGGCCGCTCCTCCCCTACTCCGCCGGCAGGTGGCCGGGCGCGCCTGTGGGCGCGTCGGGTCGCGCGGTCGGCTCCGCCTTGCCCTTGCCCCCGCCCAACAGGCGCCAGGCCCGCTCGCGCAGACCCTGGAACACGACGTAGAGCGGCGGGATCACGAAGATGCCGAGGAACGACGCGGCGATCATGCCGCCGAAGACCGGCGTGCCGACGTCGCGCCGCGCGAGCTGCGAGGCGCCGGTGGCGATGACGAGCGGCAGGAGCCCGAGGATGAACGCGAAGGAGGTCATCATCACCGGCCGGAAGCGCAGCCGCGCGCCCTCGGTCGCCGCCTCGCGCAAGGGCACGCCCTTCTCCCGCTGCTCCTTGGCGAACTCGACGATCAGGATGCCGTTCTTGGCCGCCAGGCCGATCAGCACCACCATGCCGATCTGGGCGTAGAGGTCGAGGGTGAGCCCGCCCCAGACCATCGCCACGTAGGCGCCGACGATGCCGACCGTCACCGAGAGCAGCACCGGCACGGGGATCGTCCAGCTCTCGTAGAGCCCGACCAGGAACAGGAAGGCGAACAGCACCGCGAAGGCGAGGATGATCGCGGTCTTCCCCTCGGCCCGCTTCTCCTGGAAGGCGGTGTCGGTCCACTCTCCCCCAAAGCCCGTCGGCAGCGTGCGGGCGGCGACCGCTTCCAGGGCCGCCAGGGCCTGCCCGGAGGAGACGCCCGGCGCCGGCCCGCCCTGCACGGTGACGGCGCGCAGGTTGTTGTAGCGGATGAGCGAGGGCGGCCCGACGACGATCCGCACCTCGGCAAGCGAGCGCAGCGGCACCATCCCGCCGTCCTTGTTGCGCACGTTGATGCGGTAGATGTCGTCGATCCGCCGGCGATCGTCGGCCTCGGCCTGGACCTGGACCTGCCACGTGCGGCCGAACAGGTTGATGTCGTTGACGTAGTAGCCGCCGAGCGAGGCCTGCAGCGCCTGGAACACGGCGTCGAGCGAGACGCCGAGGATCTGGACCTTGTTGCGGTCGATCTCGAGGAAGACGGAGGGATTGGTCGCCGAGAAGGTGCTGAACACCCGGTTGAGCTTCGGTTCCTGGTTCGCCGCGACGATGAGCCCGCGCAGAACCTGGGCGAGCTCCTTGGGGTCGCCGCCGCGCAAGTCCTCGAGCACGTAGGCGAAGCCGCCGCCGGTGCCGAGCCCGATGATCGGCGGGGGCGCGATCGGCACGACGGTGCCCTCGGGGATCGTCCGGAAGCGCTGCCCGAGCCGCGCGATCAGCGCCGCCGCGCCGTCGCCCGCCCCTTTCCGCTCCTCGAAGGGTTTGAGCGTCACCACCAGGAAGGCGGCGTTGCTCTGCGAGTAGTTGTCGATGAAGTTGAGGCCAACGACGGTGGTGGTGTCGGCGACCGCGTGCTCCTCGCGCAGGATCGCCTCGGCCTTGGCCGCGACCTCCGAGGTCCGCCCGACCGCGGCCCCCTCGGGCAGCTGCACCACGACGAAGAACGCGCCCTGGTCGTCCTCCGGCAGGAAGCCCGTCGGGGTGATCTTCGCCAGCTCCACCGTGCCCCAGGCGGCTGCCAGCGACAGCACGACCCCGATGAGAGACAGGCGCACGATGCGCGCGACCGCAGCGCCGTAGCCGTCGCGCACGGCGTCGATGGAGCGCATCACCCATCCCATGAGACCCCGCCGCGGCCCGTGATGGGGGCGCAGCAGCACGCCGCACAGGGCGGGCGAGAGCGTGAGCGCGTTGATCGCCGAGAGCAGCATCGAGACCGCGACAGCCACGGCGAACTGGCGGAAGAGCTCGCCCGAGATCCCCGGCACGAAGGCGACCGGCACGAAGACGGAGAGCAGCACCAGCGTGATGGCGATGATCGGCGCGGTGATCTCTGCCATCGCGCGCTTCGTCGCCTCGCGGGGAGAGAGTTCCGGGTGCTCCTCCATCACCCGCTCGACGTTCTCGACCACCACGATGGCGTCGTCGACGACGATGCCGATGGCGAGAACCATGGCGAGCAGCGAGACCGAGTTCGCCGAGTAGCCGACGGCCTTGAGCGCGATGAAGGTGCCGATCAGGCTCACCGGCACGGCGAGCGTCGGGATCAGCGTGGCGCGCAGGCTGCCGAGGAACAGGAACACGACCACGACGACGAGCACGAAGGCCTCGACCAGGGTCTTCTGCACCTCGTGCACGGTCTCGGTGATGAAGGCGGTGGGGTCGTAGGTGACCTTCCAGGCGAGTCCTTCCGGGAAGGACGGGGCGAGGGCCTCCACCCGGGCCTTGACCTCCTTGAGCGTCGCGATCGCGTTGGCGCCGGGCGACTGGTAGATCGCGATCACGGTCGCCGGGCTGCCGTTGAGCCGGGTCTCGCGGTCGAGGCTCGCCGCACCGAGCTCGATCCGGGCGACGTCGCCGAGGCGCAGGAGCGAGCCGTCCGGGTTGGTGCGCAGCACGATGTTGCGGAACTGCTCGGGCGAGGTGAGCCGTCCCTGCGTCTGGATGCTGAGCTGGAGCTGCTGCTCGTCCGAGATCGGACGCGCCCCGATCCGGCCGACCGGGGCCTGGACGTTCTGCGCCTTGATGGCGCCGATGACGTCGCCGGCGGTGAGGTCGAGCCCGGTGAGCTGGTCGGTCCGCACCCAGGCCCGCATGGCGTAGTCCTGCGGACCCCACAGCGTCGCGTCGCCCACGCCCGGCGTGCTCTTGATCTGGTCGAGCAGGTTGATGGTGACGTAGTTCGAGATGAACAGCGGATCCTGGGCGTCCTTCGGCGAGTAGACCGCGAGCACGCCGAGCAGCGCCGACGACTTCTTCTTGACCGTGACGCCCTGCTTGCGGACGTCCTCGGGGAGCTTCGCGAGCGCGATCTGAACCCGGTTGTTGACGTTGACGGCGTTGATGTCGGGGTCGGTGCCGAGCTCGAACGAGGCGGTGAGCGTGTAGCTGCCGTCGTTGCCGCTGACGCTCTTCATGTAGATCATCTTGTCGACGCCGACGACCTGCGACTCGATCGGCTGCGCGACGGTCGATTCGACCACGTCGGCGGAGGCGCCCGGATAGGTCGTCGTCACCGAGACCTGGGGCGGGACGATGTCGGGGTACTGCGCCACCGGAATGGTGAGGAGCGCCAGCGCGCCGGCGATCGAGGTCACGATGGCGATGACGATCGCCAGGCGCGGGCGGTCGACGAAGACGGCGGAGAGCATCGGATCACGTCCTGCCGGTCGAAGGCGACGCCGGCACCGCCCGGACCGCGAGGCCGGGCCGCACTCGCTGCAGCCCGTCGACGATGACGAGCTCGCCGCCGTTGAGGCCGCTCTCGATCACCGCGTCGGTGCCGCCGGCGCCGGAGGCCGGCGTCACGCGCCGCGTCACCGCCCGGTCGTTCTCGACCACGAAGACGTAGACGCCGCCCTGGTCGGCGATGAGCGCGCCTTGCGGCACCACCACCTTCTCCTCCGGCGTGCCCGTCTGGAGCGCGACCTGCACGAGCTGGCCGTCGCGCAGGGCGCCGGCCGGGTTCGGCATCGTGGCGCGCACCAGCACCGTGTCGGTGGTGCGCTCGACGCTGATGTTGACGAAGTTCACCCGCCCGACCTGGTCGTAGGTCGAGCCGTCCGGGAAGCGCAGGCGCACGGCGATCCGGCTGCGGTCGACCGGGGCACCGCCCTGCTGCACGCGCAGGAACTCCCGCTGGCTCACCGGAAAGGTGACATACATCGGATCCTGGCTGACGATCGAGGTCAGCACCCCGCTGTCGGGCCCGACGACGTTGCCCTTGGTGACGCTGGTGCGGCCGATGCGGCCGGTGATCGGGGAGAGGATCTTCGTGTAGCCGAGGTTGATCTGGGCTGTCTTCAGGTTCGCCTCGTCGCCCATCACGGCGCCCCGCGACTGGTCGAGGGCGGCGCGGGCCTGGTCGCGGGCGACCACCGTGCCGGAATTGCGGTCGAGGAGATCCTGTGCTCGCTGGAGCTGGATCTCCGCGAGGGTCTGGGCGGCGTGGCTGCGCTCCAGAGCGCCCTCCGCCTGGCGCACGGCCGCCTCGAACAGGTCGGGCTCGATCCGGTAGAGGGGCGCGCCCTCCTTCACGACGTCGCCCTCCTTGAACAGAACCGCCTCGAGGTAGCCGGTGACCCGCGCCCGCACCTCGACGCGGCTCACGGCCTCGACGCGGCCGACGAAGTCGAGCGCCTTGTCGATGGCTTTCCGCTGCGCTGCCACCGTCCCGACCGGCAGGGCCGCGGCGGGATCCGTCTGTGCCTGGGCGGCGGAAAGCTGCCAGGCGAGACCGATGAGGAGGAGCATCCCGGGGCTGCGGACCATGATCGTTCCTCGGGCCTGACGGTGACAGGTCTTCCTTGCGGTTCTCCATCCTTGCAGGTCGCGTCCCTCCGGCTTGATCGGACAGGACAGCCCCGACCGTTCACCCGCCGCGCGGGCCGGGCGGCCCCTCGAAACCGGTGGTGCCGGACAGGACGAGGGCGCGCAGATGATCGCGGCCGATCAGGCGCTCAAGCTCCCGCCACGAGAAGTACGGTACGAGCGCGAAGGCCATGATGACGGCGATGGCGGCCAGACCACGCACGCCGCCGCCGCCGATCGCGCCGGCAGGCTCTCGGCAAGGGACCGCCCCTTGCACAGCCCGATCAGCGTCTCCTCGACCGCGTAGGCGCAGACGAGGAGCACCGCGAAGCCGCCGGCGCGCGCGGCGATCCGCACGAGCGGCGCGCGACGCGCGGGGCGCCGTGCCACCACACCCTCCGCCACCAGCACGACCTTGGCGAGGATCCAGGAATTGACGATGGCGAAGCCGTAGAACTGGTAGCCGATCCCGTGCCGCGAGAGCACGACCGTCTCATGCAGCACCAGGACGCCGAAGACGACGAGAAGATAGGCAAAGATCGCGGAGATCCGCGCGACCTCCTCGCGCAGGCGCCGCCGGACCCGTGCGCAGCGGCCCGCGGCAGCCGACATTGCCGGGCCGGGTCCGCCCGGGCCGGCTTCGAGGGACGGCGCTTCGATCGGCGCATGCCGCATGCCGCTCTCCCGGACGATCCCCGCGTGTCCCCTCACCGACGCGAGCGCGCCGCCTCGATGGCTTACCGCCAGCCCCTGCGGCCGCCGCCGAAGCGGCCACCGCCCCCGTAGCGCCCACCGTAATGGCCGACGCGATGCCCGTATCCCCTTACGGCATAGCCGCGTCGGCCGTAGACCCGGCCGCCGTAGACGCCGCGATAGGCGTAGGCGCCCCCTCTGTAGACGCCGCCCGCGACGTAGGGAGCGCCGTAGTTCGGCCGGCAGTACCCGTAGGGACCGCGGTGGAAGCCGACGCCGCACCCTTGGGCCGCGAGGGCCGGAACGACACCCAGACCGATGAGCGCGCCGAGAAGGGCTGCTGCCGTCGAGAGGACGAGACGTTTCATGAGGTCCACCCCCGCTTCATGAGGCCCATTTCCGCCTGCATCCGTCCGGACGCGCGGCAAACATCGATCGGGCTCGGGTCCGCGCGGGCGCCGGCGGATCCTTCGCGTCTCGGGCCGGCAGTCGTGACGCTCCACCCTGCACAGCTGAGCGGCGCCGAAGCCGCCCGGCGCCGCTGTCGGCTGGATCCGGCACGAAGCAGAGTGCAGCGGCGGGCGCGCAGAGACAGCCCATGTTCCGCTCGGTCGATGGCCGGAAAAGGCCTAGCCTCGCAGGAGGTCGCCATTCGCACGTCACCGGATCCGCTGTCAGGCATCCCGTGGTTCCTCGTGGCGCCGGCCGGCAGCGCCTCCCGGACATCGTCGGGGTACTCGCGCTCATTCGTCCCGCGGAGATGTCCAACGCGACACAGAATGGTTGCTCCCGTGCCCGATGCTTGATCGAACACGACACGGACTCCGGCACCGACAGCGTTCGGACGCCCAGAGGGCAACGTCCACCCGTTGCAGGCGTCGACGCGGATTGGTGTCAGGATGGCACGGACTCGCGACGCCTTGCTGCAACGCTCTACGGCATGAGGCTCGCGGCAAGAATCGGTTAACCGCCGACAAGTCGGCAAGACCGCGCGTGGAGGCGGGTCATGGGAGAGATCTTTCAGAGTGGAAGGGCTAGTGTCCTGCGCCTGAAATTTGTGGCAAAGCAGTGAGCCTGCAGGGAGGCGCTGATGGCCTACCGTGTGCCCGCCACACTCGAGCTCAGCGCCGAGGAACGAGCCGAGCTCGAGAGCTGGGCTCGCCGCCGCAAGACCGCTCAAGGCTTGGCCTTGCGGGACAGGATCGTGCTGCTGGCCGCCGACGGGCTGAGCAACACTGCCGTCTCGGCAGAACTCGCCACCGGCAAGCACACGGTCGGCAAGTGGCGCAAGCGCTTCGCCCGTCAGCGCGCGGTCGGGCTGCTCGACGAGCCCCGCTCAGGAGCGCCACGCCGGATCGGCGACGAGCAGGTCGCCGAGTTGATCGACCGCACGCTCTCCGAGCGGCCGCAGGGCGCCAGTCACTGGAGCCAGCGCAGCATGGCCAAGGCCAGCGGAGTATGGGGCACCACGGTCGGCCGGGTCTGGCGAGCGTTCGGTCTGCAGCCGCACCGGTCCGAGACCTTCAAGCTCTCGACCGATCCGCTGTTTGCCGAGAAGGTGCGCGATATCGTCGGGCTCTGATGTTGGCCCGTTTTCGTGGAGTGGTGATCAGCTTGCGGGCGATGGGTCCGCCAGCATCTCCTTCTCGTAGCGGATCGGCGAGCGGTAGCCGAGTGCGGAGTGGCGCCGAAGCGGATTGTAGAAGCCCTTGATGAAGGTGAAGACGGCCATACGGGCCTGTGCTTGTGAGGCGAAACGCCGGCGGTCGAGCAGTTCGCATTCCAGGGTTGCGAAGAAGCTCTCGGCCCTGGCGTTGTCGCGAGCATCGCCGACCGAGCCCAT
>NZ_LABY01000193.1 GCF_001043975.1 Methylobacterium variabile
GCCGGCGGGCAAGGCGGGCAGGCGGGGGGGGGAGCGCAGATCGTGCCGCCGGCGACGGTGCCGAGGGTGGCGAGGTCGAGCTTCTTCATCGGAGATGTCCTCAGTTGCAGAACGATGATGGATCAGTGCGAGCGGAAGCCGATCAGCACTTCTTCGACTTGGCGGGGGCGCAGGGCGGCGGCGGCGGGCAGACCGGAGCCGACGGGCAGGGCGGGCAGGCCGGGGCGCAGATCGTGCCGCCGGCGACAGTGCCGAGGGTCTTCATGTCGAGCTTCTTCATCGAGGCCATCCTCAAGTCCGGGAGTTGTCTCGCGTCCCGTTCGCAGTCTTGAGATGCCAGATGTCTCAAAACGTGTCGACCGGCCTGATGGGAAACTTGAGGCTCCGTTAACCAGAGTGGATTTGGAAACTGGATCGAAGACAGAGACTTACGCAGATCCTCGGAAAACTGCGTAGGTATTTTCGTTGGGGAAGGCCTGTGCATAGCGGGCCTGCGGCCGGGCGCCGACCTGGGAAGAGGACGGCGTGACTGTCGACGAGGGTACAGGGGGGGAGGTTTGGCGCGAAGGAACGGGCGTTCAGGAACGAGTTTCGCTGTCGCGCGCATCCCGGCCAAGGGAGCGGCTGCCTCGACGGCATCCTCCGGGCCTCGCCGGCTCATCGCAGCGTCCAGTCGAGGACTGCCGTGCCCGCAACACAGCGCAAGGTTACGCCGTGAGCGCGACAGTCTCCCGCGGTGGAGGTCCCCCGCGCTCGGGCGGGGGCTCAGGCGACGAGGCGGGGCGGTCCCGCCCGCAGCAGCATGCCGAACAGGTCGCGCGGGTCGTCCGGATCGGCCAGGAGGTCGAGATCCTCGTAGTAGGGCCGCTCGGCCAGCAGGTCGCGCACGGTGCGCAGGGCGGAGAAATCCTCGATCGCGAAGCCGACCGAGTCGAACACCGTGACCTGGCGTGGGCTCGTGCGCCCGGGCGCCCGGCCCGCCAGGACCCGCCACAGCTCGGTGACAGGGTGGTCCGGCGGCAATTGCTGGATCTCGCCCTCGATGCGGGTCTGCGGCTCGTACTCGACGACGATCGCGGCCCGGCGCAGCACCTCCGGGTGCAGCTCGGTCTTGCCCGGGCAGTCGCCGCCGACGGCATTGATGTGCACGCCCTCGCCGACCAGGTTGTCGCCCAGGATGGTGGCGTTGCGCTTGTCGGCCGTCACCGTCGTGACGATGTCGGCGCCCCGCACCGCCTCCGCGGCGCTGGCGCAGGCGGTGAGGTCGAATCCGAACCCGGCGAGGTTGCGGAGGCATTTGCGGGTCGCCGCCGGGTCGATGTCGTGGAGGCGCAGGGCGTCGATCCCGAGGAGCGCCCGGAAGGCGAGGGCCTGGAACTCCGCCTGCGCCCCGTTGCCGATGAGCGCCATGGTGCGGGAGCCGGGCCGGGCAAGGTGGCGGGCGGCCAGCGCCGAGGTCGCGGCGGTGCGCAGGGCCGTGAGCAGGGTCATCTCGGTGATGAGGACGGGATAGCCGTTGCCGACATCGGCCAGCACCCCGAAGGCGGCGACGGTCTGGCGGCCGCCATGGGCGTTCTTCGGGTGGCCGTTGACGTACTTGAAGCCGTAGGTGTGGCCGTCGCTCGTCGGCATCAGCTCGATCACCCCGTCGGGACTGTGCGCCGCCACCCGGGGCGTCTTGTGGAAGGCGTCCCAGCGGGAAAAATCCTCCGCGATGGCACCGGCGAGCCGGGCCAGCATCGCCTCGATCCCGACCGCGTGGACGAGGTGCATCATGTTGTCGACGCTGACGAAGGGGACGACGTTGAGGGCCGGCATCTAGAAGCTCCGGGTCGGTCGGTCGAGGATGCGGCGGCCGAGCAGGCTGTCGGCGAGGTCCACCATCAGCAGGGCAGTGCGGCCGCGCTCGTCGAGGAAGGGGTTGAGCTCGACGAGGTCGAGGCTGCGCACCAGCCCGGAATCGTGCAGCAGCTCCATGATGAGGTGGGCCTCCCGGAAGGTGGCCCCGCCCGGCACCGTGGTGCCGACGCCCGGCGCGATGCCGGGATCGAGGAAGTCGACGTCGAGGCTGACGTGGAGCAGGCCCTCGGCGGCCGCGACCTCGCGCAGGAAGCTCCGCAGGGGGGCGACGACGCCGTTCTCGTCGATGTCGCGCATGTCGTGCACCCGCACCCCCTGCCCGAGCGCCGCGCGCTCCGCCGGATCGACGCTGCGCAGGCCGAACATGCAGATGCATGCGGGATCGAGCGCCGCGTCGAGGGGCGGGAAGTAGCCCGTGAAGCCCGGCCGCCCGGTCAGGTAGGCGAGCGGCACGCCGTGCAGGTTGCCGCTCGTCGTCGAGTCCAGGGTGTGGAGGTCGGCATGCGCGTCGAGCCAGAGCAGGAAGAGCGGGCGCCCCTCCGCCTCGGCCCGGCGGGTCATGCCCGCCACCGTCCCGGCCGAGAGGCTGTGATCGCCGCCGAGGAAGATCGGCAGCGCCCCGGCGCTGTGCCGGAAGGCGGCCTCGGTCAGGGCCCGGGTCCAGCCCGCCGTCTCGGCGAGGTTGCGCACCGCCGGGTTCGGGTGCAGCGGCGCCGCGAAGGGCGCGGGCGCGACGTTGCCCGCATCGACGACCGGGATCCCGAGTTCGCGGATCGACTCGGCCAGCCCCGCCGCCCGATAGGCGCTCGGCCCCATGTCGCAGCCGAGCCGATTGGTGCCCGACTGCACCGGCGCCCCGATCAGGACGCACCCTTCCGGATTCCCTTGCGCCACACGACTGCTCCCACCAGGATGATCCCGACGGTAGCCCGCGGCCGCGTCACTCTGAACAGCTTAAGCTGATCGATTTCGGCGGTGTTTGACGCGTTCTGGCAGGTGCGATCGCCCAGAGTGCCGCATGGACCCGCTCGACCAGAACCTCATCACCCTGCTCCGGCACGATTGCCGCCGCCCGGTCTCGGAGCTCGCCGCGATCCTGAAGGTCTCGCGCGCCACCGTGCGCGCCCGGCTCGACCGCCTGGAGCGGGAGGGCGAGATCATCGGATACACGGTGGTCCTGCGCGGCGACGCCTCGCCGGCGGCGGTCCGGGCCATCACGCTGATCGCGGTCGAGGGGCGCAGGGCCGGCGACGTCATCGATGCGCTCAAGGGCTTCGCCGAGATCACCTCGGTTCATACGACGGTCGGCGCCTGGGACATCGTCGTGGAGGTGTCCGCCGGGAGCCTGCCGGAGCTGGACGAGCTTCTGCGGCGGGTGCGCCTGGTGCCGGGCGTGACCACCTCGGAGACGCACCTGCTCTTGTCGACGCCGCGCAGCGCGCGAGCGCGCCTCTAACGCGCCGCGGACGTCCTCCGGTCCGCGGCGGTGGGAGGAGGGGTCAGACCGGGCGCTGCAGCTTGCAGCTGTTGATGGCGCCGAGCGCCTTGGCGCGGGCCGAATCGTTGAAGTAGCCGGTGGTGCGGTAGGCCTCGATCTCGGAGGCGTCGAGGGCGCGCAGGGTGGCGCGGGCGTAGCAGCCGCAGGGACGCTCCAGGCTGGTCTCGGCAGTGTTCTGCAGCCGGGCCTGGACCACCGTGCAGGCCCGGCGCACCCGGGCCTCGAGGTCCGACTTGGGCGCGGTGCGCAGGGCCGGGTCGGGCTGGTAGGCCTCGAGCTGCGACGAGGAAGCGCCGGCGAGCGCCGCGGTGGCGCCGAGCGCGAGGAGGCCGGCGGCGAGGAAGGTGCGGAGACGCATGGGTAGAGGGGTCCGTTGGGCTGCTTGACTCAAGCTCGACCGTTGGACGCCGAAACTCCCCGCCCGCACAAGGGCGGGCGGGCCACACCGGGATGAAAACGGCGGGCCGACCCGCTCACCGCCAAACGTACGCGCCCGACCGGATCGCCTGCAACCAGATCGGGAACTCCGCCGACATCGGCAGGCCGAGCGGCGACATGCGCCCATGCACCAGGCCGAGCACCGCGAGCGGCACGTCGAGGACGACCGGCACCGAGCCGTCGGACACGTCCCTGACGAGGCAGAGATGGTAACGCCGGTCGCTCGGCTCCCCCTGGGGATTGTCGACCGGGTCGGCGGTGATCGCGGCGTCGAGCGCGTCCTCGACGACCGCCCAGGAGAACAACGGATCGGCCGCAGCGATGGCCGCGGCGTTGAGCCGTGCCAGATCGGACACGAAGCTGAACACGAGATCCGCACCCGCGCGGTCGCTCGCGAACCAGCGGGCGAGCGGCGGGTTGACCTCGGCATCGCCCCGTACGGGGTCGAAGGGGCGCTGCGGAACCCAACCGGCAAGCCACGCATCGATCCGCCGGCCCTCGGCCACCGCCGCGTCGCCGTTCAGCACGGCCGCGCCGTCAAGCCCTTCACGGGCGAGCCGCGAGACGAGGACGGCGATCCGGTCGGCATCGCGGGCGAGGAACTGCGCCAGGTTCTCGGCGCGTTGCGCCCGCGTCAGCCCCCTGTGATCGCCGCGATGGAGCGGCGTGTCGGGTGGGTAGTCGCCGAGCCGAGTGGAGAGAAGGGCATAGGGATCGCCGGACCCATCCCCGGCGGCCCCATCGGGGCGCGCGGCCACGCCATCGTCATGCTGTCCGGACGACCTTCGCTTGCCGAGCCAATCGAAAATACCGGGCATGGCTCCGATCTAACAGCCGGCGCGCAACGCGGCCAGCCTTCAGAACCACCTGCCAACCGTGTCGAAGACACTGCGCCTGGCCAACAGGTCGCGCTTGGCCAAGTCGCCATCGGGGCCGCCGGCCACCGTGCCGATAGCCGGCACAGTTGAAATGCCCGGAAGCAGGCACCTTGGGAGGCCCGCAAGGGGTCGAGGCTGTGTGAAAACGCCCCGATCTGCTAAGCTTGGCACCGATCGCGGAGGTCGGGATGGCCCACTTCATCGCAGGTGATGATCGTCGTCAGAGCACGCTGCTGCCGGACTGCCTCGATGATTACGTGACGGCCGACAATCCGGTTCGCCTCGTCGAGGTCTTCGTCGACGAACTCGATCTTGCCGCTCTCGGTTTTGCCAGAGCGGTGCCCGGGACGACTGGCCGTCCAGCCTACGACCCGGCGACGCTTCTCAAGATCACCTCTACGGCTACCTCAACCGCGTCCCGTCGAGCCGCCGTCTCGAACGCGAGACCCAGCGCAACATCGAGTTGATGTGGCTGACCGGCCGGCTGATGCCCGACTTCAAGACCCTGGCCGACTTCCGCAAGAACAATGGACCGGCGATCCAGGCCACCTGCGCCCAGTTCGTGGTCCTCTGCCGTCGGCTGAACCTGTTCAGCAAGGCGATGGTCGCGATTGACGGCAGCAAGTTCAAGGCGGTCAACAATCGCGACAAGAACTTCACCGTGGCCAAGGTCGAGGCGCGCTTGGCGCAAGTCGATGCGAGCGTCGCGCGCTATCTCGCAGCGTTGGACCGGGCCGACCGCCAGCCGAGTGACGTCGCCGAGGCACGCACAGCACGGCTCACCGAGAAGATCACGGCCCTGCGCGAACAGATGAAGGATCTGCAGGCGATGCGCCAGCAGGTCGAGGAGGCCCCCGACCAGCAGGTCTCGTTGACCGATCCTGATGCTCGCTCGATGGCCACCAGCGGTAAGGGAACCGGCATCGTCGGCTACAACGTTCAGGCAGCGGTCGATGCCGAGCATCATCTGATCGTCGCCCACGCCGTGACCAACGTCGGCAGCGACCGCGCCCAGCTCGTCCCGATGGGGCTCCTGGCCCAAGAGGCGACGGGATGCGCCACGCTCACGGTGCTGGCCGACCGCGGCTACCTCAACGGTGATCAAGTTCTGGCGTGCGAAGGCACTGGCCTGCTGCCGTGCGTACCCAAGACCCTCACCTCGGGCCACGCCAAGCTTGGCCTCTTTACAGGACAAGACTTCATCTACGACGCCGAGAAAGACCACTACACCTGCCCCGCAGGCCAGCACCTGACCAAGGGGGTGGCCCGGTCCGACCGCCGGGCCGAGGATGACGCGATGGACCACTACCGTAACCCTGCGGCTTGCGCGAGCTGCACGCTCAAACCCCGCTGCACACCTGCGAAAACGAGACGGGTCAAGCGCTGGGTGCACGAGGGCGTGCTCGATGCGATGCAGCAGCGGCTCGACCGGATGCCGGACGCAATGCTGATCCGTCGCCAGACCGTGGAGCATCCGTTCGGCACGATGAAGACCTGGATGGGAACGACGCACTTCCTGACCCGAACACGCGCGAAGGTCAGAACCGAGATGAGCCTCCAGGTTCTAACCTACAACATGAAGCGAATGATCCAGATCAAGGGGGTTGGAGCGCTGATCACGGCGATCCAGGCATAAGCCCCCTCTGCACGCGAGTTCGCCGCAAGGGCCTGCTCAGCGGCCCAGCCACCAAAACCGCATTCTCACACACCCTGGGTCGCAAGGTGCCCTCGAACGGTCAAGTTGGGGTTTCGACCCTAGTGCGGCAGGGCCTCCGTCGGCAAAGGGGCGGCCTCCGAGGGGGCGATCGCCAAGGGGGCAATTGCCACGTGGTTGTCGTGGAAGGCGGCGCCGCCGAACGGGGCCGCCGCGTCCGCCCCCGTCAGGGTGTTGATGCCGCGCCCGTCCGGATAGGCGTCGTTGGGCCAGATCGATTCGGCGATCAGCACCCCGCGGCGCAGGCCGGAGAACAGCGTCGCCCGCAGGGTCACGGCGCCGCGATCGTTGGAGAGGCGCACCCAGGCCCCCTCCCCGATCCCGAGCGGCCCCGCATCCTCCGGGTGGATCATCACCGTCGGGTGGCGCTCCTTGGCGAGCGAGGTCGGCGTCTCGGTGAAGCTCGAGTTCAGGAAGTTGCGCGCCGGGCTGGTGGCGAGGCGGAATGGGTGATCGGGCGTCGCGCTCATCAGCGGCGCCTCCCAGTGGTCCGGCAGCGGCGGCATCGCCGGCCCACGCGGGCCGTCCTGCGCCACCGGGACCTTCGTCCAGTCGGGCCGGAAGCGGAAGCGCCGGTCCGGATAGGCGAACCCGTCGAGGAAGTGGGCGCGCTCGAAGGACGGCTGGACGTCGAGGAAGCCCTCCCCTTCCATCTCGGCCAGGCTGCCGCGGCGCGAGGCCTTGAGCGTCACGTCGATCAGCTCCCGCGGGCTCATGGAGAAGCCCGGATGCTCGGCGCCGAGACGCTGGCTGAGCGCCACGATCACGTCGTGGTTCGAGCGGCACAGGGCCGGCGGGTCGATGCGCTTGAGGCCGAGCTGGATGTGCTGCTGGCCGCCGCCGGTGTAGAGGTCGTCGTGCTCCAGGAACATGGTGGCAGGCAGGACGAGATCGGCCATGCGGGCGGTCTCGGTCATGAACTGCTCGTGGACGCAGACGAACAGGTCGTCGCGGGCGAATCCCCGCTTCACCAGCTCCTGCTCGGGCGCCACCGAGACCGGGTTGGTGTTCTGGATCAGCATCGCGGTCACCGGCGGGCCGCCGCGCAGGGCCTCGGGGTCGCCGGTGAGCACCCGGCCGATCTGCGACTGGTCGAGCATGCGGGTGCCGGGCCGGACCGCGTCGAGGCCCTCGATCAGGCGCTTGTTGAGGCCGAAGACGCCGCTGTTCGAATGGAAGGCGCCGCCGCCGCGGTGCTGCCAGGCCCCGGTGACGGCCGGGATGCAGAGCGCCGCGTGCATGTTGGCGGCGCCGTTGCGGCTGCGGGCGAAGCCGTAGCCGAGGCGGAAGAACGTGTTCTTCGTGCCCCCGACCAGGTGGGCGAAGCGCTCGATCTCCTCGACCGTGAGGCCCGTGATGGCGGCGGCCCAGGCCGGGTCGCGGGTCGCGAGGTGTTCTTCCAGCTCCTCCGGGCAGTCGGTGAAGCGGGCCATGTAGTCGCGGTCGGCGAGGCCGTCGCGAAAGAGCACGTGCATCACCGCGCAGGCGAGCGCCCCGTCGGTGCCCGGCCGCAGCAGCAGGGCGAGGTCCGCCTGCTTCATCGTCGGGTTGTCGTAGATGTCGACGACCACCACCTTGGCGCCGCGATTCTTGCGGGCGGCCTGGACGTGGGTCATCAGGTTGACCTGCGTGTGCACCGGGTTGGTGCCCCAGATCACCACGCAGTCGCTCTCGGCGATCTCCCGCGGGTCGACCCCGCCGAGGCGGCCGGTGCCGGCGATGTAGCCCGACCAGGCGAGCGTGGTGCAGATGGTCGAGAACTGGCCGGAATAGCCCTTGGCGTGGCGCAGGCGGTTGATGCCGTCGCGCATCACCAGCCCCATCGTGCCGGCGTAGTAGTACGGCCAGACCGCCTCGGGACCGTGCGCGGCCTCGGCCGCCCGGAACGCCTCCGCCACGCGGTCGAGGGCCTCGTCCCAGCCGATCGGCGCGAAGGATCCCGACCCCTTCGGCCCGGTGCGGATGAGGGGCTGCGTCAGCCGGTCGGGATGGTGGATGCGCTCGGCGTAGCGGGCGACCTTGGCGCAGACGACGCCCGCCGTGTAGCTGTGGCGGGGGTTGCCGCGCACCCGGCCGATCGTGGCGCCGTCGATCACCTCGACCTCGAGGGCGCAGACCGACGGGCAGTCGTGCGGGCAGGTGGAGGTCGTCCGCTCGATCCGTGGCTGCACCGTCACCGCTCGCGCTCCCTCGAACAAAAAGGCCCCCGCCGCGGGCGGCGAGGGCCGTCAGCCTATCGGCGTTTACCCGATCGGGAAACCTTAGCCGACGATGTCCTTCTCCTCGAAGAACTGCTTGATCTCGATGGCGGCGTTCTCGAGGCTGTCCGAGCCGTGGACGGTGTTCTCGCCGACCGACTTGGCGAACTTCTGGCGGATGGTGCCCTCGGCGGCCTGGGCCGGGTTGGTGGCGCCCATCACCTCGCGGTACTTGGCGACGGCGTTCTCGCCCTCGAGCACCTGCACCACGACCGGGCCCGAGGTCATGAACTCGACGAGCTCGCCGTAGAACGGGCGCTCGGCGTGGACCTCATAGAACTTCTTGGCCTGGGCGTCCGACATGCGGATGCGGCGCTGGGCGACGATGCGCAGGCCCGCCTCCTCGATCACGGCGTTGACCGCGCCGGTGAGGTTCCGGGCGGTGGCGTCGGGCTTCAGGATGGAGAAGGTGCGCTCGGTGGCCATGGGGAGTCCGTCGGAGAAAATCGGGTGGCGTGGGCGGCAGGATGCCGCGCGGAACCGGACCGGAGGTCCGGCAGCACCGGGCGCCCGGGAGAACCGGGCGCGAAAGGCCCGCGCGCCGGGGCCATGCGGACGCCCGGCGCCGGGCTTATAGCGGCGGGCCAGGAACCGCTCAAGCGCGGGCGCGCGGCCTCTGCCCGAACCCCCGGCTGCGGCGTTGCCGCAACACGGCCGAAAAATCGCCCCAAAGAGCGGGCTCTTTGCCGCCCGACGTGACCTTTCGGCCACGCCGCCCGCTCAGGCGAGGCGGCGCCCTCGCAGCACCCGCCGCTCGCGCCCTTCAGCCGGGCCGACGAGCGCCGCGGACAGCCAGGAGATTCCTGCATGCGTTCGATCCTGATCCCAGTCCTCGCCGCGACCCTCCTCAGCGTCGGCGCCGCCGCAGCGGCCCCCGCCAAGGATCCGACCGGCAAGGACCCGAGCGGTACTTGGCTCACCGAGGACGGGCGGGCCAAGATCAAGATCGAGAAGTGCGGACCCGGCGCCGCCCAAGCCTGCGGCACGGTGGTGTGGCTGAAGTCCCCCCTCAACGACCAGGGCCAGCCGCGGACCGACATCAAGAACCCCGACCCGAAGAAGCGCAGCCGCCCGATGATCGGCCTCCAGCTCATGGAGGGGCTGAAGCCCGAGGACGGCGCCTACAAGGGCCAGATCTACAACGCCGACGAGGGCAAGAGCTACGACGTCTCGGTGACGCGCGAGAGCGCGAGCGAGCTCGCGATCTCGGGCTGCCTCCTGAAGATCCTGTGCGGCTCGCAGACCTGGACCAAGGCCCCCGACGAGTTCGCCCAGGCTGCGCCGGCAGCCCCGAAGGCGAAGCCCGCGGCGGCTCCCAAGGCCGCGGCGCCGGCCGGGAACTGATCCGCCGTCAGGCGCGCAGGCCCGGGCCCGGGGGGACCTCCGGGTCCGGCTTGAGCCGGAATCCGCGCTGCACCGCCGGACGGGCCTTCATCCGCTCAAGCCAGGCCGCGACGTTCGGGAAGGCGGCGAGGTCCTGGCCCTGGCGCTCCCAGAGCTTGGCCCAGGGCAGGATCGCGATGTCGGCGATGGTGCAGGCGTCCCCCGCCACGTGGGCGTGGCGGCCGAGCTGGGCGTCGAGTGCCTGGTAGAGGCGCGCGGTCGCGGCGGTGAAGCGCTCGATCGCGTAGGGGATCTTCTCCGACGCGTAGATGCGGAAATGGTGGGTCTGGCCGAGGGTCGGCCCGAAATTCGCCGCCTGCCAGAAAAGCCAGATGTCGACCGCGATGCGGGCCCGCTCCTCCGCCGGGTAGAGGAGCCCGGTCTTGCGGGCGAGGTACTGCAAGATCGCGTTCGATTCGTGGACCGTGATCGGTGCGCCGCCCGGCCCATCCGGATCGACGATGACCGGAATCTTGCCGTGCGGCGACACGGCGAGGAACTCGGGCGCGGCTTGCGCGCCCTTGCCGATGTTGATCGGGACCATCCGGTACGGCAGGCCGCACTCCTCGAGCATGATCGAGGCTTTCCAGCCGTTGGGCGTCGTCCAGTAGTAGAGGTCGATCGGCGGCGTCGTCACGGCCGACATGCGGGCGGTCCTTCTCGCACGGCGGGGACACGGGGGCGTCCGTCGCGCATCGGTCAGTCCGCGCGAGCTAAACAGAGGCGGGCCCGCCCTGTACAGGGTGAAGGTTGTCTCAACGGGGCATCGTGCAGCGCTCTTTCGGCGCGACCGGCCCCGCGACCACGACTTGCCCTTGCGGCAGCCTGTGCCAGTGTCGGGGTCGCGCCGGCGATCCCACGGCGCCCGCCCCGCGAGCTTCCCATGCCACAGCCCCTCGTCCGCGCCATCCTGGCGGCCCTTCTGGTCGCCGCCCCCGCCGCCGCCCTCGGCCAGGCCGGTTCTCCCACCCAAGTCGGTCCCTCTCAGAGAGGCCTCTCCCGCCAGGGAGGCGCCGCCTCGGAGACCGCACCGCGACGGGAGCCGAGCATCCGGAGCCTCGCCGCCCGCGAGCGCCAGCGCAAATGCGGCGCCGAGTGGCGCGCCCTCGACGTCGCCGACAAGGCGGCCCAGGGGCCGCGATGGCCGCAATACTACAGCAAGTGCGTCCGCCGGCTGAAGGAGCAGCGGGCCTGACCCGCCGCTCCGACCCCGATCCGGTCGCGACGGGAAGGAGCCGTCACGACCGGCGGACGGGGCGCTCGTTGACCGAGCTGACGGCAACAGTGCCGCAGCGGACCGCTGTTAGACTTTGATACACAGGATCGCTTGAACATTTTATCGTCATTCAAGCTCTTCCGGCAGTTGAACACAGGCCCTGTCACTGCTACAAATGGACATCCTGAGTTTCGAGACCCAGGGCACCTGCAAGGCGCACTCACCGAGTGCGCCTTTTTTCTTTTGAATGACTTCAAACATGAAAAAGGGAGCCCCGGCTTGCGCCGAAGCTCCCCTTCAGAAAGCTCGATTGAGCTTAGAAGTCGCGCTGGACGCGCATGCGGACCTGGAACGAGTCGGTCGAGTTCACGGTCGGCAGGACCACGCCGGCGGCGGTGACCGGCAGGCCGGCGGCGTTCACGGCCACCGCCGTGCCAACGGCCTTGTTGGCGTCGACCACGCGGCCGTTCTTGAGACCCTGACGGGCGTACAGACCCTCGACGCCGATATCGAGGTCCTTCACCGGCGACCAGATCAGGCTCGCGCCGGCGACGATCTGGTTGGTGTCACGCAGCACGTTGCTGAAGGCGAACAGCGGGGAGGCCGGGTTGCCGATCAGCGCGCCGCCGACCAGTGTGCTCGCAGCGGCGAGGTTGGTCCGGCTTGTCCTGCCGAAGCTCTGCTCGCCGTAGCTGCCGATGATGGCCGAGCGCCATTGCGGCGTCCAGTAGTGCAGGTAAGCGCCGACCACCGTCCAGCTGGTCGAGAGCTCCATCTTCCCGGTCAACGGATCGATCACCGCGTCCGAGTAGAAGTTGTTGAAGCTGGAGCCGGCTGCGACGTTGCCCGACGGGGCGTAGGCGCCGTTGTACCGGTTGTAGCCGGTGTACATCGTGGCGCCCTCGCCGTACGATCCCTGCAGGTACAGGGAATCGCCGGCGGCGATGAAGGGCAGGTTGATCTTCACGCCGCCCTGGACGGCCCAGCCGTACTCGGTCGTCGGCCGGGGCGCGACCGCGCCGGCGGTGGTGGCCACGCCCGGGAGGGCGACGATGGGGCCGATCGCGTTGCCGGTGTTCAGCTCGTGGACGGCGGCCGACAATTGGGCCGAGCCCCAGGCGGCGTCGTAGCGCAGCGCGCCGACGAAGTCGGGCATGCGCGAGCGCTGGGCCACGTCGTAGAACGCCTCGCCGACCGGGACGCCGCCGATGGTGGCGATGACCGGGGTGTAGTTGCCGGCGCCGGCGCCGAACACCTGGTACTGGGCGTTGGCGACCGTCGCCGAGCCGTTGCCGAACAGCGGGGTCTTGCGGAAGATCGGGTCTTCGACCGAGATCGTCGCCGAGAAGCCCTGACCGAAGGTCGCGGTGTAGGCGAGCAGGTTGGTCGAGGCGACGTCCGAGCCCAGCGAGGTGCCGATGATCTCGAAGTCGTGGGCGTAGAAGTCGTAGAACGAGGCAGCGCGACCGGCGGTCAGGCCGGCGAACTGGATGAACGCCTTGTCGACGTTCACGCTCTGCTGGGCGCGGTTGAAGGTGTCGATGCCCTGCGCCGGGAAGGCGTTGGCGATGCGGTTCTGGGTGCCCGAGTACAGGTAGGCGCCGGTACGGGACGCGATGTCGAAGCGCACGAAGGCGCGCAGGGTGCCGTAGGCGGTCTGCGTGCGGGCGTCGAGGTTGAGGCGGCCGAGACCCTGGTAACCCATCAGGTCACCACCGTTGTTGGCGTTGCCGCGGGTGTAGGTCTGCGTGTAGCCGGCCTCGAAGCGAGCGCGGCCGGAGACGCGCAGGCAGGTGTCGGTGCCGGGAATGAAGAAGAAGCCGGCACCGTAGGCCGAGCAGACACGAACGTACTCAACAGGCACCGCCTTCTTGACCGGCAGATCGGCAGCCTGCGCCCCCGCGACGACGGTCAGGCCAGCGGCCGAACCCAGCAGAAGGCTCTTCACGAGCTTCATTGAGACCTCCAAGATTTCGGACCCTGATGGGGTGAACGACTCTGTTCCGAAGACCTTTTCGGCCTCGAGACCATGTCCCTCTTATGCCCCCGAAGCTTCAGCCCTCCGCGCGGGCTCGGCTGAAACGCACCGGAGAGCACCCGGTGCGAGGGAACAATCTTTCATGACGTTGAGTTGATCAATCGGCTCTAAGATCTAACAACGCGTTGTGACCGCCGTCAGCGGATATTGTGGCAAATTCAACACATTTTGAACGTTGCAAAACTATACAATATTTGCTTGTTCTAACATATTGTTTCGAATTATAAATGGTCTTTATGCTATATTTTGCATCATTTCCATGAGCTAACAAAGATATAAATTTGAACTAACAGAGAATTACATCGGGTTTTTATTCTGTTAGTTCATTCTGTTATATCTTGGAATCGACGCAGATGAACGGCCTCGATCTCTTGCGTGCTGCTTGCAAGTCGAAACGCTGGCCGTGATCGGGCACGTCAACGGCGCCGCTTCACGGTGCGTCCGTCATCCACTGTCCTCAGCGCGGGAAACCAGCCCGGCGGCCCGGGGCATCGGGCCTCGATCAGGCCGCTGCGAATCGGGACGCGTCGGCGGACCGGTTGCCGTGCAGGACCGGCCGGTGACGCCCCACATGAAAGCCTCGCGCACGCTGTCACGGGCCAGCGGAGCCGCGGCGCCGTTCCGCGCAGGCGGCCCGGCGCCCGCTATTGACCTCGTCGACCAGACCGGCGGCACGCGCCGATCGATGCGCGTGCTCCGGTGTCCCGAACTGCCGCCCCCCTGACGCCGCCGCGCGAGGGGCACCCGCCAGACGCCGGTCCCGGTCGACCGCCCGCCGTGGAGGCACACCGGCTGACATCTCCTCGGGCGGCAGGATCCCTGGGATCAGGGTGGCGGTGGTCGACCATGCGCCCGGCCATCCTCACGGGCCGGCGGCGCCTCCCGGCTGGCACGCCACCGGATGGCAGGCCGGCCCTGACGGTGCGGCATCGCGACCGGCCTCGGTCGACGGACCTTGCCGCCAGTTTCGAGTTGTTCTAATTAGCAACTGACGGGGCCAGGCGATGCCTCGGCCAACGGGAGACTCGACATGGCGACCACGCACGGCGCGGCCTGCAGCAGCTGCCGCTACTTCGACGACCACAAGCTCAACGGCGCTGCTGCGCAGGGCGACGAGGGCCTGTGCCGCTTCAACCCGCCGGTGAGCCAGCCGGAGCCGCAGGGCCACGGCCTGTGGCCGGTCGTCGCCGGCCAGGACTGGTGCGGCCACTTCACCGCCGAGCAGACCCCGGCGGAGTGATCCGCCTACGGCCCGCGCACGGCCCGAGGTCTCGCTGAAGTTCTCGTCCCCCTCTCCCGCCGGAGAGGGGGATTTTTTCATGGGTGTTATCGCGCAGCCGAATGTTTCGTCCTGGGCTGCGGACGCAACACGATGTGATGTCGGGCGGCGAATTCACCGGCACGACGCAAAACGACGGACACGCACCGTCCCTATACCGCCTCTCACAAGAGCCCGAGCAAACGGGCGGCGAGGAGGCGGTGATGATGGTGGCGCGGGTGATCCTGATGAGCGCGATGCTGACGGTCGGCATCGTCGAGGCGACGAAGCCCTCGGCTCCGCACGTCGTGGCCGGGAAGGCGCCCGCGGCGGCGGTTCCGGTCTCTCCCGCTGCCGACTCCACCTGCACCGGCGTGGCCTGGCCCTACCTGCCCGAGGCCTGCCTGCGGCCCGGGAGCGCCGCCTCGGACGGCGAGCCCCGCCGGCCGGTGCGGGTGATCGAGGAGCAGCGCCCGACGGCGCCGGCCCGCGTGCCGGGCCGGGACCGGGTGTCGGTGGGCTGACGCGCCGCGCGATGAGACGAGGCCGCCATGACGCATTTCAGCGCCGATCTGCTGGACGGCGATCCCGAGGGGCTGGAGGCGCTGCGCGCCGTCCTGGGAACGGGCCCGCGTCGGGGCGCCCGCGCCGGTCGCCGGCAGGCGCTCCCCGTCGGGGCTCCCCGGCTCGGGCCCCCTGCCCTTCCGACACCGACGGGCCGGCCGCGGCGGCGACCGGGGGCACCGCTCGACGGCCAGGGGATGCTGCGACGCCCGGGCCCCCGGTCCGGCCGGCAGCCCGACGGGGAACGCGGCGGGGCCGGCCCCCGCCGCCCGCACCGCCGCGGACCGGCCGCGGAGTGACGGCGCCGGCAGCCCCGCGCTGGCGAGCCCTGAGAAATAATGCATAGTCGTCACCCGCGGCGGAGCTAGGCCACGATGCGGGTCGGCCACAAGATCATCCTGGTCGGCGGTCTGCCGATCACCATCGCGGCGCTGATCGCGCTGGCGGGCTGGCTCCTGCTCGCCCAGGCCGACCGGGCCCGCGGCGGCGCGGTGCTGGCCGGCGCGATCTACCGCACCCTGACCCTGTCGACGACGGTGCGCGACGAGTTCCTGGCGGCGCGGCCGATCGAGCGCACCGACCATGCCGAGCGCTTCGCCCGCCTGACGGCGGAATCGGCCGGCTCCCTCGACGACCTGCGCCGCTTCGCCCGCACCCCGGACCAGGCGTCCCGCATCGAGGCGGCCCGCGCCGCCCTCAAGGACTCGATCGACCAGATGCAGGCTCTGGTGCGGATCACCCGGGAGAACGACGGGCTGATCGCCGAGATGGCCTCCCGGGCCGACGCCCTGGTGCGCCTCGCCGATCAGGCCCGGGACCGGCAGCGGGCCGCCAACACCGACCTCGTGGTCTCCCTCACCGACAAGGCCAGCACCCTGCGGCAGGTCCGCGACGTGGTCGGCGCCGTCAACGAGCTGCGCGCCCTGGTGGCGCAGGCCGAGATCGAGGCCCTGCGCGACGGCGGCCGCGCCCCGTCCGGGATGGTCCAGGTGCGCAACGCCGCCCGCGACCTCGCCGCGGCGCTGAAGGGCGACCGGCGGGAGGCGGAGGCCGAGGAGCTGCTGATCCTCACCGCCGCCTACGAGGCCTGGCGCGGCGGCGAGGAGCCGGGCCTCGTCACCGCCGATGGCGGGCATGCGCGCATCGTGGATTCGTCGCTCCCCTCGCCGGTCAACGTCCTCGACGAGTGGTGCGACCGGGTCCTGAAGATCGACGGCTCGGCCCAGCGGGCGCTGCACGACGAGGTCACGCAGCTCCTCTCCTACGCGGTGCAGGCCAACGAGACCGAGCAGGCGACGCAGAACATCGCGCTGGAGACCCTCAAGCTCGGCCAGCGCACCGCCGAGGCCCTGCGCCGGCGCGACGTCCCGGCGGCGGCCGCGATGCTGGAGGACGGCCGGCGCCTGTCCGAGACCGCCGCCGCCCTGCCGATCTCGCCGCTGATCCAGGGCGAGATGATCGAGGCCATCGACGGCTGGCGCGAGCGCCTCGGCACCACCGTCGAGGGCCTGCGCCGGCAGAACGAGGGCATCGCCGCGATGGACGGCCTCGCAGCGGTCATCGGCGAGACCGCCCGCAGCCTCAACGAGATCTTCATCGACGACGCCGACCGCTTCGGCACCTTCCTGCTGCGCCTGCTGCTGGTCGGCGCCGGCGCCGGCCTGGTGCTCGGCTCGGCGGCGGCCCTGGCGGTGGCGCGCTCGATCACCGGGCCCCTGCGCCAGCTCCAGCGCAGCATGCTGGCGCTCGCCGCCGATCCGGGCCGGCGCGAGATGGGAGCCGGGGACGTGGGGGCCGAGGTCGGGCGCCGGCGCGACGAGCTCGGCGACATGGCCCGGGCCACGGCGATGTTCGTCGAGGAGATCGGCCGGCGCGAGCGCGCCCTGCGGCGGGCCAAGGAGGAGGCCGACCGCACCCTCGCCGAGCTGCGCCAGACCCAGTCCGACCTGATCCAGGCCGAGAAGCTCGCCTCCCTCGGCCAGCTCGTCGCCGGGGTGGCGCACGAGATCAACACGCCGCTCGGCATCGCCCTCACCACCGCGACCCTGGTGCGCGACGAGGCGCGGGACTTCCGCGAGGTGGCGGCCGCGGGCCAGCTCTCGCGCTCGCGCCTGACCCACTTCGTCGACCGGATGCAGGAGGGCTCGCACCTCCTCACCGCCAACCTCGCCCGGGCGGCGGACCTCGTCCACAGCTTCAAGCAGGTCGCGGTCGACCGGGTGAGCGACGAGCACCGCCGCTTTCCCCTGCGCGAGTGGCTGGGCGAGCTCCTGCGCAGCCTCGGGCCGCTGCTGCGCCGGGGCGGGCACCGCCTCGAGCTCGAGGCCGCCGAGGAGTTCGAGGTCGACACCCATCCGGGCGCGCTCGCCCAGGTCATCACCAACCTGGTCAAGAACGCGGTGGTCCACGCCTTCGCGGACGGCACGCCCGGCACCATCACGGTCGCGGTCTCGCGCGAGGGCTCATGGGTCCGCCTCGAGGTGCGCGACGACGGCCGCGGCATCGCGGCGGCGGACCGGGAGCGGATCTTCGACCCGTTCTTCACCACCGCCCGCCACCGGGGCAGCTCCGGCCTCGGCATGCACATCGTCTACAACCTCGTCTCCGGGCAGCTCCAGGGCCGCATCGCGGTGGAGAGCCGCGAGGGCCGGGGCACGGTGGTGCGGGTCGAGTTCCCGGCCTGCCTCGCCCCGGCAGCGACGGCGCGGGCGGCGATGGCGGCACAATAGAGCCGCGGCGCGGGAGCGCGGCGGCCCCGGCAATCGGGCCCGGATCGGGATTTGGGGATTTCGTCCTTTCGGTGTGTACTGGCGGAGAGCATGACCGCACCGACGGGACCTGTGCGAGGGGGCGGCCGCGCGATGCCAGGCATGGATCAACGATTCGAGGCGAGCCCGCGGCGGCGCGCTCTGCGGGGCCTTGCCGCCGCCCTCGCCGCGATCTGGCTGTCCGCCGCGCCGGCCGCCGCCAGGACCCTGGTGTTCTGCTCCGAGGGCAACCCCGAATCCCTCAACCCGCAGCTCGTCACCACCACGACCGGCATGGATGCGGCCTGGCCGGTCTTCGACACCCTGGTCGCCTTCGAGCCCGGCACCACCACCATCCGCCCGAGCCTCGCCGAAGCCTGGACGATCTCGCCGGACGGGCGCGACTACACCTTCACCTTGCGCCAGGGCGTCGCCTTCCACCGCAACGCCCGCTTCCGGCCGACGAGGCCGCTCACCGCCGAGGACGTGGTCTTCTCGATCGGGCGGCAGTGGCGGGCGGACCACCCGTTCCACGGCGTCTCCGGCGGCCAGTACGCCTATTTCCGCGACCTCGGCCTGCCGGCGCTGATCGAGGCGGTCGAGGCCGTCGATGCCCGCACGGTCCGCATCCGCCTGCGCGAGGCCGACGCCACCTTCCTGCCCAACATCGCCATGGCGCTGGGAGCGATCCAGTCCGCGGAATACGCCGCCGCGCTCGCCGCCGCCGGCGAGGCGGAGCGCCTCGACCGCGAGCCGATCGGCACCGGACCGTTCAGCTTCGTCGCCTTCCAGCCCGACGTCGCCCTGCGCTACCGCGCCTTCCCGGACCACTGGGGCGGGCAGCCGCCGATCGACAGCCTGGTCTTCTCGATCACCCCCAACGCGGCGGTGCGGCTGGCGAAGGTGCGGGCGGGCGAATGCCACCTGATGCCCTTCCCCAACCCCGGCGACCTCGACGGCATCCGGGCCGACCCGGGCCTGACCTTGATGCGGGAGGAGGAGCTCAACATCGGCTACCTCGCCCTCAACGTCACCAAGCCGCCCTTCGACGACCTGCGGGTGCGCCGCGCCGTCGCCATGGCGATCGACAAGGCGGCGATCGTGACCGGGGTCTACGGCCCGGGCGGCACGGCGGCCCGCTCGCCCCTGCCGCCGAACCTCTGGGGGCACGATCCGACTCTCGCGGACCCGCCTCTCGACCGGGCGGGGGCGCAGCGGCTCCTCGCCGAGGCGGGATATCCCTCCGGCTTCGAGGCCGAGCTGTGGTACCCGCCGGTGAGCCGGGCCTACAATCCCAACGGCCGGCGCGTCGCCGACATGATCCAGGCCGACCTCGCCCGCATCGGCGTGCGGCTGCGGCTGGTGACCGACGAGTGGAGCGCCTACCGGAGCAAGATGCTGGCCGGCGTGCCGAAGATGGCGCTGTTCGGCTGGACCGCCGACAACGGCGACCCGGACAACTTCCTCGGGGTGCTCCTCGGCTGCGTGCCGGCCCGGACCGGCGGCAGCAACATCGCCCGCTGGTGCGACCCCACCTTCGACGCGCTGGTGACGAAGGCCCGGCGCGTCACCGACCAGGGCACCCGGGCGGAGCTGTACCGGCAGGCGCAGGCGATCTTCCGGCGCGAGCTGCCCTGGGTACCGATCGCCCACTCGGCGGTCTTCGTGGCGGCGCGCCGGGAGGTGACGGGCTACCGCATGGACCCGCTCGGCCGGCACATCTTCCGCGGCGTCGGCCTGCGGGAGGCTCCCGGATCCCGTGCCGGGACTCAGGGCGGCGCCGGCCGGGTGCCGTAGGCCTCGGCCATCTCGTCGATCGCCGCCAGCTTGGCGAGGTAGGCCGACCAGTCGTCGCCGGACGCGATCGGCGCCCACAGGGCCTCGACCTCGTCGATCAGCATCGTGCAGGGCGCGTCCTTCGCGAAGTACGGATGGTCGAGCCGCGCCGCCGGGTCGGGCGCGAGGGCGGCGAGCGCCCGGCGCACCCGGTCGAATCCCTCGCCGGCATAGTGGGCGGCAGCGGGGCTGCGGGCGGCGCGCGCCTCGCTCGCCAGGCCGCCGTACCAGTCGAAGAAGGCCTGCTCGAAGGGTGCGCGGCTCGCCTGCAGGAAGGACCAGAACGCGCCGACGAGAGCGTGCATCGCCGCCTCGTCCTCCGGCACCGCGAGGCCGAGGCGGCGCAGGAGCGCGTGGGCGAAGGCGTCCTGCAGGGCCGGGCCGTAGACGTCCATGGCGGCGCCGAGCCGCGCCTCGTCGGAGAGGGGCAGCAGGCACTCGGCCAGGCGCGCGAGGTTCCAGCCCAGCGCCTCCGGCTGCCGGCCGAAGGCGTAGAGGCCGTACTCGTCGAAGTAGGCGGCGGTGAAGGCCGGGTCGTTCACCGGCGCGAAGCGCCAGGGGCCGTAATCGAAGCTCTCGCCGGTCACGTTGATGTTGTCGGTGTTGAGCACCCCGTGGACGAACCCCGCCGCCATCCACTGCGCGCCCATGCGGGCGACCCGCCGGCAGACATCGGCGAGGAAGGCGGCGGCCCGGTCGCCCTGGTCGTCGCGCCACGCCTCCGGCCGGTAGGTGCGCACCGTATGATCGAGGAGCCGGCGCAGGTTGTCGACATCGTCGTAGGCGCGGAAGCGCTGGAAGGTGCCGATGCGGATATGCGAGTGGCTGAGCCGCACCAGCACCGCGGAGCGGGTCGGCGACGGCTCGTCGCCCCGCACCAGGGCCTCGCCGGTCTCGATCAGGCTGAACGACTTCGAGGTCTCGACGCCGAGCGCCTCCAGCATGGTGGTGGCCAGCACCTCGCGCACGCCGCCCTTCAGGGTCAGCCGCCCGTCGGCGGTGCGCGACCACGGCGTCTGCCCGCTCCCCTTGGTGCCGAGGTCGAGCAGGCGCCCGTCGCGCAGGTCGTGCACTTGCGCGAACAGGAAGCCGCGGCCGTCGCCGAGCTCCGGGTTGTAGCTGCGGAACTGGTGGCCGTGGTAGCGCAGGGCCAGCGGCTCGGGAAAGCTCCCGGGCAGCGGCTCGAACCGGCCGAAATGCGCGATCCACTCGTCGTCGGTCAGGTCCCCGAGACCGATCCGCTCGGCCCAGGCCTGGTTGCGGTGGCGCAGGACGCAGGCCGGGAAGCGGGCGGGCGCAACGACGTCGTAGAAGTCGGGGCCGAGATCGGCGTGGCGGCGCGACGGGCGGGCGGAGGGAGCCGGCATCGGGACCTCGGCCCCGACTTCTACG